>NZ_QKLN01000044.1:0-56647 GCF_003225665.1 Pseudomonas sp. TKO26
CCATAGAGCGTTGGAACCACCTGATCCCATCCCGAACTCAGAAGTGAAACGATGCATCGCCGATGGTAGTGTGGGGTTTCCCCATGTGAGAGTAGGTCATCGTCAAGATTAAATTCCGAAACCCCAATTGCGAAAGCAGTTGGGGTTTTGTTTTTGCGCGGCGGAAAAGTTGCGTTGCTGGGGCTGGCCACGCTCGTGTGCTTACGGCTGCCAGCGTCCCGCGACAGTGTCAGGGGGCGGCCCATTCCCGCTTTGGCGGGTCCTGCTTCCACTGACACAGAGGACCGACACCACTGATCAGTGACGACAGAAATCCCCTCAAAATCGATGAGCAGTTTTTGGTATGGTGCAGCTCTTTTTTAGGGACTTGAGTTCATCCGCACGGATCAGCGTCGACCTCTATTCAACGAGAAGCTGTAGCAATGCCCGAAGCGATTCCGATCAAGGACCACGAAAAAGAAAACCGCCTGGTCAACAAGCGCCTGCTGGCCTGTGCTGTGCTGGTGGTGGCCATCACCTGTGCCCTGGTAGGGCGCATGTATTTCCTCCAGGTGGTGGAGTTCGACTATCACGCCACCATCTCGGAAAACAACCGCGTCCATGTGCTGCCGATCACCCCGACCCGAGGACTGATCTATGACCGCAATGGCGTGCTCCTGGCCGACAACCGCCCCAGCTTCAACCTGACCATCACCCGCGAACGCACCACCGACCTCAAGGGCGAGCTGGATACCGTGGTCGACCTGCTGCACCTGCCGCCAGAAGACCGCACCCTGTTCGACAAGGAAATGAAGCAGGCCCGTCACCCCTTCGTACCCGTGACCCTGTTCTACGAACTCACCGAGGAGCAGATCGCCGTACTGGCGGTCAACGAATACCGCCTGCCGGGCCTGGATGTCGAAGCCCAGTTCGTTCGCCACTACCCCATGGGCGCGCACTTTGCCCACTCCATTGGCTACGTCGGGCGGATCAACGAAAAGGAAGCCAAGACCCTGGATTCGGTGGAGTACCGTGGTACTCAATCCATCGGCAAGACCGGGATCGAGAAGTTCTACGAGTCCGAACTGCACGGCCACGTGGGCTACGAAGAAGTCGAAACCAACGCCCAGGGCCGGGTGATGCGGGTGCTCAAGCACACCGATCCGATCCCCGGCAAGAACATCGTCCTGAGCCTGGACATCAAGCTCCAGGAAGCCGCCGAAGAAGCCCTGGGGGATCGCCGCGGCTCCGTGGTCGCCCTGGACCCGGCCACCGGTGAAGTGCTGGCCATGGTCAGCAAGCCCAGCTTCGACCCCAACCTGTTCGTCACCGGCATCAGCTTCAAGGAATACGCGGCGCTGCACGACTCCATCGACCGCCCATTGTTCAACCGGGTGCTACGCGGCCTCTATGCCCCAGGCTCCACCATCAAGCCGGAAGTGGCGATTGCCGGCCTCGATACCGGCGTAGTCACCGCGTCGACCCGCGTCTTCGACCCGGGCTACTACCAACTGCCGGACTTCGACCACAAATACCGCAACTGGAACCACAGCGGTGATGGCTGGGTGGACATGGACGCCGCGATCATGCGCTCCAACGACACCTACTTCTACGACCTGGCGCACAAGCTCGGCATTGACCGCCTGCACGACTACATGGCGATGTTCGGCCTCGGCGAAAAAGTCTCCCTGGACATGTTCGAAGAATCCCCCGGCCTGATGCCGTCCCAGGCCTGGAAGCGCGCCACTCGCCGCCAGCCCTGGTTCCCGGGGGAAACAGTGATCCTCGGCATCGGTCAGGGCTACATGCAGGTCACCCCGCTGCAACTGGCCCAGGCCACCGCGCTGATTGCCAACAAGGGCGTGTGGAACCGCCCGCACCTGGCCAAGACCATCGACGGCGTGGCCCCGGTGGATGAGCATCCGATGCCCAACATCCTGCTGAAGAATCCCCATGACTGGGATCAGGTCAACCACGGCATGCAAATGGTCATGCACGACCCGCGAGGCATTGCCCGCGCCGCGGCCGCCGGAGCGCAATACCGCATTGCCGGCAAGAGTGGCACCGCCCAGGTAGTGGCGATCAAGCAGGGCGAACGCTACGACCGCCTCAAGACCCGCGAGCGCAACCGCGACAACGCCCTGTTCGTCGGCTTCGCCCCGGCCGAGCACCCGCAGATCGTGATCTCGGTGATGATCGAGAACGGCGAAGCCGGCGGTCGGGTCGCCGGCCCCGTGGTGCGACAGATCATGGATGCCTGGCTGCTGGACCAGAACGGCCACCTCAAGCCGCAATACGCCGCTCCGGCCAAGGCCCCCGGCGATCCCCACGTCTGAGTCATTTCACCATCGGGCTGTCGATATCCCGATGCAGGAGCCGGCTTGCCGACGAAGAGCCCCCAGGTCTTGCACCCACAAAAGGCCCTGTTCGTTGGCAAGCCAGCTTCCCATTGGCGGCGTACCGGCCTCATGTGGCACTTGCCATTTGCTTGACGTAAACGTCAAGATGCCCGAGCGTCAGCGCCGGCTGGCGCAGGTCTTGCTTGATCTTCAAGGAAAGGCAAAGCAATGCAGGGCGACCCGCTGTCCGGGTCAGAGCCCTTTACTGCCCCCTGGACCCGGTGTAGACATTGACCACGGCTTGCGTGCCTCGCGCAATCCAAGGGAGTGGAGCGGGTACCGCGGGCGGACCGATTCGGAGCGCTTGATGACTCTTATAAAAACAATAAAGGGTGAGCAGCAACACGAAGCCCGGCTGGCCCGGGAGCGGCTGCACCTGGAAGGCGAGATCCCCGACGGGGTCCTGCGTGCGGAAATCGATGCGTCATGGCGGCGCAGCCTGAGCCATGGCGTGCACTTTGGCAGCCAGCATCAACTGACCCTGGAATCCGGCGCCAGCCTCGACGTGCTGCTGGCCAGCAATCGTCTGTTGCTGGATGCTGCGACCCCGGCCATCGATTACCTGAACCAGCATCAAGGCCAAGACGGCCTGATCATCCTGGCCAATGCCGACGCCACCATCCTGGCCATCGAGGGCCGCGCCGACCGGCTCAAGGACAGCGGCGTGCAGGACATCACCCTCGGCGCATGCTGGAGCGAAGCCACCCGTGGCACCAACGCCCTGGGTACGGCCCTGGTGGAAGCCCGGCCAACCCTGATCGATTGCGGCGAGCATTACCTGGACCGCCTCAGCCATTTCTCCTGCACCTCGGTGCCGATCCAGTGCCCCCAGGGCGAAATGATCGGGGTGCTCGACCTGACCCGCGAAGGCCCCCTCGGCCGGGCCCAGGACAGCACCGCGCTGTTGTCCATGGCGGTCAGCCAGATCGAGGCACGGGTGTTCCACGCCTCCTACCCGGAGCAGATCGTCCTGGCCTTCCACAGCCGCCGGCAGTACCTCGAATCGCCGTGGCAGGGGCTGCTGGCCCTGAGCCTGGGCGGGCAGATTCTCGCGGTCAGCGGCCAGGCTTGCCAGTTGCTCAGCACCCCGCGCGCGGCTCTGGTGGGGCGGCGTTGCGAAGAGTTCCTCGGACTCGATGGCTTGCAGTTGCTGGCACGCCTGCAACAAGGGGCGGTGGGTAGCTTGCAGACCGCCAAGGGCGAGCTGTTCTACAAGGCCCTGCGGGCGCCGCAGCCGTCGCTGAACCTGCACCGCGCGCCACGCAGCGCCGCCAAGGCCGCGCCGCTGCCCCAGGACCTGGAGGCCCTGGCCGGCGGCAACAGCCGCTACGCCCGCACCTTGCGCATGGCCCGCCAGGGCCTGGCCAATGGCTTGCCGGTGTTGCTGCTGGGCGAGACCGGCACCGGCAAGGAAGTCCTGGCCCGGGCCCTGCACCGTGCCGGCAGCCGTGCCGAGAAACCCTTTGTCGCGGTCAACTGCGCGGCCATTCCCGAAGGCCTGATCGAGTCGGAACTGTTCGGCTACCGCGAGGGCGCCTTCACCGGCTCACGTCGCGGCGGCATGATCGGGCGCCTGCAACAGGCCCATGGCGGCACCCTGTTCCTCGACGAGATCGGCGACATGCCCCTGGCCCTGCAAGCCCGGCTGCTACGGGTCTTGCAAGACCGCAAGGTGGCGCCTCTGGGGGCCGGCGAAGAACAGGACATCGACATCGCGCTGATCTGTGCCACCCACCGCGACCTCAAGCAGCAAGTGCAGGACAAGGCCTTTCGCGAAGACCTGTTCTACCGGGTCAACGGCATCAGCGTACGGCTGCCGGCCCTGCGCGAACGTGAAGACCTGCAATCCCTGGTGGACAGCCTGCTGGCCAGGCTCGGCGGCGCCGACGTGAGCCTTAGCGGCGAGCTGCGCCGGTTGCTGGCGGACTACCACTGGCCGGGCAATATCCGCCAGCTGGAGATGGTCCTGCGCACCGCCCTGGCCCTGCGCGAAGAGGGCGAACAGCAGGTCGGCCTGGAACACCTGCCCGACAGCATGCTCGACGACCTCAACGCCCATGCCCGGCCGTCGACCGGGAGCATCCGCGAGAACGAACTGGAGTTGATCCGCAGTGCCCTGGACAACCACCGGGGCAATGTCTCGGCGGCGGCGGAGGCCCTGGGCATCAGCCGCGCGACCCTGTACCGCAAGCTCAAGCAGTTGCGCGCCTGATGCGGCGCCTGATCACCCGGCTGGTGGACAGCCGCGATCCCCAGGCGCTGAGCGCGGCCCTGGGCTGGCTCTACGGTTTTGTCCGGCCGCAGCGGCTGGCCATCGGCGGGCTGCTGGGGCTGTCGGTGTGCGCATCCTTGCTGGTGCTGGTGCAACCCTGGCTGACCAAGCTGCTGATCGACGACGGCCTGCTGGCCCGGGACTTTCCGCGGCTGGTGCTGATCGCCGTCCTGATGATCGGCGCCGGGCTGCTGGGCACCGTGCTCTCCGGGGTCAACCGTTACCTGCACACGCGCTTGTCCGGGCGCATCCTGTTCGCCCTGCGCGACGACCTCTATCGGCACTTGCAGCGCCTGTCGCCGGGCTTTTACGGGCAAAGGCGGATCGGCGACCTGATGTCGCGCCTGGATGGCGATGTCGCGGAGATCCAGCGCTTTGCCGTCGACTCATTGTTCTCCGCGGTGTCCAGCGTCATTGGCCTGGTGGTGGCCCTGGCCATGCTGCTGACCCTGTCCTGGCAACTCTCGCTTTTGGCCCTGCTGCTGATTCCCCTGGACGTGCTCTGGCTGCGCTGGATGCGGCGCAAGGTCGAGCGCGATGTGCGCCAGTTGCGCGAGCGTTCGGCGGACATGTCCGCGTTCCTGGTGGAAACCCTGCCGGTGATGAAATTCATCCAGAGCGCCGGCCAGCAGCAACGCGAAGCGCAGCGCCTGAACGGCCTCGGTCAGGGCTACATGAACCAGTTGCTCAAGCTGCAAGTCACCGAGTTCTTCACCCAGGCAGTGCCCGGCACCCTGACCTCATTGTCCCGGGCCTGCGCTTTCTTGATCGGCGGTTATTGGGTGGTGCAGGGCACCTGGCAACTGGGGGCGCTGATCGCCTTTTCCACTTACCTGGGCATGGCGGTGGGCCCGGTGCAGAGCCTGCTCGGGCTGTACGTGGCGATCCAGCGCATGACCGTGAGCCTGGGCCGGGTCATGGAGTTGCGCGGCGAGGAGCCGGCGATCACCCACCCCGAGGCACCGCTGCCGGTGCCGGAGCAGGGCGAGCTGCATTTCCATGCCGTGCACTTTTGCCACCCGGGGCGCGGGATGACCTTGCAGGGCGTCGAAGCGCGGATTCCCTACGGCCGCAAAGTGGCGCTCAGCGGCAGTTCGGGAGCGGGCAAGAGCACCCTGATCGACCTGTTGCAGCGCCACCACGACCCGCAATCCGGGCAGGTGCTGCTGGGTGGCGTCGACCTGCGCCAGCTGGACCTGATGCAGCTGCGGCGGCGGGTGGCGGTGGTCAGCCAGGACATCGTGCTGTTTCGCGGCAGCCTGGCGGACAACCTGGCCTACAGCGTGCCCGACGCCAGCCGCGAAGCGGTGGCCGAAGTGGCGCGGCTGGCGCAGTTGCAGAGCCTGATCGAGTCCCTGCCCGAAGGCCTGGACAGCCCCCTGGGCGAGCGCGGCCAGCAATTGTCCGGCGGGCAGAAACAACGCATCGCCATCGCCCGGGCCCTGCTTCAGGACCCGATGATCCTGGTGCTGGACGAAGCCACCTCGGCGGTGGACGAAGCCACCGAGCGCGAGGTGATCGAGGCCATCGACCGACTGTTCGCCGGGCGCACGCGCATCCTCATCAGCCACCGGCCTTCGACCCTGGCCAATGCCGAGTTGCGTTTCGAATTGCGCGAGGGTGTGCTGCACGTGCTGGAGGCAACCCATGAAGCCTGAACTGCGCATTGGCGTGATCGACAGCGGCCATGCCGCCCATCAGCGGATCGCCGGCGGGCGACGATTCTTCCTGCACCCCGAAGGCATCGGCGAAGGTCCGTTGCAGGAGGATGCGCTTGGCCATGGCAGCGCGATCATCGAGGCCATCGGCCAGCGCACGCCGAGCGCCCGGCTTTACCTGGCCCAGGTGTTCGACCAGCGCGGGGTCACCAGCGCCGCGCAAGTCAGTGCGGCCCTGTACTGGTTGCTGGAGCAGAAGGTGCGGCTGATCAACCTCAGCCTCGGCCTGCGTCAGGACCGGCCCGCCCTGCGCGCCGCCTGCGCCGAAGCCGTGGCGGCCGGGGTCATGCTCTGCGCGTCCAGCCCGGCCCAGGGCGAGCCGGTGTTTCCCGCCAGTTACCCCGGTGTGCTGCGGGTGACCGGCGATGCGCGTTGCAGTGCTGAACACTGGTCCTGGTTGAACACCGCCCAAGCGGACTTCGGCGCCTGCGTGCGCGACGGCCCTTCGGGGCCATCCGGCGCCAGCCTGGGGTGCGCGGCCTTGAGCGGGCACATCGGCGCTTACCTGCGTGCCCAGCCCCAGGCCAGCGATCTGCAGGTACGCCAGTGGCTGCAAGCGCACGCCGCTTACCATGGCCCCGAACGGCGACACACAGCATGAAGCCCATCGTCATTCTGGGGGCCGGCCCGGCCGGCGCGGCCGTGGCCCTGGGGCTGCGACGCCTCGGCTACCCGGTGACCCTGGTCAGCGACTGGCGGCGCTTTGCGGCCCTGGAAGGTGTCTCGCAGCGGGTGCTGGAGGCCTTGCGCGGCGCCGGCCTGGAGTCGGCACTGGCGCAGGCACTGCACCCCTCGCAGCGGCAAGTGGCGTGGAACGGTGAGGAGCACGCGCAGAACGTCGAGTACCTGCTGGACCGCCCGGCGTTCGACCGTGGCCTGCGCGATGCCTTGCACGAGGCGGGGGTAACGCTGATCGAGGGTCGGGTCCGGGCTGTGCAGTCCACGGTGCTCGGGCACCGGGTTCAGGTCGAGGGCGCCGAGGCGTTGGCCGCCTCATTTCTGGTCGAGGCCCGTGGGCGTCAGGCGCCGGCGCTGGACAAGGCGTTGCGCCGGGGGCTGGCTGCAGGCCTGCGCGGTCCGGAAACCGTCAGCCTGCTCAACCGCTGGCAGGGCTCCGGCGGCACAGCCGCCAGCGCGGTGTACAGCCTGGAGGACGGCTGGGCCTGGATGGCCCGGCGTGCCGACGGCCAGTGCTACTGGCAACTGACCCTGGATGTGGCCAGCGCCCGTCTACCGAACAAGTCGCGGTTGCTGGCCTATTGTCGCCAGCGTCGCCAGGCGTCGGCCCTGGCCCGGGAGTTCTTTGCCGGTGGCGAGGAACAGCAACTGCAGCTGCATGCCCGCAGCAGCACGGCGATTCTCAGCCCCCAGGTGTGTGGCGCCAACTGGCTGCGGGTCGGCGATGCGGCGATGGCGGTGGACCCCTTGTCCGGCAACGGCATTTTCCAGTCCCTGTCCTCGGCCCTGCAGGCCCCGGCGGTGATCAACACCCTGTTGCAGCGGCCCCAGCGTGCAGCGCTGGCGCAGCGCTTCCATGGGCAGCGGGTGGAGCAGCTGTTCCTGCGTTTTGCGCGCATTGGCCGGGACTTCTACGCCGCTGAGCAGCGTTGGCCCGAGCAGGCGTTCTGGCATGCCCGTCGAGGCTGGCCGGACCCGCAGCCAGCCCACGCGGCTGTGGACTTTGCCGCCTTGCGCATCGAGCGTGCCCCGGTGTTGCGCGATGGCCTGGTGGATGAAGCCGACGTCGTGATCACCCCGGACCAGCCCCTGGGCATCTGGCATGTGCAGGGCGTGGAACTGGCGCCGCTGCTGCGGCGTTTGCGCAGCCAGGGCGCGGCCCAGGCGCTGGCGCCGCTCGGCCCGGAGCAGGATCGGCAGATCCGCAGCTGGTTGCTGGCCCAGGGATACCGACCCTAACTGCCCCCACGGGAACAGTAGGAGCGAGCTTGCTCGCGAACCGCGCAGCGGCCATCCACGACATCCGGCCCTTTTCGCCGGCAAGCCGGCTCCTACAACGTGCACCGGGGGCTTGAGCAACCCCCGGCTTGCATTGGCCGCAGTCAGTCTCCCGCGTTGAGGTATACCCGTTGGCCGCCTTTCCAGGTTTCGCGGATCTTGATGTCGCGAATCTGGGTGGCCGGGACCTTCTCGTCCAACGGGTTCTGATCGAGGATCACCAAGTCGGCGAAATTCCCGTCCTGCAAGGACCCGGTCCAGGCCTCGGCATGACACTGCCAGGCGGCGTCGTAGGTGATGGCTTTCAGTGCCTCTTGGCGGGTCAGGCATTGGCCAGCGTTGAGCACCGGGTAGTCATCAGGGTTCTGCAGGACCGGATACGGTGCTTGTGTGCTGCGGATACCCTCCATCTTGCGGGTCACCGCCTGCTCCATGGAGCGCAGCGGGCCCAGTGGGGTGACCGTGCAGTCGCTGTGCAGGGAAATGCGCAGGTTGTGCTTGAGGGCCGATTTGCACAGGTCGAGCATGGTCTCGGCCCGCTGCTCGAAAATTGCCTGTTGGAAGGAGTAGCCCCAGTAACCGACATGCCCGATCAGAAAACTCGGTGACAGCCCCAGCTGGCTCATGCGCTCAAGACTGTCGGCGTTCAGCAGCGAGCAGTGTTCGATACGATGGCGTTTTTCCAGGCCGTTGCCGCTCTTGAAGGCCCCTGCGTAGGCTTGCAGGGTGAAGTCGATGGCTCGGTCGCCGTTGGCATGAATCATCAAGGGCCAGCCGGTCTCAACGGCGCTGCTGACCAGGGTCTGGTAGGCCACGGGGAGGGTTTGCGGCTCCGGCTGCTGTTCGTCGCAGACATTGAAATTGCCCCGGCGGGGGGTGGTTTCACAGCAATAGTCCACGCTCTGGTAGCCGGTCAGGCCCTGGTTGGAACCATCCGATACCAGCTTCACCGAGCCCTGGTAGATGCGCTTGGCTTCTTCGCGGGTGGCGGCTCGATAGGGGGGCAGGCTTTGCAGGCTTTTGGCGGAGCCGTCGCAGGCGGCGGCGTAACCGATCCGCAGGTTCCTGGGGTGAGTCAGGAAATAGGCGTCCAGCACCAGTTTTGAGATGGGGTCCATCATGGCGTCGTACAGCAGGGTAATTCCGCGTTGCGTGGCGGTGTTGAAGTAGTCTTCGAGGTGTTTGAAGATCTTCAGCATCTGCAACTGCTGCTGGGGCGGAATGGAGCGGATGGCGTGCAGGATTTCACGCTCCTGCAACAGGCCTTTGTTGGCTTTGACGCCGGTCTTGCGATAGACCGCTTCGCTGGCCGCACTGTTCATGTAGGCGGTGTGCATCGACGCGCTGATCAGCAGGATCGGGCGCTCGGAGTCGATGCTGTCCAGGTTGCCGACCTCTTCATCGAAGCCACTGCCCAGGGTTATGAGCTGGTTCAGGCCACCTTTCACCTTCTTGAATGGCATCAAGGCCGGATCGACCATGCGCCCGAGAATCCATGACGAAGGGTCTTTGACCGGGGCATTGCGCAGGGTCTCGACCAGCCAGTTCCAATCGTAGGTTTCCCGCAGGCGTTGTCGCTCTTGATCGAACGCGCCCACCGGTGTCCAGTCTTCCATGGCGCAGCTCTGCACGATGTGTACGTGGGGCTCGACCAGGCCCGGGAGCAGGGTCCTGCCCTCCAGCGACTGGATCCTGTAGGCGATGCCCAGGGCTCGCAGGCGGGTTTCGACGTCGGCCAGGGTGCCTGAGGCGACCACATCGCCGGCGTGGATGCCGAGCGCCTCGACCCGTTCGCTCATGTTGCCGTCGCGCAGTGGATAGATGTGGCCCTGGGTGAAAACGATGGATTCGCCGCCCGTCTCAAGGCCCGGGCCATGGGCGTTGGCCGGCTGGCCGGTCAGGTGGCTGGCGGGGTCCAGGCTGTGCTTCAAGGCTTCCCAGATCGGGTTGTGGCATCCACATTGGATGTGGTCGTGATCATTTCCATTCGATCCCATGATGCGTTCCTCGGCGATGCGGTGGTATGAGGGGTGCAGGAAGATGAGCCGGGCTCCTGTGGTTGCTATCGAGCAGGCCCGCGCTGAGCGTAGCAGCACTTCAAGCAGAGGCCGGGGGGCGCCGAAAAAACCTGGCGCCCCTGGCGAGGACGGCGATCGTCCGGAGGGAAGAGGCTGTTCTGGCGCGTTTCAGAGCTTGATCAGCACCGATTTCAGCTCGGTGTAGTGCTCGATGGCGGCATGGCCCATCTCCCGGCCGACCCCGGACATCTTGTAGCCGCCGAACGGCAGCGCCGGGTCCAGGGCGCTGTGGCAGTTGACCCACACCGAGCCGGACTTGATGCGCGGAATCATTCGGTGCACCGCCGCCAGGTCGTTGGACCAGATGCTCGCGCCAAGGCCATAGGGGCTGTCGTTGGCCAGGCGCAGGGCGTCGGCTTCATCGTCGAAGGGAATCGCCACCAGCACCGGGCCGAAGATCTCTTCCTGAACCAGGGCATGCCGCTGGTCGACATCGGCGATCACCGTCGGCTGGACGAAATACCCCGGGCCGAACTGCTCGCCGCCGCAGGCGATGGTGGCGCCGCTGTCGCGGCCCATCTCGATGTAGCGATAGACCCGCTCCTGCTGGCGCGCGGAAATCAGCGGGCCCATGTCGACGCTGCTGTCCAGGCCGTTGCCCAGCTTCATGGCGTTGGCGATGCCGGCAATGTCGGCCACCACATTGTCAAAATGCTTGCGCTGCACATACAGCCGCGAGCCGGCGCAGCACACCTGGCCCTGGTTGAAGAAGATCGCGCTGGCGGCCCCGGCGGCGGCGCTGGCCAGGTCGGCGTCGGCCATGACGATGGTCGGCGACTTGCCCCCCAGTTCCAGGGTCACCCGGGTCATGGAGTCCATGGCGATCTTGCCGATTTCCTTGCCCACGGCGGTGGAGCCGGTGAAGGTCAGCTTGTCCACCAGGGGGTTGCGGGTCAGGGCGCTGCCGGCGGTGATGCCGGTGCCGGTGACCACGTTGAACACACCGTCGGGGTAGCCGGCTTCCTGCACCAGCTCCGCGAGCTTCAGGGCGCTGAGCGGGGTTTCGTCGGCCGGCTTGAGCACCAGGGTGCAGCCGCTGGCCAGGGCCGGGCCGAGCTTCCAGCAGGCCAGCAGCAGGGGGAAGTTCCAGGCGACGATGGCGCCGACCACACCCACCGCCTCGCGGCGGATGAAACTGTGGAACTGATCGTTGGGCATCAGCGGCAGCGACACCTCGACGCTGGCGCCTTCGATCTTGGTCGCCCAGCCGGCCATGTAGCGCAGGTAGTCGATGGACAACTGCACGTCCATGGCCTGGGCCACAGCGGCGCTCTTGCCGTTGTTCAGGCATTCCAGCTGGGCCAGCAGCGCGGCGTCGCGCTGCATCAGGTCGGCGAGCTTCCACAGCAGGTTCTGCCGCTCCCGGGGACGGGTGCGGGTCCAGGGCGAGTCATCGAACGCCTGGCGCGCCGCCAGCACCGCGCGGTCGACGTCATCCACCGTGGCCCGGGGCACCAGGCACAGCGGTTCGCCGGTGGCGGGGTTGTGCAGGGGCATGGTCTGGCCGTCGGCGGCCTCGACCCAGTGGGCGCCGATCAGCATGCGCGGGGCGCGCTGGATAAACGCCGTGGTAGCGGCGAGCAGGGGGGCAATAGCCATGGCGAAGCCTCTTGTTGTCGATGAGGCAGGGGCTTTCGCAATGGCTGTGCCAGATCTGCAGAAGTCGCGCAGCCCCGGGAACCGGGGCTCCGGGCGCTGCTTGCGGCATCAACCGGGCCGCGCAGTTTCGCAAACTGCGACAGCCGGTGAGAATCCGCGGACGCTGCGACGCACGGCGCTGCGGGTTGCTGCGCAGGGGCCTAGATATGCAGCCAGGCCAGGGTGCCCAGCAGCACGCTGCCGCCGGCAGCGCCGTAGGCGAGTTTCTTCAGCCATTCCTTGCGGGTCAGCAGGGTGATGGCGGCCATCGAGATGGCAATCTGGATCGCCATCATCGCCTGGGCCCAGCGATGGTGCTGGTGCAGCTCGACTTCGGACTGTTCGTCCCAGTCCCGGGCCTCGGCCTCCAGGGCTTCGGCTTTCAGGCGCACGGCTTCCTTCTCTTTCTGGTAGCGCTGGGCTTCGATGCTGTAGTGCCCGGCATCGACCCCGGGAATATGGGTCGCCAGCTCCGCCAGGTTCTGTCGGCTGGACTTGGCCTGGTAGTAGCTCCACTGGTTGGCGGCTTCGGTCTTCTTCATCGCCGCGTTGTTCTTGTCCATCGCCGCCTGGCTCTCGGTGGAGCCGGCCTGATAGCTCAGGAGCGCCCCCAGGGTGGCCATGATCGCGGTCATCACCGCGATCTTGCTGGCGAAGTTGTCATTGCGGCTGTGGGCGTGTTCGGTCACGTGTTCCAGGTGCTTTTCGTGGGGGCTGGGCACTTCGAAGTCTTCAGTCATGGTGTCGATCTGGAGAAGGGGTAAAGGTTTCAAATTGTATCTGTGGCCATGGGCGGCGGCAGGGCTGGCGCGACTTCGTTCAGCTGGCCGACAGCCTGGGGCTCGTGCCCCTGCGAGGGGCTTGCTCTGGCAAAAAAAAGCCCGCAACAAGGCGGGCCAAATGGGATTCGTTCAGGAGTGACTCTCAATCTAAGGGGCGCGAGGTGAAAGAGCTGTGAAAAAAAGGTGGTCCTGAGGAAAAAGCGCAAAGGTATTTGTCCTAATCGCACTGGCTTTTAGGATCTGTCCGATAGGACCGCCCTCGGCAGCCACGTATATTTCCTCCTGCTCGCCCAGCCAAAGGGGGTACTTCGGCTTAGGTGCCACTGCCGAAGTGATGGGCGAGCACTTTTTCCCTTCTGCTGTTTTCTCCCGGTGAGGTTCCCACCCACCGTCCCGCTGCAATCGCCAGCGACATTCCTTTCAACTCAGGCTGCATCGATGCTCAGTGCTCAGTGCACCGGCGGATTCGCGGCCGTCTGCCAGTCTTCAGGCTCTTCCGAGCCGGCGCTGGATCTCGGCCCACAGTTGCGGGTCGTCGAAGTCGCGGATCACCCGGTGGGCGCCGGCATCGAGCAGGGTCTGTGGTTGCTGGCTGGTGGCCAGGCCGAAGGTGCGGATGTCGGCCTTGACCGCGGCGGTCAGCCCGGGCACTGAATCCTCGAAGGCCAGGGCCTGTTCGGGCGTGGCTTGCAGGCATTCCAGGCCACTGAGGTAGGGCAGGGGATCGGGCTTGGCCCGGGGCAACTCCTCGGCCACCAACACCGCTTGGAAGCGCTCCTGCAAGCCCAGCACCTTGAGCATGTGCTCGGCGTTGGCCCGTGGCGCGTTGGTCACCACGCACACGCCGATGCCGTGCTCGGCGGCAAAATCCAACAGGCGCGGCAGGCCGGGCAGGGGCTTGAGTTGCGGGGAGAGTTGGCGAAAACGCTGTTCCTTGCGTTCGGCAAAGGCGACATGTTCGGCCACGCTGCGTTCCGGAAACAGGTAGCGGCACATGTTGGCGTTGGCCTGGCCACTGACGTGGGCGGCGAACTCGGCCTCGGTGAAGGTTCGGCGGTCTTCTTCCCACAACAGTTGTTGCAGGGCCAGAAGGTGCAGGGCATCGGTGTCGGTCAGGGTGCCGTCAAGGTCGAAAAGCAGAGCGTTGAGCATGGGACAGTTCCTGTCGGGCCCCATCCGGGCCGGTTGGCTGAATCGATCAAGCCCGCATCCTAGCAGGCTTGATCCCAACCGTGAGCGGTTCGCCCCAGGGCCTTAGCCCTGTGCGTTGTCGCCTTCGCCCTGGTCTTCTTCTTCGTCCGGTTGTGGGCAGTGGTCCTGCGGGTTGGCCGGCCACAGCACCTTGTCCTGGCCGTCACGCACCTGCTCGGCGCCACATTCCACCTGGCTGACCTGGAAGCTCGGGGTGCCGTCCAGGCGGTACACCGCCTTGAGGCTGCGGGACTGATCGTCGCCGACGCCTTCCACGGCGTAGCCGAAGATCGCGCCACGGGTTGGGTCCACCACCAGTTCCTGCCACTTGCTGGCAATCAGGCGCTTGCCCTTGAGGTCATACAGCGCCGAGGTGGCCAGGGGCGAAGTGTCGTCAGTGGCCAGCAGGTAGTGGCCGCTGGCATCCAGGCGAATGTCGACGTACTGGCCCGGCTCCAGCAGCACCTTGCCGCTGGCGTCCATCAGGCCCACGGTGTGCATCTGCGTGGCCTGGCCGAACAGGGTGGCCTGCTTGGTCGGGCTGTTGGCGGTGCTGAACACGAACAGGTCGGCGTTGAGCGCGCCGATCTGCGCGTAGGTCGGCTTGAACAGCTCGACGCCCTTGTCCACATCGAAGATGCCGAAGGTGGCGCTGAACACGTTTTGCAGCACCGCGACCTGGTTCAGCCCCGATACCTGCTTGAACATCCCCAGGGGGCTGAAGCCTGCCGGGTCCGCCGAGTCATAGGTCGGTTGCACCTTCCACTGGCCCTGGCGGTCAATGAACCCGGCCTTGCCGGAGCTGCCGTCGGCATTCTTGGCGGTAACCATCGCGCCCTGCTTGCCGAACACCTGGCAGGCGCCGAACTGGGCCTGGATCACCGTCTTGCCCTGGAAGTCCATGTAGCCGCAGGGGCTGTCATATTTTTCGCGGAAGGCCACCAGACCGTCTCCCGGCTCGCCCATCCAGTTGTAGGTGGCGGCGCTGATCAACTGCGCATTGGCATCGGCCAGGGCCTTGCCCTGTTCGGTGTTGACCACCAGATGCTGGTTGGCGAAGTAATCGATGCTGTCGAACTCGACCTTCTTCTGTTCGCCGGTCTTGAGGTTGAGCGCCCACTTCTGATCGCCGCGCTCGGCGCCCATCCAGCCGCCGCGCTTGGCGAAGTCGTCGCGCACCACGCTGCTGTCATACACCGCTTCGGTGATCACTTCGCCCTTGGCGCTGAGAATGCCGCGCTTGCCGCCGATCTCGTAGACGATGAAGTCATCATTGCCGCCGACATACAGGTCGTCGAAGCGCGGGGGCTGAATCTGCTTGCCGCTCTGGTCGATGATGCCCAGCTTGCCGTCCTGGCCGAAGCCGAAATAGCCCGGGGTCAAGAGGCGCAGGTCGTCGGTGAAGGCGGCCTTGAGGATCTGCTTGCCGTCGGCGCTGGCGAGGTTCCAGGTGCCGTCCTTGGCGAACAGGAAGGTCTTGTCCAGGGGCAGCGCGACCACGGCGTCGTAGTCGTTGTCGGCGCTGACCAGCACCTTGCCGTCCTGGTCCAGCACGGCGCATTCGCCGTTGGCGCAGATCGGCATGATCATGGCCGCAGGCGCCGGGGCCGGTGCGATGGCGGCCGTCTTGGGGCTGGTTTCTTCCTTGCAACCGACCAGGGTCAGGGCAGACAACGAGAGGATCAGCGAGCCGAGACGGGCACAGGCGCTTCTATCCATGAACTTCAGGTTCCTTGTAAAGAGGGGGGAGTGCAGAGCGCCCCGCACAGCGGGGCGGGCAAAGCGCGGGTGATTTTGCGGCGGCGCCGGATAAATGCAAGGTCCAATTGCAAAGAAAACCACCGGTACAGGTGGTTCGGGCGCCAGTGCGGCGATCTGCGCCCCGCGCCGGGATGTCTCAGACTGAGACGCCTGTCGCGAAATTGAACGTCGGGTAACACCCTGGCGCCGGCCAATGCCCGAGGTTTTCACCTAAGCCGTTGATTCGGCGTCTTTTAACAAGCTGGCACGCTCCGTGTATTGCTTACCCTCAGACGTTTCTACTGCCTCCATGCCCGGGATCGCCGGGCATGGCAGAAACCATAAAAACGACTCGCTAACAATAAGAAAGCACCGAGGGAGGTTCGACCCTGATGAAGAGAAAACTCCGCCTGAGGCTCAGCGCCAGCCTGCTGGCCATCGCCACCTGTACCGCCTTGCACGCGCCATCGAGTTTCGCCGCACGGGATGCCCAGAGCATCCTCAAGGAAACCTGCCAGGGCTGCCACACCCCCGAAGCCGGGGAGGCCCTGAGCCGCATCAGCCACCAGCGCAAGACCCCGGAAGGCTGGCTGATGAGCATTGCCCGCATGCAGACCATGCACGGCTTGAAGATCAGCGATGAGGACCGCCGCACCCTGGTCAAGTACCTGGCCGATACCCAGGGCCTGGCCCCCAGCGAGACTGACGGCGTGCGCTATGCCCTGGAGCGGCGCTTGAACACCGTCGAGCACTTCGATGAGCAGACCACCCAGATGTGCGCCCGTTGCCACTCCGGCGCGCGGATCGCCCTGCAGCGCCGCCCGGCCCAGGAGTGGCAGCGGCTGGTGAATTTCCACCTCGGGCAATGGCCGTCCCTGGAGTACCAGGCGCTGTCCCGGGATCGGGAATGGCTGCCCATCGCGCTCAAGGACATGGTGCCGCTGCTGGCCCAGCGTTACCCCCTGGACAACCCGGCCTGGAAGGCCTGGCAGCAGTCCCGTCCGCAAGCGGAGGCACTGGCCGGCAACTGGAGCTTCAGCGGCCACCTGCCGGGCAAGGGCGAACTGGCCGGGGTGATGAGCGTCAGCGCCGGCGAGGACGATCAGTTCAAGGTCAACGTCAAGGGCCAGTACGCCGATGGCAGCCCGTTCAATGGCCAGGGCAGCGCAATTCTCTACAACGGCTATGAATGGCGCGGCAATGTCACGGTCGACGGCGTGGTCATGCGTCAGGTGCTGGCGGCCCAGGGCAATGCGCTGCAAGGGCGGATGTTCGAGGCCGAGCACGATGAGCGCGGCCTGGATTTCGTCGCCGCCAAACAAGGCAGCCAGCGCCTGCTGGCGGTACAGCCGGGTTACCTGAAGGCCGGCGCAGAGGCCGAAGTGACCCTGGTGGGCGCCGGCCTCGCAGGCACCCCGAGTTTCGGCCCGGGCGTCGAAGTGGTGCAGGTGCTGGAGCGGACGCCAGAGCGCATCCGGCTCAAGCTCAAGGCGGCGGCCAGCGCCCAGCCGGGGCTGCGCGAAGTCAGTGTCGGCAGCCTCAAGGGCGCCACGCTGGCGGTGTACCAGCGCATCGCCGAGGTCAAGGTGGTGCCGGCGTTCTCGGTGGCGCGGATCGGCGACGGCGGCGGTTCGACGCCCAAGGTCCAGGGCCGCTTCGATGCCGAAGCCTGGGGCCAGGGCGCCGACGGCAAGGCCTATCGCATCGGCGTGATGCCGGCGCAGTGGAAGGTCGAAGCCTTCGACGAGCAGGCGGCCAAGGATGAAGACGTCAAGTACGCCGGCAGCATGCAGGCCGATAGCGGCGTGTTCACCCCGGGCGACGCCGGGCCCAACCCGCAGCGCAAGATGTCCACCAACAACGCCGGCAACCTCAAGGTGATCGCCGCCGTGGATGACGCGGGCAAGGCCCTGACCGGCGAAGGCCAGCTGATCGTCACCGTGCAACGCTGGAACAATCCACCCATTCCCTGAGGGCCGTCGAGCAACCGCGACAGACACTTTCAGGCAATGACCGCAGGCCCCGACAGCGGGGTGTGCACAGGAGGTTGTAATGGGCGCAATTCTCAATCTGGTGGAGCGCAACCTGCATGAAGTGCAGGTCGACGCCGACCGCATGCTGTTCCATATCCCCAGCAGTTCGCTGTTCGCCAGCGATGCCTTGACCGGCAGCATCATCGATGCCCTGCGCGGCCCGGGCCGTACCCCGGAAGACTTGATCCAGCAATTGGCCGGCGCCTATGACAGCGCCGAAGTCAGCGACACCCTGCGCGAGCTGATCGCCCTGGAGCTGGTCAGCGACGGCTCGCCCCTGACCCCGGAAATCGGCGTCAAGCGGGTCGAGCGCACGGCGATCAATACCGTGGTGCTCAACGTCAATACCGGCTGCAACCTGAGCTGCACCTACTGCTACAAGGAAGACCTGGACAAGCCCTCGGCGGGCAAGAAGATGGGCCTGGACACGGCCATCGCCTCGGTGGAGATGCTGCTCCAGGAATCCCCCGACGAGGAGCGCTACACCGTGGTGTTCTTCGGCGGCGAGCCGCTGAGCAACCGGCCGCTGATCGAAGCCATGGTGGACTACTGCGAACAGCGCTTTGCCGCTGCCGGCAAGTTCGTCGAGTTCGTCATGACCACCAACGCCACCTTGCTCACCGAAGAAATAGTCGACTACCTCAATGCCCACCGATTCGGGCTGTCGGTGAGTATCGACGGGCCCAAGACCGTGCACGACCGCAACCGCATCACCGTGGGCGGGCAGGGCACCTACGACGTGGTGCGGCGCAAGGCGCAGATGCTCCTGGAACGCTACGACAGCCGGCCGGTGGGCGCGCGAGTGACCCTGACCACCGGGGTCACCGACCTTGAAACCATCTGGGATCATCTGTTCAACGAACTGGGGTTCGCCGAGGTGGGTTTCGCCCCGGTGACCTCCGGGGACATCAGCAGCTTCAACCTCAGCAGCGAGGAGCTGATCGAAGTCTTCGCCAGCATGAAACGCCTGGGGCGGCGTTACTTGGAGGCGGCGCTGGAGCACCGCAACATCGGTTTCTCCAACCTGCACCAGCTGATCACCGACATCCACGAAGGCCACAAGAAAGCGCTGCCTTGCGGCGCCGGGCTGAAGATGCTGGCGGTGGACCACAAGGGCGAACTGAACCTGTGCCACCGCTTTACCGGCTCAAGCTTGCCGACCTTCGGCAACGTGCATGACGGCGGGGTCAAGCAGGTGCAGCTCAACGACTTCCTGTCCCAGCGCCTGGACCGGACCAACACCGGCTGCGACAGCTGCCGCATCCGCAACCTGTGTTCCGGAGGCTGCTACCACGAGAGCTACGCCCGCTACGGCGACCCGGCGCACCCGACCTATCACTATTGCGAACTGATGCGTGACTGGGTGGATTTCGGCATCGAAGTCTACAGCCGGATCATGGCCCGCAACCCTGCGTTCATCAGCACTTACATCACTCCGCGCAAGGCTCACTGACATGAAACATCTCACGCCAATCAACAACAAAGCTCAGAAACTGACCGCGGCGGCCGCCGAGGACCGGATCGAAGAAGTGCTGGCGATGAACTCCGTGGCCGGCTGCGCCTCGACCACCGACCCGGGCTGGGAAATCGACGCCTTTGGCGGAGTCTCGTCGCTGTGCCAGCCGATGGAGGCCGACCTCTACGGCTGCTCCGACCCGTGCTGGTGGCCGGCCCAGGTGCCCGACATGATGAGTACCTACCCCGACTGGAACAAGGACGCCCAGGCCTCCAACGACAACTGGCGCAACCTCGGCACTGTCTTCCCGAAAGACAAGTGATGAACAACAAGAAGGATTCCAGCATGCACAGCATCAAAGCCTGCGGCCTGGTCGCACTCGCGGTTCTCGGCGCCTGCTCGTTCAGCGTTTTGGCCGATGAGGGCCGGGCCCTCAATAGTGGCCACGAGTACCTGGTGACCACCAACTACCCGAACAACCTGCACGTCATCGATCTGGCCAGCGACAGCCTGTACAAGACTTGCAAGATGCCCGACGCCTTTGGCCCCGGCACCGTGCAACTGTCGCCGGACCGCAAGGTCGCCTATGTGCTCAACAACCACTACGCGGATGTCTACGGCGTCGAGCTCGACAGCTGCAAACAGGTGTTCCACGCCAGCATCACCCAGCACCCGGGGGAGAAGGCGCGCTCGATGTTCGCCTTCACCGTCAGCCACGACGGCAAGGAGCTGTACACCGTGGCCAATCCGACCCTGCTGCTCAATGATCGCTACGAGGTCAAGGAGCCGCGGCTGGATGTCTACGCCACCGATGCCGGGCTCGACGCCAAGCCGCTGCGCAGCTTCCCCGCGCCGCGCCAGCTGACCATCATGCAGAGCGGCGACGACGGCACCTTGTACGTGGCCGGGCCGGACCTCTACAAGGTCAACGTGCAGACCGGCAAGTTCGACGTGCTGATCCCCAGCCGGCACTGGAAACGCCCCAACTACAGCGCCCCGGACGTGCTCTACATCTGGAACCAGCAGACCTACCGCCACGACTTCTCGCTGCTCTACACCGCGGCGAAATTCAAGGACAAGCAGCAGGACCCGGCGACCGCCGAACCGCTGTACGGGCTGTTCAGCATTGACTTGAAGACCGGCAAGACGGAAACCACCGACTTCGGCCCCCTGACCGAAATCTACTTCAGCGGCATGCGCTCGCCCAAGGATCCGAACCTGATGTTCGGCGTGCTCAACCGCCTGGCCAAGTACGACATCAAGCAGAAGAAACTGCTCCAGGCCGCGACCTTGGACCATTCCTACTACTGCCTGTCGTTCAACCAGGCCGGGAGCAAGATCTACCTGACCGGGACCTTCAACGACGTGGCGATCTTCGACGCCGACAGCTTCAAGCAGGTGGGCAAGATCACCTTGCCCGGTGGCGACATGGCGGCGACCACCACGCAGATCTTCATCCGCTGACCAGCCTCCATCGGCCCGCCCGGCTCCTCATGTAGGAGCCGGCTTGCCGGCGAACGGGCCGGCAAGCCGTGCAGCGCCCCCACCATCGCCTTCGCGGGCCAGCCCGTTTCTACAGGCCCGGTACCGGGCAGCTCAGGTCACCTTCCTGGCATTTGAGGTAGGTCTTGAAATTTTCTACCCGGGCCTTGGTCAAGGCCGTGGTGCAGTTGCTGTAGACCAGTGGATAAACGCTGCCACCTTCGACCCCCGAGGACGAGAATTCGCACTCGGCATCGCGGAACGCCACCCAGGCCCGTTGTGCACTGACCAGCAGCTTTTTGGCCTGTGGCTGGTCTTTCAGGCGCAGGTTGATCTGCTGGTAGAGGTTGTTCAGTTGCTTGTCGGCCGCCTGGAATTGCCGGCCGGCACACTGATTCATGTCGCTCTGGGTGGTGGCACTGTCGCACTCGTCAGCCTGGGCCAAGGGGGCGAGCAGCAGCGGCGCAAGGGCCAGGATCAGGATCGGACGCATGGAACATCTCGCTATCGAGTCAAGAGTTGGAAAGACCGCCTAACCGCGGCTGGGTTGCCATTGCGGCCAGCGCTCCAGCGCCTCGTGGGCCAGCCAGGGCACATCGTGGGCGGTCCAGATATGCACCTGCGGGGTCTGCCCCGGATCATCGTCCAGGGTCGCCACCCGCAGGATCACATGGGGCTGGCCCGGTCGCTCGGCCAGCAGATGAGAACCGCACACCGAGCAGAAGTGCCGCAGCTTGCCCGGCGACGACTCGAACGCTCTCAGCAGCTCCTGGCCTTGGGTCCAGCGAAAATGTTCGCGCATGACCCCGGCGGTGGAGGCGAAGGCCGCGGCATGGGCCTTGCGGCAGGTCTGGCAGTGACAGTGGCCGATGGGCATGTTCAGGCGTTCGACCTGGTATTGCACGCCCCGGCACAGGCAACTGCCGTTGAGGGGCCGGGCCGGTTGTTGGCGCTGGGCGGCCTGCAGCAATTGATCGGCCATGGTCCGGATCTCCTCGGCCATGTGCAGGCAGGCCAGCCAGTGCGGCGGTATGCCCTGGACCCCGTAGAAGGCCCCGGCCAACTGGCCGACGATGGCCGCGGTGGTGTCGGCGTCGTCCCCCAGGTTGGCGGCGGCGAGCACGGCGGCGGCGAAGCTGTCGCTGTGCTGGAAGCACCACAGCGCCGCTTCCAGGGAGTCGACGCAATAACCGTTGCCACGGATCTGCTCACGGGTCTTGTGCAGATAACCGCCCTGGGCCAGGGCCACGACCTTGCTCTGGCTCAACCCCGTGGTATCGAGCCGTTGCAGTTCCAGCTTGCTGGCGCCGCCCAGGGCCTTGGCGATCAACCCGGCCAGCACCTGGCAGCATTCGACGGCTTCGGCGGCGCCGTGGGTGGTGCGCGAACTGGCGCCGGCGAACTCGCGGACCCGGGCCAGATCCGGGTAGTAAAACAGCACCACCGGCGCCAGGCGCATCAACGAACCATTGCCCGCGGTCTGCGGGTCGGTGGAACCGGCGAAGGGCCGGCCGTGTTCCTGAAAGTCTGTCAGGGCCTGACGCACGGTCATGCCGATGTCGAAGCATTCGCCGGTGGCGCTCAGGTAGCCCCATTGCCACCAGTTGAGGTAGCGGCCCATCTGGTCGGCCGGGTCGAAGCCGTTCTTGTGCAGCAGGCTCTCACCCAGGCACAGGGCCATGGAGGTGTCGTCGGTCCACTGCCCGGGCTTGAGGTTGAACGGCCCGCCACCCAGCAGGTCGGTGACCGGCGCGAAGCTGCCACGGGGCTTGAATTCGACGCTGGTGCCGACGGCGTCACCACAGGCCAGGCCCAGCAGGCTGCCGCGGTAGCGGTCGATAAGAGAGAGGGGCATGGCAGATCCTTTGCGAAGAGAGGTGCAGTTGCGCCGGCGACAGTAGCATTTTTCATGGCGTGCGATCAGTCGTGCCTTCGGCCGGATAAAGGTTGCGCTCCAAGTACAGCGGTCTAGTGTTCATCACTGGAGGTGACCTATGAACGCTTCAGATCGCATTGAACGCAAGATCCTGCTGCAGGCCCGTCCGGCGCAAGTGTGGGCGGCGCTGAGCGAGGCCGAGCAATTTGGCCGCTGGTTCGGCGTGGCCCTGCAGGGCCAGCACTTCATCCCCGGCCAGCGTGTCCGCGGTGCCGTCACTTACCCAGGCTATGAACACCTGACCTGGGATGTGCAGGTCGAACAGATGCTGCCCGAGGAGTTGTTCTCCTTCCGCTGGCACCCTTACGCCATCGACCCGACCCATGATTACTCGGCCGAACCCACCACCCTGGTGCGGTTCGAACTGCAAGAACACGCTGGCGGCACCTTGCTGCGGGTCATTGAGTCGGGCTTCGACGGCATCCCCGCCGAGCGCCGGCTCAAGGCCTTTCGCATGAACAGCCGGGGCTGGGATGAACAGATGAGCAACATCGAGAACCACTTGCAGCAGGAGTGATGAGGAGCAGCGATAAGCCGCGAGCTGCAAGCTGCAAGCGGCGGGTTGCAGAGCAGGTCGTGCAGCTTGAAACTTGTCGCTCATTGGCTGGAGCTGCTCCCTTGTTTGAAACCTATATAGACCGTTGGCGCCTGACGGCGGATGGCGATCCTATCGTCACCCCGGGCAGCCGGCTGTTGCCGGTGCGTCTGCAAGACGGTGCGCCGGCCATGTTGAAGATTGCCCTGGACGAAGATGAGCAGGCCGGCAACCGGTTGATGGCCTGGTGGGCCGGTGAGGGCGCGGCGCGGGTCCATGCCCAGGAGGACCATGCACTGTTGATGGAGCGCGCCATGGGCACGAAGTCATTGATGGGCATGGCCCTGGCCGGCCAGCACGATGAGGTCAGCCAGATCGTCTGCGCCACCTTGCACAAGCTGCACCGGCCACGGGCGCAACCCCAGCCGTCGCTGGTGTCGCTGGATCGCTGGTTTGCCGATCTGCGCGAGGCGGCGCAGCAGGGCGGGATGTTCCTGCGCTGCCTGGCGCAAGCCGAACAACTGCTGGCCACGCCCCGGGAGCCGGTGGTGCTGCACGGAGATGTGCACCACGACAATGTGCTGGATTTCGCCGAAGGTGGCTGGCGGGTGATCGACCCCAAGCGGGTGTACGGCGAACGCACGTTCGATTTTGCCAACCTGATCTGCAACCCGGACTTGCCCAGCGCCACCGACCCCGGGCGCTTTACCCGCCAGGTGCAGGTGATTGCCCGGGCGGCGCAACTGGAGCCGCGGCGACTGGTGCAATGGGTGCTGGCCTTCAGTGGTCTGTCCGCCGCCTGGTTTCTCCAGGACGATCATCAGCCCGGGGCGCAGCACCAGCTCACGCTCGCGGCGTTGGCCGCCCAGGCACTGGAAGGGGGGAGCTAGGGGTTTGCGTAGGTACGCTATAGCGAATTTCCTACACGCGCTGTAATTCAATGCGCCTTCTGCGCACCCGGCTTTGTGTTTAATCTTCTTTCCCACAACTGCAGCGCAGGAAGCGCTCAGGATCAAGGAAGGTCGACCATTAGCACGGATGCTGCAGACAGGAAGTCATAATGGTCTTGGAAAAAACCCGCTTCGGCGGGTTTTTTTTCGTCCGGCCATTTGTACCTGCTGCCGGGGTGCGATGGCCGCTTTGATACTTCACGCAGTGGAACATGAACGTGACCGTTTTTTTTCAGCCCGACGCTAAGCGCGGGCTTCTGTGCAAATGGCCGTGGTTGCGGCAGGTCGTTGTACTGGGGGCGGCGCTGCTGCACACCTTGAGCTGGGGGGGAATGTCGTGCCAAGGGCCGGATTGCCCCGGCATTCTGACGATGCTGGCATTTTTCCTGGGGGCTTTTGTCCTGGCCAATATCCTTGGCGCGCTGTGGATGATCGGCCGGAAGATCAAGTCGGTCTGGCGGCGCTGGCGTGATCCGAAGGGCGATGAGGCTGGCGAACGGCCTGTCACGGATGATGCCTGCGGTCATTGACGCCGGTGAGCGTGCGCTCTTCGCCGGCAAGCCGGCTCCTACAGGGTGATTTCGTTGCGGACCTTCTCCAGCGCCTGCTGCAGCAGCGGCAGGCCGATGGAGCCCAGGGCCAGGCGCAGGGCCTGGGGCACGTGGGCGGTGGTGGCGAAGGGCTCGGCCGAGGTCACCGTTATCCCCTGATGTTCCAGGGCCGCCACCACGGCGTCGGCCCGCAGCCCTTCGGGCAGTTTCAGCCAGAGAAAATACGCTGAGGGGTAGGCCTGATAGTCACAGCCCTTGAGCACCCGCGCGGCCAGCTGCTGGCGGCGCCGGGCGTCGTTGCGTTTCTGCTCTTCCAGGCTGTCCACCAGCCCCGACTCGATCCAGCGGCAGCCCAGGGTCACGGTCAGCGACGGGGTGCTCCAGGTGGACACGCGAATCGCCCGCTCCAGCGCCGGGATCATCTCCAGCGGCGCGACGATGAACCCCAGGCGCAAGCCCGAGGCGACGCTTTTCGACAGTCCGGAAATGTACAGCGTGCGCTCCGGGGCCAGGGTCTGCAGCGGCACCGGCGCCGGTTCGGCGAGGAAGGCATAGGCGCCGTCCTCGATCAGTAGCAGGTCGTGTTCGCGAGCCAGCTGCACCAGGCGTCGGCGCTCGGCCAGGGGCATCACCGTGCCCAGCGGGTTGTGCAGGGTCGGCATGCAGTACAGCGCTCGCACCGGGCGCCGGCGGCACAGCGCCTGCAGGGCGTCGAGGTCCATCTGCCCGTTGTGCTGTGGCAGTGGTTCCAGGTCCAGGCGCTGGACCTGGGCCAGGGCCTTGAGCCCGGGGTAGGTCAGGGCGTCCACCGCCAGGATGTCCCCGGGCTGGAGCAGCGCCAGCAGGCTCACCGCCAGCCCTTGCTGGGCGCCGTTGACGATCAGCACCTGTTCGCCCGTGACCCGGATCTCGCGGTTGCGCAGGTGGCGCGCCGCGGTCTGCCGTTCATGGGGGCGGCCGCCCTGGGGCGCCGAATGCAGCAGCGCATCCAGGTCGCCGGAGGCGGCGAGCGCCCGCAGCCCCTCGCGCAGGCTTTCCGCCTGGCCGGGCAGGGACGGGTAGTTGAACGCCAGATCCACCGAGGTGGCGCTGGCCGGGTGCTGCTCCAGGCCCATGCCCCGGGGCAGGCTGGTGTCGCGGACAAAGGTGCCGCGCCCGGGCTCGCCGACCACCAGGCCGATGGCTTCCAGCTCGTGATAGACCCGCAGCGCCGTGGCCAGGGCCACCTGCTCGCTGGCCATCAGCGCGCGCACCGTGGGCAGTTGGGTGCCGGGGCATAGCTGGCCGCTGCGGATGCGCTGGGCGAAGTGGTCGACGATGGTTTTGTAGCGGGTACGGCGCACGTTCGACCACCTCATGTATCTAGAACACTTTTTTGTTTGTATCAGATAGGGGCTCTAATCTAGCGACTTTTGCGCAGGAGCACACTGGCATGCCGGACCTGACCACCCTGTCGATCTTCCTGGGCGCGGTGCTGCTGTTACTGCTGTCGCCGGGCCCGAACATGGCGTTTGTCATCAGCCACGGCGTGGCCTATGGCTGGCGCGGTGGCGTGGCTTCGGGGCTGGGCATCGGCGCTGCGGATATCGGCCTGACCCTGCTCACGGCCACCGGGGTGACCGCGGTGGTGGCCAACTGGCCGCCAGCGTTCGAGCTGATCCGCTATGCCGGGGTCGCCTACCTGCTATGGCTGGCCTGCAAGGCCCTGGGCAAGCGCGGCGCCCTGCACCTGGCCGACCCGGAGCGGGTGCCGCTGTCCACGGTGTTTGTCCGGGCCCTGTGCAACAGTCTGCTGAACCCCAAGGCGCTGCTGTTCTTCATGGTATTCCTGCCGCAGTTCGTGCGCCCCGAGCGCGGCAGCATCGCCGTGCAACTGGTGGTCCTGGGCTTGCTGCTGACCCTGGTCAGCGGGGTCTTTCACACCGGCCTGGGGATCTTCGGCGCGGCCCTGGGCCGTGGCCTGCCCAGTGGCGATTCGCGGCTGGCCCGCTGGCAATCCTGGCTGCTGGCGGCGGTGCTGCTGGCCTTGGCCCTGCGCCTGGCGCTGCTGACGCGCCCGGTCTGATTCATCCCACCCAACGGAGTTTGCCCATGTACATCGCGGCCTTTATCTACCAGCCGGGCCAGCGCGACGAGGAGTTCTACCGCCTCAGTGCGCTGATCGACGAAATCGCCACCAGCTTGCCGGGCTTCGTCGGCGTCCAATCCTGGACCAGCGCCGATCAGGGGTTGATCAACGCCAGCTATTACTGGGAGGACGAAGCCTCGATCCAGGCCTTTGCCCGCCACCCCAGGCACATCGAGGCCAAGCGCCAGTACCGGCGCTGGTACGCCGGTTATCAGGTGGTGATTTCCAAGGTCGAGCGCACCTATGGCGACGGCGCCATTGCCCAGTTGCTCGGCAATGCCCGCCAGGGCCCGGTGCTGCGCGCCTGAGCTATGCCTGCTGTGTCAGCCGGGCGGCCGCGCGCAGGGTGATTTCCCGGCGCTTGTGCAGCGAGTCGGTGGTGCGCTGGCGGGCGAGCTGCACCACGCTGGCCGGCGCGGTGTCCGGGCTGCCGGCCTCGAACGGCGGCGCCGGGGCGTATTCCAGTTGCAGCTGCACCAGCTGCGCGGTGGCGGCGTCGAACAGTTCGGCGGCCAGGGTCAGGGCGAAGTCGATGCCGGCGGTGATGCCGCCGCCGGTCAGCAGGTTGCCGTCGCGCACCACCCGTTCCCGTACCGGGATCGCCCCCAGCGGCGCCAGCAGTTCGTGATAGGCCCAGTGGGTGGTGGCGCGTTTGCCCCGGAGCAAGCCGGCGGCGCCCAGCACCAGGGAACCGGTGCACACCGAGGTCAGGTAGCGCGCTTGGGCGGCCTGTCGGCGGATGAAGTCCAGAGTCTGCGGGTCTTCCATCAGTGCTCCGACCCCGGCGCCTCCGGGAATGCACAGCACATCCAGCGGCGGGCAGTCGGCAAAACCGGTGGTGGCCTGCAGCACCAGCCCGGAGCTGGCCACCACCGGCCCCGGTTCCTTCCAGATCAGCTGCACCTGCACATCCGGCAGCGAGGCCAGCACGTCGTGGGGACCGGTCAGGTCCAGCTGCTGGACCTGGGGAAACAACAGAAAACCTATCTGTAACGCCATGGCCTGTTCCTTGTGTCGATGAAGTGGACGGCCTGACTCTAGCGCTCTAGGCTTTGGCGTACTCGCCAACCTGCCCTCGATTTACGCCAATCATGCCCACTGCGCCGAAAAACGTATTTGTCCTGGCTTTTGCCAATCACCAGTTGCTGGATGTCACCGGGCCGTTGCAGGTGTTCGCCTCGGCCAATGACCGGGCCCGCGGCCTGGGCCTGCCCTTGCCCTACCAGCCGCGGGTGATCGCCAGCCCGGGTGGGGCGACCCCGAGTTCATCGGGGCTGGCGCTGCTGGCCGAGGCCTTGCCGGCGCTGGAAGTGGCCTGCGACACCTTGATCATTGCCGGCGGTTGGGGCGTCTACGAGGCGGCTCGGGATCCGCAACTGGTGGCCTGGGTCGCCCAGCGCGCGGCAACCTCGCGGCGCGTGGCCTCGGTCTGCACCGGGGCCTTTCTGCTGGCCGCCAGTGGCTGGCTGGACGGGCGCCGGGTGGTCACCCACTGGACCCGCTGCGAGCAACTGGCCGAGCAGTACCCGCAGTTGCAGGTGGAGCCCAATCCGATCTTCATCAACGACGGCCCGGTGTGGACCTCGGCCGGGGTCACCGCCGGCATCGACCTGGCCCTGGCCCTGGTGGAGGCCGACCTGGGGCGTGAGGCGGCATTGGATGTGGCCCGGCAACTGGTGGTGTTTCTCAAGCGCCCGGGCGGCCAGTCGCAGTTCAGCGTGACCCTGTCGCTGCAAAACAAGGGCGGGCGTTTCGATGGGCTGCACGCCTGGATCGCCGAGAATCTCAGTCGCGAGCTGACGCTGCCGACCCTGGCCCGGCAGGCGGGCATGAGCGAGCGCAGCTTCGTCCGTCACTACCGCGCCGACACCGGCCAGACCCCGGCCCGGGCGATCGAGCAGATCCGGGTGGAAACCGCGCGGCGCCTGCTGGCCGACACCGGCCTGCCGATCAAGCGCATCGCCGCGCAGTGCGGTTTTGGCAGTGAGGAAACCCTGCGCCGCAGCCTGCTGCGGGCCCTGGGGGTGACGCCCCAGGCCTACCGCGAACGTTTCGCCGCCACCGAACCGGCCTGAGTCCGAGACGCGGGGTTCAGCCTTCGACCAGGCTCAGCTGGCCGTCGGCATACAGCACCTCGCGGCCGACCCAGGCCGGGTCCACCTGGGGCAGTACCGCCGAGGGCTTGCGCAGCTCGCGCAGCAGGGTCGAGCCATGGGACAGGCGCCCGCCCATGCGCGCGATCACCGCGCGGGCCTGTTGGTAATGGGCATGGCGCCCGGGGTCGAGGGTGTCTTCCAGGAGAATGTCGACCCCCAAGACGCCCTGGACCTGCCCCGGATAGATCATGAAGCCCGCGGCCTGCTCGCTGCCTTCACGGCCGTCCTGCCAGAAGCTGCCGCCACGGCTGCGCGGCGTTTCATGGGGAGCAAACCAGTAGTCGCGATCGGCCTCGGGCATGGCGTGGTGCAGGCGGAAAAAGATCCGCATCAGGTTGTCCCGATACCACTCGCGCACTTGCAGGTAATAGCCGCGCATGCCCGGCAGGCCCAGGCGGTGGGCCAGGACAATGGCCGGGCGCCACTGCGGGAAGGCCTGCAACGGCAGCTCGGCGCAGGCCGGGCGCGGGGTGCCGGGGTCGGTTTCCCAGGGCAGGCGATGGGGGCTGTGGTCCAGGTTGTCGTAGGCGGTGGGCGGGCGCCCCAGCAGCGCGCCGCCGCTGCTGGCCAGGGCGGTGGCGATGCACAGGTTGCCCTGCACCACGAACACGTAGAAGCGGCTGAACCAGTCCGCCAGTTGCTGGCCGTCGGCCCCGGCGCCTTGCAGCTGCGCCAGTTCCCGGTCAAAGCGCCGCAAGCCCGCTTCCAGGGTCAGCAAGTGGCCACGGGCGATGTGCTGCATGCGCAGGAAGCGCGGCAGCGAGCGCAATAGCCGCAGCGGGCGCAAGGGCAGCTCCGGGGTGGCGCCGCCGACTTCGCCGGCGTAGCTGGAGGAGGGCAGGCCCCAATCGGCCAGCCGCGCCAGGAACAGGTCGTTGTTGATGTAGGACGCACCGCCGAACACTGCGGTGAACGGCTCATTGTCCTGCAGCACCCGGGTGTCCCAGCGGGCCATGATTGCCGGAATGCTCGCCGCCGCGCGGCGCTGGCCGTACTCGACGAAACGGCTGGGTTGCGGCGGCAGGATCTCGGCGATGTTGGCCGCGGTCAGGTGCCGGCGCCAGCCGTAGTCGCTGATCGGGCGGTACTGCAACAGCCACAGTTGCTGGCCGTCCCAGGCCCATTCGACATCGCCGGGCACGTAGTGAAAGGTCTTCAGCACCCCCTGCAGGAAGTCCCACAGGGCGCTGGCGCTCAGGCCCTGGGTGTTGGCGAAGGCGCCGCTCTCCCAGGCCGGGCCCAGGCGCGAAAGAATCGCCCGCTGGGGGCTGACCTGGCCATCGGCGAGGCTTTCCAGGTGGCCCTCGACCCATTCCAGTTCCACCGAGAGATGGCGCACGAAGGCGATCCCCGACAGCGTCGGCTGGATAAAACGCTGCACCACCACTTCCTCGACCCCGGCCGCGCGCAGCTCGCTGATGCGCCCGGGCACCTCCGCGCGGGCGACCCGCAGGTAAGTGGTGCTCAGCCCGGCATTGGCCGAGTCGGCCTGATCCTCGCCGTAGCTGGAGGAGCGCACCGCCCACAGTGCCTCGGGCTGGCTGGCGAGCAGGGCTGGCAGGCGCGGATCGCTAGCGCTGTCCAGGGACAGGGCACTGGGCACCGGCTGGCCGGCCAGTTGTGCCAGGTGCAGGCGGCCGCCCTTGGTGTGGGCGACAAAACCGCTGTCGCCGGACTCCAGCCAGGCGACGAACTCGGCCGGCGCATCGATCCACGGGTAATGGCCCCAGCCGGGCTTGAGGCTGACCCGCAAGTCGGCCCGGGCCAGGATCGCCGACCAGGCCGCGGCCTGGGCCATGCCCAGCAGCCGGTCCTGATCACCCCAGACCAGGTGCACCGGGTCCTTGATCCACTCCAGCAATGGCAGCGCGGTGTCGGCCCGCAGTTGCTCCCACAGCGGCACGAACGCTCGGCAGCGGGCATAGCCCGAGCCCATGCGCCGGTACTGCTCCTGGGTCCAGGGCTGGCGCGAGAACTTGCCGGCGAACAGGGTCGGTTTATGGCTCAGCAGGCCATGAATCAGCAACCGCGCCGGCAGCGGCGACATCAGCGCCGGCAAGCGCCGTTGCCAGAGAAACGCCCCCACCGGCGACAGCAGCATGCTGCGGCAGAAATGCCCGGGCCGGCGTTGCAGGGCGTGCAGCACGATCAGCGCGCTGACCCCCACCGCGACAATCGCGTTGCCCGGCGCCGTCATGCCCAGCAGGGCCTCGGCGTACTCCCCCAGGTCCCGGCAGGGCGGCAGCGGGTTGGCGCCAAACCCCGGCAGCTCCAGGGGCTGTACCTGATAGCGCTGGAAGTGCGGCAGGGCATCGTCCCACCAGTCGGCGGCGCTGCCATTGCCCGCCAGCAGGTACAACAGGGGCTTGCTCATGGGCATTCCTCAGCTCAGGTCAGGTCGCGCAGGGCCGCGTCCAGGGTCGGATAACGGAAGCGGTAGCCGGCCTGCAGCAGGCGCGCGGGCACCACCTTCTGGCCGTCGAAGAACAACTCGGCCATTTCCCCGGCCAGGGCCCGTACCGGCGCTGCCGGCACATGCAGCCACACCGGGCGCTTGAGGATCTTGCCGACCGTGGCGGCGAAGGTGCCCTGGCTTACCGCGTCCGGCGCCACCATGTTGTAGGTGCCGGACAGCGACGTGTCGTTGATCGCCCGGGCCATCACCTGCAACACGTCGTCGCGGTGTACCCAGCTCATGATCTGTTGGCCATCGCCCATGCGTCCGCCAAAGCCGAAATGGAAGGGCAGCAGCAGCGGCTTCAGGGCGCCGCCGGGGCCGAACACTATGCCTAGGCGCAGCACTACCTGGCGCACGCCGAAGCGCGTTGCCGGTTCCGCCGAGGATTCCCAGCGGGCGCACAGGTCGGCCATGAAGCCTTCGCCGCGCTCGGCGTTTTCATCCAGGCTCTGGCTGGCGTCGCGCACCCCGTAGAAGCCGATGGCCGAAGCCTGGATCCACAGCTGCGGCTTGTGCCGGGCGTGTTGCAGCCAGTTGAGCAGGGCTTCGGTGGTGCCGACCCGGCTGGCCAGCAGTTGCGCCTGGCGCTTGGCCGACCAGCGTGGCCCGGCCACCGGAGCGCCGGCCAGGTTGATGATCACGTCGAAGGCTTCGCCGTGGCCAAGCTTGTCCAGCGAGCGCAGGCAGCGGGCGCGGCCGTCGAACAGGTAGGCGGCGCGCAGCGGATCGCGGGCCAGCACACTGACCGTGTGCCCGGCATCCAGCAGTTGGTTGACCAGGGTTTCACCGATAAAACCGGTGCCGCCGGTGACCAGCACCCGCTTGCCGGGCCCCCCCGTGAACGGGTTGCTGCCCAGGCCCTGGTGTTGCAGGCGCCAGGCGGCCAGGCCGTCGCGAATTCCCGAGGCTGTCACACCGACGGCAAACAGGCTCAGGGCCCAGCCTTGCCAACCCAGGTCGATGGGGCTCAAGGCACTGGGCAGGCGCGACCATTCCAGCAGTTGCAGGCCATACAGAGCGAAGAACGCCCCGGCGTTGATCGCCAGCACCGTGTGCATGATGCGTTCGATGGCCGGCAGCTTGCGGCTGCGGTCCTCGACCACGAAGTCCCACAGGGTCAGGCCGATTTCCAGAGCGAACAGCACCGCGATCACCAGCGCCCAGATGCCCTGGAACGCCAGGTGGGCGATGCCCATGAACAGCACGCCGTAGAAGCACGAGCGCAAGGCATGGATCGCCAGCTCCTTGCGCGCGCCATGGCGTTGCGGCAGGGCCACGGTGAGTTCGTGATGGTAGATCGTATCCAGGGCGCCGAGCACGCCCTGGGCGAGCAACAGGGCGATGGCCCACTGCAGGATTGGCAAATCAGCCACGATGGTGAAGTCCTTTTACGAGGGAAGACGGGAATGGCGGGCGTCGTGGCGTTGCAGCCACAACAGCGGCGGCAGCAGCACCAAGAGGGCGAAACTGTCGATCCACAGGTGCGCGGTCATGTTCATCTGCCAGGACAGCCACATGTCCTGGGGCGCCCACAGCACAATCCCGGCCATCAGCCAGGCCCAGGCCGCCGGCGCGCGCAGGCGGTTGCCCAGGTGCACCAGGCCCAGCAGGTACAGCGAGTAGCTTTGCAGGGTGGCGCCGAACAGGCCCAGCCACCAGATCTGCTGGGCTCGGGCCGGTGTCGGCGCGGCGGCGCCCCAGAAGGCCTGTTCGATGCTGCCGAGGTAGTCGTTGAACAGGCCGCTGTGGCCGGCCCAGGTCAGCAGCAGCCCGGCCAGCAAATGGCCGGCGCCGACGGCGTAGAGCCAGAGCACCAGGGCCCGGCGCAGGCCGGGGCGGGGAGAAGTCGCGGCGGGTAACATTCCATGTCCTGTGGGGGATCAAAGGCGCGAAGTGTACCGATTTTTCCCCCCTCGTGGCGTGCGCCTGTTGCCAGTTCTCAAGTGTTCTGAAGCAACTCCAGCAGCGCGTCGAGGGTGGCTTGCGGGGCCTCCTGGGGCAGGTTGTGGCCGACCCCGGGCAGGATCCGGCGTTGATAGGTCCCACTGAACAGGCCGATATCGGGGTCGGGCTCGATGGCCGGGCCGACCCCGTCGTCGGCGCCACAGAGGGCTATAGTCGGCACGCGGATGGGCGGTTGCGCCTGCAAGGCCTGCTCGATGCTTTCCAGGCTGGGGTCGCCGGGGGCGTAGCCGAAGCGGTGGCGGTAGGAGTGGATCACCACTTCGACGAAATCCGGGTTGTCGAAGGACGGCGCGGTGAGGCCATAGCACTGCGGTCCCTGCTTCCAGGTCGGCGACCACTGGCGCCATAACAGCTCGCAGAACGCCTGACGGTTGGCCGTCAGCCCGTCCACCCCGCGCTGGGTATTGAAGTAGTACTGGTACCACAGCCGGTGCTCGGTCTCCGGCGCCCTGGGTTCGCAGGCCCCGGGGATGTCCTGGATGTTGTAGCCGTCGGCGCTCATCAGGCCCTTGACCCGCTGCGGCCACAGCGCGGAGACGATGCACGCGGCGCGTCCGCCCCAGTCGTAGCCGGCGAGGGTGGCCCGGGGCAGGTGCAGCGCGTCCATCAGCTCCAGCAGGTCCCGGGCCAGTGCCGCCTGCTGCCCGGAGCGCATCACCTGGTCACTGACAAAGCGTGTCGGGCCGTAGCCCCGCAGGTAGGGAGCCACGACCCGGTAGCCGCGTTCGGCCAGGGGCGGGGCGATCTGGTCGTAGGCCCGCACGTCGTAGGGAAAACCGTGGAGCAGGATCACCGGCTCGCCAGTGGCCGGGCCGTGTTCTTCATAGGCAAGGTGCAGGCTGGGGGTAGTGACCTGATGCAGGGCGGCTGAGCTGGGCATGGCGACTCCGGGGCTGGGGGGCTTGCAACACCCTAGCTCAAAATGCGTTACGGGCGATCTACAGCGACTCGTGCGGGCCGCCCTCGTCGACTTGGAAACCTCGCTGAGCTACCTGCGCAGGCGGCTGAAGATCGGGTGCTAGTGGTACTCGACTGTTGATAGTCGGCAATGAACTGCCGACCCCACGCTTCGGGTGCATCGCTGAACGCGGCACCCAGGGTCAGATGGCTGAAGAGCAGGGCGCCAGGCGTTTGCATCGGCAGGGCTGCACTCGTGGGAATGGGCGGGATTCAGGCTTCATGCAGCCCGGCCGCGTCGCGCCAGTACAGGGTTGATTCGTATTGGAACGAGAGGATGAACATCGCCTCGCAGCTCGCGGCGATGGTTTCCAGCAGACGGCGGATTTCCGCAAGCGAACTGTGGCCTTCGGCCTCGGGGCCCTTGATGCGCAGATGGCAACGCAGGCCGACGCTGAAGTTGCAGCCCTTGCGGTCCTCGGCATGGATCTCGGGCTCGCGCGGCGACGCTTCGCTGCGCAGGCTCAGCCCGGACGGGAAGGTCGCCTGGAGGCCCCCGGGCACAGGGGCTTGCTCGGTGCCGAGCAGGTTTTCCAGCAAACGCCCGAGCAGCTCGGTGCTCAGGTGCTGATCGGCTTCCAGGTGCAGGTCCAGGCTCATGCGGGTGCCTCGGGAAAGGTGGAATCGAGGTGCGGATTCTAACGCCGTGCGGCCTGCCGGACAGCTTTCCCGACATCGGCCCGGATCCCCGGCGCCCCTAGGTGCTGGCTTGCCAGCGAAAGGGCCCGCCAGATCGCCTTCGCCGGCAAGCCGGCTCCTACAGATCGGTACTGCGGGCCAGGTGCTTGAAATGGTGCCGCCACAGGTCGATGCCCAGGCCGCCGCTGCGGTCCAGGGAGGAACCCACGGTCAGGTCGGTGAGCAGGGTCGGCTGCAGGCCGGCATCGAACAGGGCAAAGCCGGCGGCCAGGACACAGGTATCGGTCTGGATGCCGCACACCAGCACCCGCTCGGGGCCGAGGCTTTTCAGATAGTCGAGAATCTCTGGCGTCGGTCCGTAACCGTGCTTGATGAAGATCTTGTCGGCCGCCACCAGACTCTGGTCATCCGCCGCCGGTTGCCAGCCCAGTTGCCGGGCAAAGGGCGTGCGGCTTTCATCATGGCGTTCCACCGTGGCCACCGAGGGCATGCACCCGAGCAGGCGGTTGATGCCCTCCACCAGCCAGGGCGGCGGGTTGAAGCAGGGTTGTACGTCGATGATCAGCAGTGCCTGGTGCATGCCGTTGTCCTTGGGGCAGGGGCGAGGGGCGGCTCAGTGTGCCGATAAAAGTCGCTTCAGGCGAGAGGCGCTGGTTGGCGCAGGCCCATGCAGTTGCCCCACGGGTCCTGTACCTGGCAGATCCATTCGCCGCCTTCGATGGCCATCGGCCCGCGATACAGGCGCGCGCCCAGGGCGGTCAGGCGCTGTACTTCGCCGGGCAGGTCGCTGACGCGCCAATACACCACCGTGCCCGCCGGGCCCTGGCCGACCTTGGCGTCGCTGGGGACGATTTCCAGGGACAGGCCGTCGAGTTGCAAATGGCCGAAATCATCCGGCTCATGCACTACCCGGCGGGCCCGGGGAAAGGCCCGGGCGTACCCCAAGGTGGCGGCCCGCCAGTCGGCGGCGTGGATCATTACGGCGATGATCGGAGAATCGGGCATGGGGCGAATTCCATGGCGGTCAGGCACAAGGGGCAGGGGGGAGCAAGGTTGCCAGAGGCACTTGTCGCCATTCAAGCGTCGCCCGAGAGCAGGCGCGGTACGCGTCAGCACCCGTGGCAAGCGCAGTTCAGTGCCCCGGCCGCAGCCCGCGCAGCAGCAGTTCAAGCCCCTGCAGGGAGGCTTGCAAGCGTTGCTCTCCAGGCTCGGCGGCGGCAATCCACAGCGCCGCGTCCACCAGGCTGCCGTTGATCAGGCGCGCCAGGGCATGGCTCGGCGCGGGCTCGATCAGCCCGGCGGCGCTCAGGGCCTGCAAGCGTTGGCCCAGGGAGTCGATGCAATGTTCCTGCGCCGGCCGCCGCTCCCCCAGCACTGCCCGGGCATCCTGCAGGACGATGCGCTGGATTTCCGGTTCCAGGGCCATGTGCAGATAGGCCCGGCAACGCTCATGGAAAGCCTCCCAGGGATTGGCGATCTGAGCGGAGACGGCCTCCAGGCGCTCATCCATTTCACTGTCGATCTGCTCCACCACCGCCGCCAGCAGCCCTTGCTTGTCACCGAAGTGGTGATACAGCGCGCCCCGGGTCAGGCCGGCTTCGGCGGTCAGGTCGTCCATCGAGGTCCGGGCATAGCCCAGCCGGGCAAAGGCCTGACGGGCACTGGCAATCAGCTTGGCGCGGGTTTCCTCGATCATCTCGGCGCGGGGGCGGCTGCTCATGAAGACGCTTCTCCAATAAATGGCGGGTTGACATACGCGGCGTATGTTCTCATGCTTTTTAACATACGAGGCGTATGTATTTCTACTGCCCGGCCACTTATGGCAAGTTGCAGCCCCCAAGGAGTCGTTTCAATGGCAAACCCCTACCGCGAATTGTTCAAGGCCCCGGGCAGCCGTGCCTTCGTCCTGGCCGGGATGCTGGCGCGCATGCCGATCTCCATGACCGGCATCGGCCTGATCACCATGCTGGCCCAGTTGCACGGCGGCTACGCCCTGGCCGGCTCGGTGGCGGCGACCTTCGCCCTGGCCACGGCGTTCTGCGCACCCCAGGTTTCGCGCCTGGTGGACCGTTTCGGCCAGGGACGGGTGCTGCCGCTGGCGGCGACCCTGGGGGGCGGTGCACTGCTGGCCCTGCTGCTGTGCACGCGCCTGCAGGCCCCGCACTGGACCCTGTACCTGTGCGCCGCCCTGGCCGGGTGCATGCCCAGCATGTCGGCCATGGTCCGTGCCCGCTGGACCGAGCTGTACCGTGGCCAGCCGCAGTTGCAGACCGCTTACGCCCTGGAGTCGGTGCTCGACGATGTCTGCTTCATCATCGGTCCGCCGTTGTCGGTGGGCCTGTGCGTGGGCCTGTTTCCCGAGGCCGGGCCGCTGGGCGCGCTGCTGGCGCTGGCCCTGGGGGTGGGTGTGTTCGTCATGCAGAAAAGCACCGAGCCCCCCGTGCATCCCCATGAGCAGGGGCAGGGCGGCTCGATCATTCGTTCCGGGGAGATCCGCCTGCTGATGCTGCTGATGACCGCCATGGGCACCATCGTCGGGGTGGTGGACGTGGTCAGCGTGGCCTTCGCCCAGCAGCAGGGGCAGCCGGCGGCGGCGAGCATCGTGCTTTCGGTGTACGCCATCGGCTCATGCCTGGCGGGCATTGCCTTCGGGGCGCTGAAACTGGCCACGCCCTTGCCCCGCTTGTTCATGTATGGCGGCATCGCCACGGCCCTGGCCACTGTGCCGCTGCTGTGGGCGAGCAACATCCTCGGCCTGTCCCTGGCGGTGTTCGTCGCTGGGCTGTTTTTCTCCCCGACCCTGATCGTCGCCATGGCCCTGGTGGAGCGCAGCGTACCGCCGGCCAAGCTTACCGAGGGCCTGACCTGGCTGGTCACCGGCTTGAGCATCGGCGTGGCCCTGGGGGCCGCCGGTTCCGGGGCGCTGGTGGATCAGTTCGGCGCCCGCAGCGGTTTCTGGCTGGCCCTGGCCGGTGGCGCCGTGGTACTGGGGGCGGCGTTGCAGAGCTATCGACGGCTGCGCTGAAAGCTGCGGCGGACTAATTTGTCCGCCCCACGCCGCGTTCTCTTAACAGTCCATTCGTCGAGGGAATAACCGTGACCCAGTTGAACCTGCTGTGCCTGCCGTATTCCGGTGCCAGCGCCATGGTCTACAGCCGCTGGCGCCGCCAGTTGCCGTCGTGGCTGCACCTGCAACCGGTGGAGTTGCCGGGGCGTGGCAGCCGTTACGCCGAGCCCCTGCACACCGACCTGCGTGAACTGGCGCGGCAGCTGGCCCAGGAACTGCGCCCCACCCTGAACAGCCCCTACGCCTTGTTCGGCCACAGCCTGGGGGCCTTGCTGGCCTGCGAGCTGGCCCACGCCCTGCGCGCCCTCGGCTGCCCGGAACCGGTGGCGCTGTTCGCCTCGGGCACCGCCGCGCCGACCCTGCGCAGTGAATATGACCGGGGGTTTGCCGAGCCCAAGACTGACGCCCAGTTGATCGAGCAACTGCGCACCCTCAACGGCACCAGCGAAGAGGTGCTGGCCAATCAGGAACTGATGAGCCTGACCCTGCCGATCCTGCGGGCCGACTTCCTCCTGTGCGGAGGCTATCGACCGTTGCAGCGGCCCTTGCTCAACTGCCCGGTGCACGTCCTGGGCGGCAAGGCCGACCGTGCCACCAGCGAGCAACTGATCGGCTGGAGCAAGGAGACCCATGGCGGCTTCTCGGTGGACATGCTGGCGGGCGGGCACTTCTTCATTCATGAACACGAAGCCCGGGTGCTGAGCCTGATCAAGGGCCACCTTGAGGTGCAGCGCCGCCGTCACCTGCAACCGGCGGCCGTGGTTGTCTGAAGGCGCGTCGGGTTGCAGCGCCGACGCAGGCCGCGAACGTCCCGCAGGGACACAGGAAGCGCCCCACGCCGCAGTTGACGGTTGCTCGCCAGGCAAGGCCCGGCGGGCCTTTGCGTCGCTTCGCGGGCGCGGCAGCGGCTAGCGGCGCGGGCTTAACCCAGGGAACCGCCCAGGCGCCAGTAGCCCATCAGGGTCAGGTTGCGACGTTCCTGGCCGCGCTCGTTGATCAGGTGGCGGCGGATGCTCATCACCGTGGCCGACTCACCGGCCACCCAGGCGTAGAAGCGGTTGTCCGCCGGCTTGGCGGTTTCCCAGGGACGTTGTTCAGGGTCGCCTTCGGCCACCTTGAGCGGCCGGCGCCCGGCGCTGGCCGGCGGCAGCTCGGCCAACTCCCGGGCGGCATGGATCAGGGGTTCGCCATGTTGCGCCCCCAGCACGTCCCGGGGCAGCCAACTGAGCCGGGTCTGCGGATGGCACTGCAGGTCGACGCAGTCGCTCTCATGGGGCACCTCGATGAACACCTGCACATCCGGGTAGTCCGGATAGTCCTGCAACTCTTCGAGAATCCCGGCGATGGCCGGCAGCGCGGTTTCATCGCCCATCAGCAGCACCTTGCCAATGCCTGCTGGGGGCAGCCATTCGTAACCGCCGGGGTCGCCGCTGTAGGCCTTGTTCGGCACCACCATCTGCAGACAGTCGCCGGGCCGGGCATGGGTGGCCCAGGCCGAGGCCGGGCCATTGACCCCATGCAGGACGAAATCCACATCCAGCTCCGCCGGATGCAAGCGCAGCGCGCGGATGGTGTAGGTACGCATCGGTGGCTGCTGTTCGGCCGGCAACTGGCGCCGGGCCGCCTGCCAGTCGCCTTGCGCCGGCAGTTGCGGCGGCGTGCCGTCGGCCCCGGGAAACAGCAGCTTGATGCGCTGGTCCGGCGCCAGGGTGCGCGCCTGGGCGATGTCTTCGCCGCTGAACACCAGGCGCAGCATGGACGGGCTGAGCTCGATGCGCTGCTTGAGCTCGACGTTGATCAGGCGGTAGCCCTTGGGCCTGGCCCGGTCTACGCCGGTCAGTTTGCGCAAGCCTTGGGTGAGGAGGCCGGTCAGCGATTGGGCGGAGGTCATGGCAGGCACCTGCTGCAAGGGGAGGATAAGGAAGGAACGAAGGATGAGCCGGGTGATTTACTGCCGGCGGCGCCTGCCCAGGCATCCTGAGGCGCCCGCTAGCGGGTGGTCTGGGCGGTGCGCGGGGTTAATTTTCCCAAGCCTCCATCCGTTCCGTAGGGATGACCGAGCCAATGCTCGATACCCAACACGTAAGTACGGATGACTCCCGATGAATGCAGAAGACTCCTTGAAGCTCGCCCGCAGATTCATTGAACTGCCGCAGGAAAAGCGTCGGCTGTTCTTGAAGGCTCTGGACAAGGAAGGTGTCGATTTTTCTCTGCTGCCGATTCCTGCGGGAGTTGCGGTGCCTGATCGTCAGGCCTTGTCCTACGCGCAGCAGCGCATGTGGTTTCTCTGGCAGCTGGATCCGCAGAGCGCGGCCTACAACCTGCCCAACGCGGTCCGCCTGAGCGGGCCGCTGGACCGAGCGGTGCTGGCGCAGGCTTTCGACTGGCTGCTGGAGCGGCATGAGAGCCTGCGCACGATTTTTGCCCTGGAGGACGATGAGCCTCGGCAGGTGATCCAGGAAGCGCGGGTCGACATCGATTATCGGGATCTCTGCGACCTCGACCCGGCGCAGCGCGAAACCAGGGTGCAACAGCTGGCCGACGCCGAAGCGCGCCGGCCCTTCGATCTGCAACAGGGGCCTTTGCTGCGGGTCTGCGTACTGGGTCTGGGCGAGCAGGAGCACGTGATGCTGCTGACCCTGCACCATATCGTCGCGGATGGCTGGTCGATGGGGGTCTTGATCGAGGAATTCCTGCACGCCTACGACAACCTGCTCCAGGGCGAGGTGCCGAACGTCCCGGCGCTGCCGATCCAGTACCGCGACTACGCCCTGTGGCAGCGCAGCTGGCTGGAGGCAGGGGAGCAAGAGCGGCAACTGGACTACTGGCAGGCCAAGCTGGGTGACCAGCATCCGCCACTGAAACTGCCCACCGACCATCCGCGGTCGGCCCATTCCAGCCGCCAGGGGCGCCGCCTGGATTTTGCCCTGGAACAACCCCTGGCCCAGCAACTGGGCGCCCTGGCGCGTCAGCAGGGGGTGACCCTGTTTGCCGTGCTGCTGGCCGGCTTCAAGTTGCTGCTGTCGCGCTACAGCGGCCAGCAGGACATCCGGGTCGGGGTGCCGATCGCCAACCGCACGCGCGAGGAAGCCGAGGGGTTGATCGGCTTCTTCGTCAACACCCAGGTACTGCGCACCGAGCTGAGCCCGCAATGGACGGTGCCGCAACTGCTGGCCGACATCCGCGAGACTACCCTGGGGGCCCAGGCCCATCAGGACCTGCCCTTCGAGCGTCTGGTGGAAGCCCTGCACCTGGAGCGCAGCCTGAGCCACAGCCCGCTGTTCCAGGTGCTGTACAACCACCAGCCCCAGGTCACCGAACTGACCACCTTGCACAGCCGCTCCGGGCTGCAAGTGCAGGCCTTGCCACGTAACGAGCGCACGGTGCAGTTCGACTTGACCCTGGACACCTTCGAACGTGGTGGCCAGTTGCAGGCCGCCTTCACCTACGACTGCCAGCTGTTCGAAGCGCAGACCATCGAGCGCATGGCCGGCCACTGGCAGAACCTGCTGTGGGCAATGGTGCGCGAGCCGCAGGCGGCGATTGGCGAACTGCCGTTGCTCAGTGCCGAACAGCGCCAGGGCACCCTGGCCCAGGGCGTGGGTCCCCGGGAGGTGTTCGCTGCCGAGTCGGTGCTCGAACTCTTTGCCCGTCAGGTCGCCGCGCAGGCCGAGGCGCCGGCTCTGGTGTTCGCCGGGCAGTGCCTGAGCTATGGCGAGCTGGACCAGCGCGCCAGCCACCTGGCCACGGCGCTGGTGGCCCGGGGCGTAGGCCCGGAAGTGCCGGTGGGCATCGCCGTGGAGCGTTCCCTGGAGATGGTGGTGGGCCTGTTGGCGGTGCTCAAGGCCGGCGGCGCCTACGTGCCGCTGGACCCGCAATACCCCGAGCAGCGCTTGAGCTACATGCTGCAAGACAGCGGCGTACGCCTGTTACTGAGCGAGACGGCGGTGCAGCCGCGGCTGCCGCGGTGGGCCGGGGGCGAGGTGCTGTTGCTGGATCAGGCCCAGGCCTGGGCGCCGGTCAGCGAGGAGCAGGCGCCATTGCCCGGGATCGCGGCCGGGAACCTGGCCTATTCGATCTACACCTCCGGCTCCACCGGTGCCGCCAAAGGCGTGAGCATCACCCACGGCGCCCTGGCCAACTATGTGCAGGCGATCATCCAGCGCCTGCCGCTGGGGGCTGCGCGCACCATGGCCGTGGTTTCGACCATTGCCGCGGATCTTGGCCACACCACGCTGTTCGGTGCCCTGTGCTCCGGCAGTTGCCTGCATGTGATCGACCTGGATACCGGGTTGGACGCCGACGCCTTCGGCGCCTACTTGCACACTCATGAAATCGATGTCTTGAAGATCGTGCCGTCCCATTTGCAGGCGCTGATCAGCGGCGATGAGCCGGCCCGTTCCCTACCGCGCCAGTGCCTGGTGCTGGGCGGAGAAGCCTGTCCGGCGGCTCTGGTCCGCAGGATCGCGACCCTGGCACCGGAGTGCGCGGTGTTCAACCACTATGGCCCGACTGAAACCACGGTCGGCGCCCTGACCATGGCCGCCACCGGGCTGGCGGACGAGCGGGCCGTGGTGCCCCTGGGCCTGCCATTGGCCAATGTCCGGGCGCGGGTGCTGGATGCGTCCTTGCAACCGGTGGCGCCCGGCACCCCGGCCGAGCTGTACCTGGGAGGCGCCGGCCTGGCGCGGGGTTACCACCAGCGTGCGGCCTTGACCGCCGAGCGCTTCGTGCCGGACCCCTTCAGCGGCGATGGGCAGCGCCTGTACCGCAGCGGTGACCTGGCGCGCTATCTGGACGGCGGGGTTATCGACTACCTGGGCCGCATCGACCATCAGGTGAAGATCCGCGGCTACCGTATCGAGCTGGGGGAAATCACCGCGGCCCTCAAGCAGTTGCCCCAGGTCGAGGACGCCGTGGCCCAGGTGGTCAGTGTGGCGGGCGAGTCGCAAGTGGCGGCCTATGTGGTACTGGCCAAGGCTCAGGAGCCGGAGGCGGCGTGGCAGGCGATCCGTCGGCAACTGGCGCTGGCTTTGCCCGACTACATGTTGCCGATGCATTTCCTGGCGTTGGACGGCATGCCTTTGACGCCCAACGGCAAGCTCGACCTGCGGGCCTTGCCGCCGTTGCAGCAGCAGGCGCCGGTGGAGGCCTTTGTGGCGCCGGTCAGCGAGCTGCAGCAGGGCATCGCGGCGATCTGGCAGGCGGTGCTCAAGGTCGAGCGGGTGGGCCTGGGCGATAACTTTTTCGCCCTGGGCGGACATTCATTGCTGGCGACCCAGATCATGTCCCGGGTGCGACGCCTGCTGGCGGCGGACGTGCCGCTGCGGCTGCTGTTCGAAACCTCGCGCCTGGACGAGTTCGTCGAACAGGTCCAGGCCTGCGCGAGCGCCGCGGCACTGCCGCAGATCGAGGCGCTGGAGCGTGACGGGCCGCTGCCGGCCTCTCATGCCCAGCAGCGGCAATGGCTGTTCTGGCAGATGCACCCGCGGAGCACCGCCTACCACACGCCGATCGTGGTCCGTTTGCAGGGAGAGCTGGACCAGGCTGCCTTGCAGCAGACTTTCGATGCCCTGGCCCAGCGCCATGAAGCGTTCCGCACCAACTTCACCCAGCATCAGGAACGCCTGTGTCAGGTGGTGCATGCACAGGGCGCGATCAGCGTGGCCTGGGAGCGATTGACGCCGGGCCTGCCCCGCGAAGCCGTCCAGGCTCGCGCCCTGGAGGAGACCCAGCAACTGTTCGATCTGGAGCGCGGGCCCTTGTGCCGGGCCCGGGTGCTAGAGATCGCCGAGCAGGATTACCTGCTGGTGGTGACCTTGCACCACATCATTTCCGATGGCGCCTCCATGAGTGTGCTGGCCCGGGAATTCGTCGCGCTGTACCGCGGCTTGATCCAGGGGCAGGCACCGCAGTTCGAGCCGTTGAGCGTGCAGTACGCCGACTACGCCAACTGGCATCGCAGCTGGCTGGAGCAGGGCGAGCAACAGCGCCAGCTGGATTACTGGCGCCAGCAACTGGGGCTGGAGCATCCGGTTCTGGAGCTGCCTCTGGATCATCCACGCCAGGCGCTGGTCACCCACCGCCAGGAACGCATGGGCCTGCGCCTGCCGGCGGACCTGGAGCAAGGGCTGCGCCGGGTGGCGCGGGAACACGACATGACCCTGTTCCAGTTGTTCCTGGGGTCGTTCGCGTTGTTGCTGCACCGTTACTCCGACCAGCCGGATATCCGCATCGGAGTGCCGGTGAGCAATCGCCGCCACCAGGAAATGGAAGGGGTGATGGGCTTCTTCGTCAACACCCTGGTGATGCGCGTCGAGCTGGCGCCAAGCCTGCCGGTGGGGCAGTTGCTGCGCCAGGTCAAGGCCACGGCCCTGGCCGCCCAGGCCCATCAGGACCTGCCGTTCGATCGCTTGGTGGATGCGCTCAAGCCGCAGCGCGCGCTGGACCAGAACCCGTTGTTCCAGGTGATGTACAACCACCTGAGCATTGCCGGGGAAAGCACCGACGGCACCAGCCTGCCGGGCCTGCAAGCCGAGGAAATGGTCTTGCAGGGCGGTACCGCGCAATTTGACCTGACCCTGGAAACCCTGGAGACAGACGCCGGGATCAACGCGTCGTTGATCTATGCCGGCGAGTTGTTCGAGGTCGCAACCGTCGAACGCCTGGCCGACCACTGGCGCAACCTGCTGCAAGGCCTGCTTGAGCCGCAGCGAGCCCTGGGCGAGCTGCCGATGTTGGGTCAGGACGAGCAGCGCCGCATTCGCCAGGACTGGGACCACACCGATGTGCTCTACCCGACCCAGCGTTTTGTCCATCAGCTGTTCGCCGATCAGGCGGCCAAGGCCCCGGATGCGCCGGCGGTGTTTTTCGCCGAGCAGCGCCTGAGCTATCGCGAGCTGGATACGCAAGCCAACCAACTGGCGCACAAGTTGATCGAACTGGGAGTGGGCCCGGAAGTGCGGGTGGCCATCGCCATGCCGCGCTGCGCGGAAATCATGGTGGCCTTCCTGGCCGTGCTCAAGGCTGGTGGGGTCTATGTGCCGCTGGATATCGAGTACCCCCAGGACCGTCTGCGCTACATGATGCAGGACAGCGGCGCGTGGCTGCTGCTGACCCAGAGCCATCTGTTGGATCGCTTGCCGATTCCTGAAGGTCTGCCGACCCTCAGCGTCGAAGGCGCGGCTGATTTTGCGGCTTACCCGGTGATCAGCCCGCAGGTGGAACTGGCCGAGGAAAACCTCGCCTATGTGATCTACACCTCCGGTTCCACCGGCCTGCCCAAGGGCGTGGCGGTGTCCCACGGCCCGCTGGCCATGCACAGTTTGGCCACTGGCGAGCGCTATGAAATGAGCCCGGCGGATTGCGAGCTGCACTTCATGTCCTTCGCCTTCGACGGCTCCCACGAAGGCTGGATGCACCCGCTGATCTACGGCGCCAGTGTGCTGATCCGCGACGATAGTTTGTGGTCGCCAGAATTCACCTACGAGCAGATGCATCGTTACGGCGTCACGGTGGGGGTGTTCCCGCCGGTTTATCTGCAACAACTGGCAGTGCACGCCGAGCGCGACGGCAACCCGCCGGCGGTGCGGGTGTATTGCTTCGGCGGCGATGCAGTGCCGCAGGCCAGTTATGACTTGGCGTGGCGAGTGCTGCGGCCCAAGTACATCTTCAACGGCTATGGCCCGACCGAGACGGTGGTTACGCCGTTGATCTGGAAGGCCAAGGCGGGCGATCCGTGCGATGCGGCCTATGCGCCCATCGGCAATATCGTCGGCAATCGCAGCGCTTATGTGGCCGATGCCAACCTCAACCTGTTGCCGGTTGGCGTGGCCGGCGAGCTGTACCTGGGTGGCCTGGGCGTGGCCCGGGGTTACCTGGATCGTCCGGGGCTGACGGCCGAGCGTTTTATCCCTGACCCCTACAGCACCACTGGCGCCCGGCTGTACCGCAGCGGCGACCTGACCCGCTATCGCACCGATGGCTTGGTGGAGTACGTGGGGCGTGTCGACCATCAGGTGAAGGTGCGGGGTTTCCGTATCGAGCTGGGCGAGATCGAAGCGCGCTTGCTGGAGCAGGACCCGGTATTGGAAGTGGCGGTGATCGCCCAGCCCGGGCCGAGCGGCCAACAGCTGGTGGGCTATATCGTGCCGGTGGATGCCGAGGTGGCGTTGAGCAACGAGCGTCAGGCGCCGTTGCGCGAAAGCATCAAGGCGCGCCTGCGCGAGAGCCTGCCGGACTACATGGTGCCGACTTATTTGCTGTTCCTCGAAGCGCTGCCGCTGACACCCAACGGCAAGCTGGACCGCAAGTCGCTGCCCAAAGTCGATGCGCAGTTGATGCAGCAGACCTACGTGGCGCCGCAAAACGACCTGGAACAACAGATCGCGGCGATCTGGGCCGATGTGCTGAAACTTGAACAGGTGGGCGTCACCGACAACTTCTTCGAGCTGGGTGGCGACTCGATCATCTCGATCCAGGTGGTCAGCCGTGCGCGGCAGGCCGGTATCCGCTTCACCCCCAAGGACCTGTTCCAGCACCAGACGGTGCAGGGGCTGGCCACGGTGGCGGAGCAGGGCGAGGGCGGTTTGCAGATCGACCAGGGCCCGGTGCGCGGGCAGATGCCGCTGCTGCCGATCCAGCAGTGGTTCTTTGACACCCCGGTGCCGGAGCGTCACCACTGGAACCAGTCGGTGTTGCTCAAGCCGCTGAAGCCTCTGAGCGCCCAGGCACTGCAGCAGGGCTTGCAAGCCTTGCTCGAACACCATGACGGCCTGCGCCTGAAGTTTGTCGAAGAAGGCCCAGCCTGGATCGCCACTTATGCTCCGCAGGGGCAGGTGACTGCGGCGCCGTTGGCGGCGATGCAGGCCGATGCGCTGCTGTGGCTGGCGGACGACGCCACTGAGGATTCGCTGCAAGCCCTGTGTGATACCGCGCAACGCAGCCTCGATCTGCAACAGGGGCCTTTGCTGCGTGCCGTGCTCTTCACGTTGCGTGATGGCACCCAGCGTCTGCTGCTGGCCATCCATCACCTGGTGGTGGACGGGGTGTCCTGGCGAGTGCTGCTGGAGGACCTGCATCAGGCCCTGGTACAGCAGGCCGCCGGGCAAGTCATCAAACTGCCGGCCAAAACCAGCTCCTCCCAGGCCTGGGCCGGGCAATTGCAAGCCTATGCCAACAGCGCGGCGCTGCAGCAGGAGCTGGGTTACTGGCAGGCGCAACTGCAGGGCGTCGAGTCGGACCTGCCTGGTGACCGGACAACGGATCAGGCGGTGATCGAGGACGCACTGAGCGTCAGCACCGAACTGGACCCGAGCTATACCCAGCGTCTGTTGCAGGACGCGCCGGCAGCCTATCGCACCCAGATCAACGACCTGCTGCTCACCGCCCTGGCCCGGGTCATCACCCGCTGGACTGGTGAAAGCAGCGCCCTGGTGCAACTGGAAGGCCACGGCCGCGAAGAGCTGTTCGACAGCATCGACCTGAGCCGCACCCTGGGTTGGTTCACCAGTGTGTTCCCGGTGAAACTGACGCCGCAGCCGGCCCTGGCCGATTCGATCAAGCACATCAAGGAACAGCTGCGGGCGGTGCCGAACAAGGGCATCGGTTATGGCGCCTTGCGCTACCTGGGGGATGCCTCTGCGCAGGCGACGCTGGCGGCCCTGGCGGTACCGCGCATCACCTTCAACTACCTGGGCCAGTTCGATGGCAGCTTCGATGAGCCGGATGCCTGGTTTGCCCCCAGCGCCGAAGCCAAGGGTGCCGATCAACACGCCCTAGCCCCGCTGGGCAACTGGCTGAGCATCAATGGCCAGGTCTATGGCGGCCAATTGAAGCTGGGCTGGACCTTCAGCCAGGCGATGTTCGATACCGCCACCATCCAGCACCTGGCGGATGACTACGCCCGGGAACTCAAGGCGCTGATCGAGCACTGCAGCCAGCCCGAGCAGCGTGGCGCCACGCCGTCGGACTTCCCGCTGGCCGGCCTGAGCCAGCAGCAACTGGACCAGTTGCCACTGGCCCTGGCCGAGGTCGAGGACCTCTATCCGCTGTCGCCGATGCAACAGGGCATGCTGTTCCACACCCTCTACGAGCAGGGCGCGGGCGACTACATCAACCAGTTGCGGGTGGACGTGGATGGGCTCGACCCCGAGCGCTTCCGTCAGGCCTGGCAGGCGGCGATCGACAGCCATGACATTCTGCGCAGCGGCTTCCTCTGGCAGGGCGAACTGCCGGCACCGATCCAGGTGGTGCACAAGCGTATCCGCCTGGACTTTGTCGAGCATGACTGGCGGACGAACGAGGCCGTGCCGGCCGCCCTGGATGGCTTGGCCGAGGAAGAGCGCCTGCGGGGTTTCGACCTGCTGGCCGCGCCGCTGTTGCGCCTGACCCTGGTGCGCACCGGTGAGCAGCGCTACCACCTGATCTACACCAACCACCACATCCTGATGGACGGCTGGAGCAACTCACGGCTGCTGGGGGAAGTGCTGCAGCGCTATGCGGGGCAGTTCGCGAGCCATGCGCCCGGGCGCTACCGCGACTACATCGCCTGGCTGCAACGCCAGGACGCCCAGCTCAGTGAGACCTTCTGGAAACAGCAACTGGCGGATCTGGATGAGCCGACCCGACTGGCCCAGGCCATCGGCCGCGGTGGCCAGGCTCCGGCCGGCCAGGGCTATGCCGCCCATCAACAACACCTGGACCTGCAACAGACGCAACGCTTGAGCGAGTTCGCCCGCCAGCAGAAGGTCACGGTCAACACCCTGGTGCAAGCCGCGTGGCTGTTGCTGCTGCAACGCTACACCGGGCAGGACAGCGTGGTGTTCGGTGCCACCGTGTCCGGGCGCCCGGCGGAACTCAAGGGGGTGGAGCAGCAGATCGGGTTGTTCATCAACACCCTGCCGGTGGTGGCTGCGCCGCGTCCGGACATGCCTGTCAGTGACTGGCTGCAGGTGGTACAGGAACGCAACCTGGCCCTGCGCGACTTCGAACACACCCCGTTGTATGACGTGCAACGCTGGGCCGGCCTGGGGGGCGAGGCGCTGTTCGACAACATCCTGGTGTTCGAGAACTACCCGGTGTCCGAGGCCCTGGCCCAAGGCGCCCCCGCACAGTTGAGCTTTGGCCTGGCAGCCAACCATGAGCAGACCAACTATCCGCTGACCCTGTCGGTCTACTTGGGGCAGACCCTGGCGTTCGACTACAGCTATGCCCTGGAGCATTTCGCCGAGGCGAACATCCGGCAACTGGCGGGCTACCTGGAGCAGGTGCTCATGGCGCTGGTGGAGCAGCCGCAGTCGAGCATCGGCGAGTTGGCGCTGACTGGCGCTACCGAGCGCCGCTTGATCGAGGAGCAACGCAGTCGTACTCCGGCGCGTGACCTGTCGCCGCTCTGTGTCCAGCAGTTGATCGAGGCCCAGGCCGAACGTACCCCGGATGCGGTGGCATTGCTGTGTGCCGGCGAACAACTGAGCTATGGCCAGTTCAACCAGCAGGCCAACCAGTTGGCCCATAAGCTGATCGAGCGGGGCGTTGGTCCGGATGTGCGGGTGGGCATCGCCGTGGAGCGCGGGCTGGACATGATCGTGGGCCTGCTGGCGGTGCTCAAGGCCGGCGGCGCCTACGTGCCGCTGGACCCTGAATATCCTCAGGAGCGCCTGCACTACATGATGCAGGACAGCGGGATTGAGCTGCTGTTGACCCAGACACCGCTGCTGGAGCGCCTGCGCGACGGCGTGGAGGTACCCCACCTGTGCCTGGATCAGCAGGACCTGGACGACTATGCCCGGAGCAACCCGCAACCGCGGGCGCAGGGTGCCAACCTGGCGTACGTGATGTACACCTCCGGCTCCACCGGACGGCCCAAGGGTGTGGATATCAGTCACAGCGCCTTGAGCCAGCATGCCCAGGTGTCCCGGGACTACTTCAGCATGAGCGCGGCAGACCGTGGCCTGCAGTTCTCCACCTTCAACTTCGATGCCTTTGTCGAACAGCTGTACCCGGCACTGATCTGTGGCGCCTCGGTGGTGATTCGCGGCAAGGAGCTGTGGGACAGCGAAACCTTCTACCGTGAGCTGATCGAGCAGGGCATCAGCATCGTCGACTTGAGCACCGCCTACTGGTTCATGCTCGGCAAGGATTTTGCCGCCCGGGAACCCCGTGATTTCGGCCGCCTGCGCCAGCTCAACCTGGGGGGCGAAGCCATGCCGGCAGAAGGCGTGGCGGCGTGGAAGAAGGCCGGCCTGAGACACGCCTGCCTGCTCAACACCTACGGCCCGACCGAGGCCACGGTGAGCGTTACCGCCCATGACTGCAGCCGCTACCTGCAGGACGGGCAGGCGTTGCCGAGCCAGATGCCGCTGGGCAAGGGTCTGCCGGGGCGCTCCATCTACCTGCTGGACACCAGCGGCAACCTGACCCTCAGCGGCGCCACCGGCGAGCTGATGATCGGTGGCGAGTTGCTGGCCCGGGGTTACCACAACCGTCCGGGCCTGACCGCCGAGCGCTTCATACCCGACCCGTTCAGCCGCGACGGCGGGCGCCTGTACCGCTCCGGCGACCTGGCCCGTTATGACGCCCAGGGCGTGATCGAGTACGCCGGGCGCATCGACCATCAGGTGAAGATCCGTGGTTTCCGTATCGAAATGGGCGAGATCGAAGCGCGGCTGCTGGAGCTACCGCTGGTACGCGAGGCGGTGGTACTGGCCCAGGAGGCAGCCGGTGGTCCACAGCTGGTGGCCTACGTGGTGGCGGCCGCGGGCGTGGCGGCGGAGAGCCCGGAACAGCAGTCGCAGTTGCGCGAGCAATTGAAAGCGGCCCTCAAGCAGGCGCTGCCGGACTACATGCTGCCGGCCCATCTGCTGTTCCTCGCGGCCCTGCCGTTGAGCCCCAACGGCAAGCTGGATCGCAAGGTCCTGCCCAAGGCCGACGCCAGCCTGTTGCAGCAGGCCTACATCGCTCCACAGAGCGAACTGGAACAGCAGGTCGCGGCGATCTGGGCCCAGGTGCTGGAGGTCGAGCAGGTGGGCATGAACGATAACTTCTTTGAACTAGGTGGGCATTCCTTGTTGGTAACCGCGATGGTCTCTCGAGTCCAGCTCAAGCTTGGACGCCAGGTCAGTGTGCATATGGCGTTTGAATTTCCCTCCCTGGGGCTGTTCGTCAGCCAGTTGCAGATGACGCCCGGCCAGGTGCAAGACGCCGACCTGAGTGCGCTGGAACTGTTGCTCGACGAAATGGAGGCTGTGTAATGGACAACATCACCGCGTTGAAAATTGTCAAAGGCTTCATCCTGCTGCCCCTGGAAAAACGCAAGGTCTACCTGCAGAAGATGCTCGAACAGGGCATCTCCCCGGCCAACCTGCCGATTCCCGAGGTGCGCCTGAGCCAGGAGCACCTGCCGCTGTCCTATGCCCAGCAACGCCAGTGGTTCCTCTGGCAACTGGCGCCCGAGAGCACGGCCTATCACATTCCCAAGGCCCTGCGCCTGCGCGGGAAGCTGAATGTCGAGGCCTTGCAGCGCAGTTTTGACAGCCTGATCGCCCGCCATGAAAGCCTGCGCACGCATTTTGTCGAGGCGGCCGATACGGCGCTGCAGGTGGTCGCCTCCGAGGCGCGCCTGGAACTGGTGCGCCAGGCACTGCCGGCGCAGGCGAGCGAACAGCAGATCCATGCGGCCGTGCAGGACTTCGTCCAGGCCCAGACCCGGCAGCTGTTCGATCTGCTGGCCGGGCCGCTGCTCAGGGTCGGCCTGTTGCAGGTGGCCGAGGATGACCATGTGCTGGTCCTGACCCAGCACCACATCGTCTCCGATGGCTGGTCGATGCAGGTCATGGTGGAGGAGCTGATCGCGCTCTACATCGGTTACTGCCAAGGGCAGACGGCGCCGTTGCCGGCGTTGCCGATCCAGTATGCCGACTACGCCCTCTGGCAGCGGCACTGGATGGAGGCCGGTGAAAAGGACCGGCAACTGGCCTACTGGACGGCGCAATTGGGCGGCGAGCAGCCCTTGCTCGAACTGCCTCTGGATCGTCCGCGCCCCGCGGTGCAGAGCCATCGGGGCGGGCGCCTGGAGCTGACCCTGGAGCAGCCGTTGAGTGAGGCCCTGGGCAGCCTGGCCCAGCGGGAAGGGGTGACCCTGTTCATGCTGTTGCTGGCCTCTTTCCAGACCCTGCTGCACCGCTACAGCGGCCAGGCCGATATCCGCGTCGGGGTGCCCATTGCCAACCGCAACCGGGTCGAGACCGAGCGCCTGATCGGCTTCTTCGTCAACACCCAGGTGCTCAAGGCCGAGATCGACGGGCAGATGTCCTTCAGCCAGCTGTTGCAGCAGGTACGCCAGACCGCCCTGGCGGCCCAGGCGCACCAGGACCTGCCGTTCGAGCAACTGGTGGAGGCCTTGCAGCCGGAGCGCAGCCTGAGCCACAACCCGCTGTTCCAGGTGATGTTCAACCACCAGGTGCAAGCGCTGGGCGCGGGCAAACCCCTGAACCTGCCGGGCCTGAGCATCGAGGCCCTGGACTCCCAAGGGCAGTCGGCGCAGTTCGATCTGACCCTGGACACCGTGGAAACCCAGGGCCGGATCGCCGCGTCCCTGGTCTATGCCACCGATGTGTTCGACGTCGCCACCATCGAGCGCCTCGCCGCCCACTGGCGTCATTTGCTGCAAGGCGTGGTCAGCCAGCCGCAGCAGCGCATCGGCCTGTTGCCATTGCTGGGGGCCGACGAGCAGGCACAGATCCTTGACCAGTGGAATCCTCGGCAGCAGGCATTCCCTTCCCGGGCCTGCGTCCATCAGCTCATCGAGGCCCAGGCCGCCAGGGCGCCCCAGGCCATTGCCCTGACCTTCGCCGGGCAGAGCCTGGACTACCAGCAGCTCAACGAGCGGGCCAACCGCCTGGCGCACAAGCTCATCGAGCAGGGCGTGGGCCCCAATGTACTGGTGGGGCTGGCGGTGGAGCGCAGCCAGGAGATGGTCATCGGCCTGCTGGCGATCCTCAAGGCCGGCGGCGCCTATGTGCCGCTGGACCCGGCCTATCCCCAGGACCGCCTGCAGCACATGATGCAGGACAGCGCCATCGCCTTGCTGCTGACCCAGGAGCATCTGCTGCAGGGCTTGCCGGCGTTTGCCGGCAGTACCTGGTTGCTGGAGCAACCCCTGGACGGCTACCGGGTCGACAACCCCGAGGTCGGGGTAACACCCGAGGACCTGGCCTACGTGATCTATACCTCTGGCTCCACCGGCAAGCCCAAGGGCACCTTGCAGCCGCACCACAACGTCCTGCGCCTGTTCGCGGCCACCCGGCAGTGGTTCCACTTCGGTGCCGAAGATGTCTGGAGCCTGTTCCACTCCTATGCCTTCGACTTCTCGGTGTGGGAGATCTTCGGCGCCCTGCTGTACGGCGGGCGGCTGCTGATCGTGCCCCAGGAGGTGGCGCGCTCGGCCCAGGAGTTCTACCCACTGCTCTGCGCCGAAGGCGTGACGGTGCTCAACCAGACGCCGTCGGCGTTTCGTCAGTTGATGCACGTGGCCTGCAGTGCCGAGGCGGAGCATCGGTTGCGCTACATCGTGTTCGGCGGCGAGGCCCTGGAGGTCAATACTCTGCAACCCTGGTTCCAGCGTTTCGGCGATCAGCGCCCCCAGCTGGTGAACATGTACGGCATCACCGAAACCACGGTGCACGTGACCTACCGCCCCTTGACCCGGGCAGACCTGAGCCTGACGGGGGCCAGCCCGATCGGCGAGCTGATTCCCGACATGTCCTGGTACCTGCTGGACGGCAACCTGCAACCGGTGCCCAAGGGCTGCATCGGTGAGCTGTACGTGGGGCGTGCGGGGCTGGCCTGGGGCTACCTGAACCGTGGTGATCTGAGTGCGGCGCGGTTTGTCCCTGACCCGTTTGGCGAGGCCGGTGGGCGGCTCTACCGCACCGGCGATCTGGCGCGTTATCAGGCCGACGGTTCGATCGGCTACATCGGCCGTATCGACCATCAGGTGAAGATTCGCGGTTTCCGCATCGAGCTGGGGGAAATCGAAGCGCGGCTGCTGGAATTGCCAGCGGTGCGCGAGGCTGTGGTGCTGGCTCCGGAAGGCCCCGACGGGCCGCAACTGGTGGCCTATGTGGTGCCCGCCGAGCTGGACTGGAACAGCCAGGACCCGGTTGCCGGGCAACAGCCACTGCGCGATGGCATCAAGGCCAGGCTGCGCGAGCACCTGCCGGGCTACATGGTGCCGGCTCATGTGCTGTTCCTCCAGGCACTGCCCCTGACCGCCAACGGCAAGCTCAATCGTAGTGCCTTGCCGGCCATCGACGGCAGCCAGTTGCAGCAGGCCCATGTGGCCCCGCGCAGCGAGCGTGAGCAGCAGGTGGCGGGGATCTGGGCCCAGGTGCTGAAGCTGGAAAAGGTCGGCTTGAGGGATAACTTCTTCGAACTCGGTGGGCACTCGCTGCTGGCCACCCAAGTGATGTCGCGCATCCGTCAGGAACTGGGGATCGAAGCGCCGCTCAAGTGGCTGTTCGAAGGCGAGACGCTGGAAGATTTCGTCCGCCTGCTGGGGGCGCAAACCACCGAACAACTGCAACCGATGCCCCTGGTGGACCGGCAACAGCCGCTGGCGGTGTCCTACGCCCAGGAACGCCAGTGGTTCCTCTGGCAACTGGACCCTGACAGCAGCGCCTATCACATCCCCATGGCTTTGCGCCTGCGGGGCACCCTGGATCTTCAGGCCCTGCAAAGCAGTGTCGACGCCTTGATCGCCCGCCATGAAACCTTGCGCACCGGCTTTGTCGAAGGTACCCAGGGCCTGACCCAGGTGGTCGCGGCACCGGCCAGTTTGCCGATCAGTCAGCAGGACCTGTCGTTGCTGGTGGAGGCTGGCAACGCCGATGAGTTGATCAAGCAGGTGATCGCCGCACAGGTCGGGCAGACCTTCGATCTGCGCCAGGGGCCGCTGTTGCGGGCCACCCTGGTGCGCCTGGCGGCGGACGAGCATGTGCTGGTGCTGGTCCAGCACCACATCGTCTCCGATGGCTGGTCGATGCAAGTGATGGTGGAGGAACTGATCCAGCTCTATGGCGCCCATTGCCAGGGGCAGCCGGCCGAGCTGCCGGCACTGGCGGTGCAATACGCGGACTACGCGGCCTGGCAACGCCAATGGATGGAAGCCGGTGAGCGCCAGCGGCAGCTGGACTACTGGTTACAGCAACTGCAAGGCGACACCCAGGTGCTGGATCTGCCCCTGGACCATCCGCGACCGTTGCAGCAAAGTCACCGGGGCGCGCGCCATGGCATCCGCCTGGACGGCGCTTTGCCGGCCGCCCTGAAACAACTGGCCCAGCGCGAAGGGGTCACGCTGTTCATGCTGTTGCTGGCCTCGTTCCAGGTGCTGCTGCACCGCTACAGCGGTCAGGCGGACATCCGCGTCGGCGTGCCCACGGCCAATCGTAACCGGGTCGAGACCGAGCGCCTGATCGGCTTTTTCGTCAATACCCAGGTGCTCAAGGCCGAAGTTGACGGGCAACTGAAGTTCAGCGACTTTCTGCGTCAGGTCAAAACATGTGCACTGGAGGCCCAGGCGCATCAGGACCTGCCTTTCGAACAGTTGGTGGAAGCCCTCAACCCGGAGCGCAGCCTGAGCTACAGCCCGCTGTTCCAGGTGATGTTCAACCACCAGGCCGCCGCCCGCCAAGGCGCTTTGGCCCTGGAGGTTCCGGGGTTGCAGGTGCAGATGCTCCAGGGCGATGACAGCACGACCCAGTTCGACCTGACCCTGGACACCTTCGAGTCCGAGGAGGGCCTCTGGGCTTCGCTGACCTACGCCACCGACCTGTTCGAGGCGTCCACCATCGAGCGTCTGGCCCAGTCCTGGGTGCAGTTGCTGCAGGGTATTGTCCTGCAGCCGCGCCAGCGTCTCGGGGACTTGCCGTTGCTGGGGGCTGCCGAGCAGCACCAGCTGCTGCATGAGTGGGCACCGGCCACCGGTGAGTTCCCCAGCGATGGCTGTGTGCAGCAACTGGTGGAAGCACAGGTACAGAAAAGCCCCGACGCCGAAGCGTTGTTGTTCGCCGGCCAGCGCCTGAGCTACCGGGAACTCAATGCCCGGGCCAACCGGCTGGCGCACAAGCTGATCGAACTGGGCGTGGGGCCTGAAGTGCGGGTGGGCGTGGCCCTGCAACGTACCCCGGAAATGGTCGTGGCGCTGCTGGCGGTGCTCAAGGCCGGTGGCGCCTATGTACCGCTGGACCCGGATTATCCGCAGGATCGTCTGGCCCACATGCTGCGCGACAGTCAGGCGCAGATCCTGTTGACCGAAAGCGCCTTGCTGTCGCTGCTGCCATCCGTGGAATCCCTGCAGACCCTGCAACTGGATGCCCAGCCGGGCTGGCTGGACGCGTATTCGCCGGAAAATCCGCCGCAGCGAGCTACTGCGGACAATCTGGCTTATGTGATCTACACCTCCGGCTCCACCGGCCTGCCCAAGGGTGTGGCGATCGCCCATCGCAACGTGCTGGCGCTGATCGACTGGTCGAACCGGGTGTACAGCACCGATGACCTGCAAGGGGTGCTGGCCTCCACCTCGA
>NZ_QKLN01000045.1:0-55715 GCF_003225665.1 Pseudomonas sp. TKO26
TTCGAAGTCAGCCTGTCCGAAGGCGTGCGCTTCGAGCGCCGGGTATTCCACGCCGCCTTCGCCACCCAGGACCAGAAAGAAGGCATGGCCGCCTTCATCGCCAAGCGTGATCCGCAGTTCAAGGATCGATAACCGCAGCGTCCCCGCACCCTCAACCGCAGCGCTTAGCTGCGGTTGATTGAGACACCCCCCTCAACCAGCATCGCCGTCCCGCTGACGAAACTGGCGGCGTCCGACGCGAGGAACAGCGCTGCCCGGGCAATTTCCTCGGGACGGGCGAGGCGCTTGAGGGCATGCAGGTTTTCGACAAAGGCTCGTTTCTCAGGCGTGTTGGTGGCTGCTCGGCCCATTGGCGTGTCGGTGCCCCCGGGCAGCAGCGCGTTGGCACGAATGCCATGGGGGCCTTCTTCAGCGGCGATGACCTGGGTCAAGCCGATCAGCGCGGCCTTGCTCGCGGCATACGCCGCCATACCGGGAAAACCGACGCGGTGCCCGACAAAGCTGGAAGTGAAAATGATCGAGCCTGCGCCCCGGCTGCGCAGAACAGGCAACTGGTACTTGGCCCCCAGAAAGGCACTGGTCAAGTTGCAGTCGAGCACGGCCTGCCACTGGCCCAGGGTCAACTCGGAGACGGAGCGGCTTTCACCGGTCATTCCGGCGTTATTGAACGCTATATCCAATCCACCGAAACACTCCAGCGCCAGCGCTACAAGACGTTCGGCCAGTGCCTCGCTGCGAATGTCACCCGCAACCCCGAGTGCCTCGCCACCGGCTTGCTGGATCTGGGCGACCAACGCATCCAGTGCGTCGCCGCGACGGCCAGTCACTATCAGGCGCGCACCCTCTTGGGCGAACAGCCGGGCGGCAGCCTGACCGATTCCCGACGTGGCCCCCGTGACAATCGCGACCTTGTCTTGCAGTTGTTTCATGATCGACCTCCTTTGCATGAGCGTTGAGCCAACCATAGGCCGCTGCGAGCGGCGCTGAACTCCGGATCTTGCGTTGAAAATCTTTTTGAACGCACCGCGCCAACTACCGCCTGCCCACCTGTTCGATCGCGAACAACATGGCTTGGGGGAGCCCTTGCACGGCAGATCGCGCTTGGCAAAGAGGGCGGCCATGGGAGCAAAAAAAATCGCAGCCAGGGCTGCGATTTTTTGTTTCAACTGGCATCTCACAGTGCTGCCCCGGTCCTGATCACGAGAAAACACCGCCCGGAGCTTTGCGATAAGTCCTATAGGTTTCGCCTGAATTCTTTTGTTAGGTTGCCGCTCGCTCAAGAAGGGATGCCAGTGCGTCAAAGGCACTTGCAGTTCACGTTTTCCGTTACGTAAGCGCGGGTGGAGTTCGAAGCTGTTGAATTCACCCTGAAAGAAGCGATTAGCGAACCTTTCTGACTTATATCCATGAGAGGGAGACTCAAATGGGACGAAAAATGATCGGGATAGGATCACCGACTTCAACGGGAGGGCAGGTACTTGAGGGAAATACAGGTATCAGTATCGATAGTGCGGTTGAAACCTCATCCGTAGGGCACTTGGCAAGTTGCCCAGTATGCATTAAAGGTCAAGGGCCTATAGTCGCTGTTGGGCCAAGAACTATAATTTTTCCGGCGGGGCCGGTTGCTCTAGAAGGAGACTATGTAGCCTGTGGTTGCCCAGCTGGGGCCAATACTGTGATTGCTGGCCAGTCTTCAGTCTATGGTGGAGCCGAGCATGCCAGCGCAACTGTTTTGCCGGTTCTGCTCGGACCTAAAACCATACACAGTATCTTCCTCTCGTATGGGGCGGAACAAACCCCCATTGAATCTGTTTCTCGGTTTTATGTAGATCTGAATGTTCATGTAAAAACCACGGGATATCTTCCGGGTGAAAGGGTTTCGGTCACGTTAAGCGAACCTGTCGGACAGAGCTTGTCTGGTGTTGTTGCTGCAGATGGTGTAGCCAATATCATGAATGCGTTTGACGGGATAGTGATTGACATGGAAGGAAAGTGCTAATGAGCAGGATAGCTATAACTGGCCGCGGCGCTTCTTTGATCGTGGATGCAAGGCGCCCGCGCTTTAGTACGTTATGGAAAGCCTATGCGGAAGTCGGTCACAAGGATTCTGAGAGCGTATACCAATTGGTTGGTGGGCAAGTGGAAGCGCACAGGGCCGAAAAGCCCGCTGACTATGTGAATGCCTGTGCATTGAGACTGAGCAGGGCATTCAATTATGGAGGGTATAAAATACCCAAAGGTGACATTGTCAAAGGAATCCCAATTTACAGACTGCGCGGGGCAGATGAACTCCCCTACATCATGACGGTCGAGGTTTTTTTGAGTTCTTGAAACATAACTGGAAGAAGCCCGATCATGAAGTCAAGCCAAACAATCTTGGCTATATCAACGGAAAACAAGGTATTTTGGTTATGTTGATATCTGGTTGGAGTGATGCAACAGGGCACGCAACTTTATGGGATGGGAAAACTACAGGGGATGGCAGCGACTACCATCGACTGGATGGCGCTGCATACAAAAATCCCAAGGTAAAACTCGTGGTTATTTATTTTTGGGGGCTAAAAGGATGATGCGTTCTGTTTCGGCTTTCTTTTTGTATCTACTGTGCTCTGTTGCCGTCAGTGCTGCTGATCTGCCCAAAGCTCGTCAAATGCTCAAGAATTACGGGCTGGCTAATTGCATCGATAGTCAGTTCAAGGAGCAGTCGGCAATCAAGGAGGATATTTCGCTGGCCATTGGTGCCTACCATTTCATGGGAAAGGGAATGCACTCGATAGTCCAGAACGAAGACACTCTAGAGACTCTGCATGACCCTTATGCAGTAACGGAAAAGTTCATCCTGAATGCCTACCAGCATACCTCGGCCTTGAGTAAGAACTCCCCCCGCAAGATGGTGTTCTATGGATGCCTGGACGTGTACAACTCCCAGGAATTTGACACTTTTATCAGAACCCAGGATCAGTATGTTCGGTAAAAGAACCGGGTATCCAATGACGTCATTCTGATTGGCAGCAACCTTAGAGTACGGGTCGAGTTATGCGGCTCTTGTAATGGCCGACTCACAGGCGCTGGCGCGGGACCTGGTTCAAGGGCCTCTTCGCCAGCCAGCCGGCTCCTAAGGAGCCCAACCAAAAATCGCAGCCAGGGCTGCGATTTTTGGTTGGCGACGCTGCTTTCTACAGCTGGTAATGCTTCAGCTCGCGGGCGATCAGCAGGCGCTGGATCTCGCTTGCGCCTTCGTAGATCTGGGTGATCCGCGCATCGCGGTAGTAGCGCTCCACCGGGTAGTCCTCCAGATAGCCGTAACCACCATGGATCTGCATCGCCGAGGAGCAGACCTTCTCGGCCATTTCCGAGGCGAACAGCTTGGCCTGGGAGGCTTCCGACAGGCACGGCTGGCCGGCGCTGCGCAGGCGCGCGGCGTGGAGGATCAGCAGGCGCGCGGCATTGAGCCGGGTGTGCATGTCGGCCAGCAGGTTGGCGATGCTCTGGTGCTCGATGATCGGCTTGTCGAACTGCACCCGTTCCCGGGCGTAGGCCAGGGCCGCCTCGAACGCGGCGCGGGCGATGCCCAGGGCCTGGGCGGCGATGCCGATGCGGCCACCTTCAAGGTTGGACAGGGCGATGGCCAGGCCCTTGCCCCGTTCGCCCAGCAGGTTGGCTTCGGGGATGGTGCACTGGTTGAGGGTGACCGCGCAGGTGTCGGAGGCGCGGATGCCCATCTTGTGTTCGGTGCGGTCGACGATGAATCCGGGGGTGTCGGTGGGCACCAGGAACGCCGACAGGCCTTTCTTGCCCAGTTCCGGGTCGGTCACCGCGAAGACGATGGCCAGTTGGGCGCGCTTGCCGTTGCTGACGAACTGCTTGGCGCCGTTGATCACCCACTGGCCATCGCGCAGTTCGGCGCGGGTGCGCAGGTTGTGGGCTTCGGAACCGGCCTGGGGTTCGGTCAGGCAGAAGCAGCCGATGGCCTCGCCGGCGGCCAGGCGCGGCAGCCATTGCTGTTTCTGCTCCTGGCTGCCGTAGTTGAGAATCGGCCCGCAGCCCACCGAGTTGTGGATGCTCATCAAGGCGCCGGTGGCACCGTCGCCGGCGGAGATTTCCTCCACCGCCAGGGCGTAGGCCACGTAGTCCAGGTAGCTGCCGCCCCATTCCTCGGGGACCACCATGCCCAACAGGCCCAGCTCGCCCATCTTGCGCACTAGGGCGTCGTCGATCCAACCGGCCTTTTCCCAGGCCTGGGCGTGGGGCGCGATCTCGCCACGGGCGAAGTCCCGAGCCATGTCGCGGATCATCACTTGTTCTTCGCTCAGTTCGATGTCGTGCATGAGTTCAGCTCCCGCTGCCGTCAAAACCGCTGAAGAAGCTCGCCACCCGGCCGGCGTCGAGGGCCGCCAGGGTCGGTGGGTTCCAGCGGGGGGTCTTGTCTTTGTCGATGATCAGGGCGCGCACGCCCTCCATCAGGTCGCCGCGCTCGAACCACTGGCGGTCCAGGTGCAGCTCCAGGGCGAAGCATTGCTCCAGGCTCAAGTGACGGCCGCGGCGCAGCATCTCCAGGGTCACGGCCATGGCCAGGGGCGAGCGGGTTTCCAGCAGGTCGGCGGTGCTCTTGGCCCACTCCTGGCTGTCGGCAACCGTGACGCTGCGCAGTTGCTCGACGATGCTCGGCACGTCCGGCAGGGCGAAGAAGTGATCGATGGCCGGGCGCAGGGCTTGCAGCGGCGCGGCGGGCAGGCTCTGCACCGCCAGCTTGGCCAGCAGGCCTTGCAGGTCCTTGAGTGGCGAGTCGCTCCAGTGCAGGCGATCCAGGCGCTGGTTCAGCAGTTCCAGCTTGCCGCTGTCCAGGTGCCAGTCGGCCAGGCCGCAGTACAGGGCATCGGCGGCGCGGATCTGCACGCCGCTGACGCCCAGGTAGATGCCCAGCTCGCCGGGTATCCGCGAAAGGAAGTAACTGCCGCCCACATCCGGGAAATAGCCGATGGCCACTTCCGGCATCGCCAGGCGGCTGCGTTCGGTGACCACCCGCAGGTCGGCGCCTTGCACCAGGCCCATGCCGCCGCCGAGTACAAAGCCGTCCATCAGCGCCAGCACCGGCTTGCGGTAATGGTGGATGGTCAGATCGAGGGCGTATTCCTCGACGAAGAAGTCCTGATGCAGGGTATCGCCGCCTTGATAGCTGTCGTACAGCGAGCGGATGTCGCCACCGGCGCAGAAGGCCTTTTCACCGGCGCCGCGCAGGACCACCGCATGGATCAGCGGGTCCTGGGCCCAGGCGTTCAGCTGGCGTTGCAAGGTGCGCACCATCGACAGGGTGATGGCGTTGAGTCCGGCGGGGCGGTTGAGGGTCAGGTGACCGATGTGGTTGCGCACCTCGACCAGCACCTCGTCCGAGGTGGCGTCGAGGTCCCGTGTCGTCTGGGATGAAACCTGAGCAGTCATCACTAACTCCCTGCTTTTATTGTTTTTTGTTTGAGGCTCGCGCGCGAGCGTCGGCGGATCGTAACAGTGCAAATTTGCCGATTACAACCCCGAAAGATGCAGGTCGACTGTGCATTTTTGCATGGCGAAAAATACTTTCCGGGCCTTGCACAACGGCTCTGGGCCAAGGTCTAGAGCCGTGACGACAGAATCGGCTGTGAAATAGCCGTTATCAGCCGATCCGGGCTGTTTCAGACGCCCCTTACGACACCTGGGACGCTCCGGCTGTTGGCATTCTGGCGTTCCGTTGCAGCTTAGACCGCGGCAATCGGAGGCAGCTCGGGCATTGACCGCCGGGCCTGCCCACTCACAACAAGAACTCGACTGCGGCGACCCCGCACCCACTCTCTGCCCCTGTCACAAGTGGGGTCCGACGTCAGCGCCGGACCGCTATAAATCCAAATAATCCGGGACTCTGAAGATGACTAAAAAATGGCTGGCCGTGCCGCTTCTGGCAATCGCGTGCGTTTCCCTGGGCGCCAGCGCCAAGGAATGGAAGGAACTGCGCTTTGGTGTCAATCCAAGCTATCCGCCCTTTGAATCCAGTACCGCCGACGGCGGCGTACAAGGCTTCGGTGTCGACCTGGGCAATGCCATCTGCGCCGAACTCAAGCTCAAGTGCGTATGGATCAGCAACGACTTCGACGGCCTGATCCCGGCGCTCAAGGCCGGCAAGTTCGACGCCATCGAATCGTCGATGACCGTCACCGATGCACGGCGCAAACAGATCGACTTCAGCGACCGGCTGTACGCCGGGCCGACGGCCATCGTCACCCGCAAGGGCTCGGGCCTTGAGCCCACCGGCGAATCCCTCAAGGGCAAGACCCTGGGCTACATGCAGGGCACCATCCAGGAAACCTACGCCAGGGCCAAGCTGGGGCCGGCGGGGGTCAAGCTGCGGGCCTACCAGAACCAGGACCAGGTCTACGCTGACCTGGTCTACGGCCGCCTGGACGCTTCGATCCAGGACAAGCTGCAGGCGCAGATGAGCTTCCTGGCCTCGCCCCAGGGCGCCGACTTCGAGAACAGCGCCGGGATCAGCGACCCACTGGTGCCGGCGGAGATCGCCATCGGCCTGCGCAAGGACCAGGACGAACTCAAGGCCATGCTCAATGGCGCGATCAAGGCCCTGCACGAGAAGGGCATCTACGCCCAGATCCAGCGCAAGTACTTCGGCGACCTCGACCTCTACAACAACTGATCGCCCCTGGCCGGCCCCGGGACAGGCGCGATCCGTCCCGGGCTCGGCCGTGGCGACTGCAAGGTGATTGGCGTGAATACCTCGACGACTCTTTTCGGCCTCGACCTGTCGGTCCTGCAAGGCTACGGCCCGCTGTTGCTGCACGGTGCCTGGATGACCCTGAAACTCTCCGCCCTGGCGCTGCTGGTGAGCATGGCCCTGGGCCTGTTGGGCGCAGCCGCCAAGCTTTCGCCCCTGCGCCTGCTGAACCTGCCGGCAACCTGCTACACCACCCTGATTCGCGGGGTGCCGGACCTGGTGCTGATGCTGCTGATCTTCTACAGCCTGCAAGGCTGGCTCACGGCCCTGACCGAGCTGCTGGACTGGCCCTACATGGAAATCGACCCCTTCGTGGCCGGGATCATCACCCTGGGCTTCATCTATGGCGCCTACTTCACCGAAACCTTTCGCGGGGCGCTGCTCAGCGTGCCCCGGGGCCAGCAGGAAGCGGCCGCCGCCTTCGGCCTCGGTCGCTGGCAGCGCTTTCGTTTCGTGGTGTTCCCGCAAATGATGCGCTACGCCTTGCCCAGCCTGGGCAATAACTGGCTGGTGCTGCTCAAGGCCACGGCCCTGGTGTCGATCATCGGTCTGTCGGATCTGGTCAAGGTGGCCCAGGAAGCCGGCAAGAGCACCTTCAACATGCTGGACTTCCTGCTCCTGGCGGCAGCCCTGTACCTGCTGATCACCAGCGCCTCGAACCAGCTGCTGCGCCTGCTGGAACGGCGCTACAACCAAGGCGTGCGAGGGCTGTCGCGATGATCGAACTGATCCAGGAATACTGGCGGCCGTTTCTGTTCAGCGACGGCGAAACCCTGACCGGCCTGGCCATGACCCTGTGGCTGCTGGTGGCCAGCCTGGCCATGGGCTTCGTGCTGTCGCTGCCCCTGGCGATCATGCGCGCCTCCCACTGGGCCCTGTTGCGCTGGCCGGTGCAGCTGTTCACCTATGTGTTTCGCGGCACGCCTTTGTATATCCAGCTGCTGATCTGCTACAGCGGCCTGTACGGGATCGCCGCGGTACGCGAGCAACCGTTGCTGGAAGCCTTCTTCCGCGACGCCATGAACTGCACCTTGCTGGCCTTCACCCTGAACACCTGCGCCTACACCGTGGAGATCTTCGCCGGCGCCATCCGCAGCATTCCCTACGGCGAGATCGAGGCGGCCCACGCCTATGGCCTCAGTGGCTGGCGCCTGTACCGACGGCTGATCCTGCCCTCGGCGCTGCGCCGGGCACTGCCGTACTACAGCAACGAAGTGATCCTGATGCTGCACGCGACCTCGGTGGCCTTCACCGCCACCATCCCGGACATCCTCAAGGTGGCCCGGGACGCCAACGCCGCAACTTTCATGACCTTCCAGGCCTTCGGCATCGCCGGTCTTCTGTACCTGGGCCTGTCTTTTGGCCTGGTGGCGGCCTTCCGCCTGGCGGAGCGGCGCTGGCTGAGCTTCCTCGGCCCGGCTCACTGACGCTCCTTTCCTCCTTTTTCTATCCGGAACCTTGCTGTCAGCGGCGGGGTTCCAGGAGTCTGCGATGTACAAATTGACGGTTGAAAATCTCTACAAGCGTTTTGGTGACAACGAAGTGCTCAAGGGCGTCTCGTTGAAAGCCCGGGCCGGAGACGTGGTGAGCATGATCGGCGCCAGTGGCTCGGGCAAGAGCACCATGCTGCGCTGCATCAACTTCCTGGAGCGGGCCGATGCCGGGGCCATTGCCCTGGACGGCGAGGCGATTGTTACCCGCGATGCCCCAGGCGGCATGCAGGTGGCCAGCCCGGCCCAGTTGCAGCGCCTGCGCACGCGCCTAGCCATGGTGTTCCAGCACTTCAACCTGTGGAGCCACCTGAGCGTGCTGGAAAACATCATGCTGGCGCCATGCCGAGTGCTGGGCATTGGCCGCAAGGAGGCCGAAGCCAGTGCCCGGGCCTACCTGGACAAGGTGGGTTTGCCGCAGCGGGTGGCCGAGCAGTACCCGGCGTTTCTTTCCGGGGGCCAGCAGCAGCGGGTGGCAATTGCCCGGGCCCTGGCGGTGGAGCCGCAGATCCTGCTGTTCGACGAGCCGACCTCGGCCCTGGACCCGGAGCTGGTGGGGGAAGTGCTGAAGGTGATCCAGGCCCTGGCGGAAGAAGGGCGGACCATGCTCATGGTCACCCATGAAATGGGCTTTGCCCGGCAAGTGTCGAGCCAGGTGTTGTTCTTGCATCAAGGGCGGGTCGAGGAGCAGGGGAGCGCGGCCATTCTCGACCAGCCACAGAGTGAACGTTTGCAGCAGTTTCTATCCGGCCGTTTGAAGTGAGGGAAGGCATCCATGGCGGACATCCGCGAATTGTCGATCGTGCTTGATCGAATCGACCAGGCGATCATCGAGGTTTTGCGTCACGAAGGGCGCATCACCTACCAGAAACTCTCCGAGCGCGTGCACCTGACCCCCAGGCCTTGCCTGGAACGGGTGCGCAAGCTGGAGCAGCTTGGGGTCATCCGTGGCTACGGGGCGATCCTCGATGAAAAGAAACTGACCCCGGGGCTGTCGCTGCTGGTGCTGGTGGCCTTGTCCAACCAGAGCGGGCGTGCGGCGCAGAAGGCCTTCGAGGCCAAGGTCCGCGGCTGTCCCCAGGTGCTGGAGTGCCGGCTGATCAGCGGCGCCTTCGACTACAGCCTGCGCATGCGCTGCCGCGACATGGAGCATTACCGGGTGCTGACGGAAGTCTGGTTCGACGATCCGGACCTGCACATCGACAAACTGGTCAGCCACCCCGAGCTGGCCATGGTCAAGACCGGCATGGAATAACCCCGGTCACCGCCTTGCGTAGAAGCCGGCTTGCCGGCTAAGCGCTCCGCAAGCCTGGCGCCGTCCATTAGACGCCGTCGCTGGCAAGCCAGCTGCTACGGCCAGCATGCCGCTGCGTTCAGGGGGGGCGAAATCGGCTGGGGCCACCTGTGCTTTCAGCCATTTCCTGCTGTGCAAACCCGTCGTTCAGCCGGGTTTTGCCCCTGCAAAAAATCACAATGAGCGCCTCTGAAAACTCATTGATTGTGTGCCCCATGCAGACCACTGACAGCGTTTTGATGATTCGCCCCACGCGTTTCGCCTTCAACCAGGACACCGCCGACAACAATCATTTCCAACGCCCTCCGGGTGCCGCCGAAGACGTGCAGGCCAAGGCCCTGCAGGAGTTCGACGGCTACGTCGCGACGCTGCGCGAGCACGGGGTCCGGGTGCTGGTCCACGAGGACAGCGCGGCGCCCCATACCCCGGATTCGATCTTTCCCAACAACTGCTGGAGCAGCCACCCGGATGGCACGCTGGTGCTGTACCCGATGCAGGGGCGCAACCGCCGACTGGAACGCTACAAGGGCGTGCTGGCGCACCTGCACGCGCAGTATCAGGTGACCCGCACCCTGGACCTGACGCCGCTGGAGCAGCAGGAGTCGTTTCTCGAAGGCACTGGGAGCATGGTCCTGGATCGCCAGCAGCGGATCTGCTACGCGGGCTACTCGACCCGCACCCACGCCCGGGCCCTGGACCAACTGGTGCAGCACCTGGGTTATGAGCTGTGCGCCTTTCATGCCCGGGATCGCCACGGCGCGCCGATCTATCACACCAACGTGATGATGAGCGTCGGTCGCCGGCTGGCCCTCGCTTGCCTGCTGGCCCTGGACGATGTTGACGAACGCGCCGCCTTGCGCCAGCGCCTGGAGAGCAGCGGCAAACAGCTGCTGCCCTTGACCTGGGCCCAGCTGGAGTCCTTCGCCGGCAATATGCTCGAAGTGCACAACAGTGCCGGCGAGCCACTTTTGGTGATGTCCCGCAGCGCCTGGCGCTCCCTGGACGCCGAGCAACGGCGCCTGATCGAGCAGCACGTGCAGCCCCTGCCGGTGAACATCGACACCATTGAACGCATCGGTGGCGGCAGCGCCCGCTGCATGCTGGCGGAAATCTACCTGCCCGAACGTCAACCTCAACTGGAGCACTCGCGATGATCGTCCGTCCCGCCACCCAAGCCGACCTGCCGGCCCTGCTGGCCCTGGCCCACAGCGCCGGAGCCGGCCTGACCACCTTGCCGGCCGACGCCGGGCGCTTGCGCTCGCGCCTGCAGTGGGCCGAACAGACCTTTGCCGGCCAGGCCTCCCGGGCCGACGCCGACTACCTGTTCGTGCTGCAGAGCGGGCAGGGCGAAGTGGTGGGCATCTGCGCCCTGGCCGGGGCCGTGGGCCTGCGCGAGCCCTGGTACAACTATCGTCTTGGGTTGTTTGTCGCCGCATCGAAGAACCTCGGTATCAACCAGCAATTGCCGACCCTGTTCCTGGGCAATGACATGACCGGCCAATCGGAGCTGTGCTCGCTGTTTCTGCATGCCGATCATCGCCAGGGACTCAACGGGCGCTTGCTGTCCAAGGCGCGCTTCCTGTTCCTGGCCGAGTTCCGCGAACTTTTCGGCGACAAGGTGATCGCCGAGATGCGCGGTTACTCCGACGAACAGGGCGTATCGCCGTTCTGGGAGGGCCTGGGCCGGCACTTCTTCAAGATGGATTTCGCCGATGCCGACTACCTCACGGGGTTGGGCAACAAGACCTTCATCGCCGAACTGATGCCCAAGTTTCCCTTGCCCACCTGCCTGTTGCCGGAAGCGGCGCGGGCGGCGATCGGCCGCGTGCATCCCAATACCGAGCCAGCCCTGGGCATGCTCAAGGCCGAGGGTTTTGCCTTCAAGGACTACATCGACATCTTCGACGGCGGGCCCTTGATCGAATGCGCCACCGGCGAGATCCGCGCGGTACGCGACAGCCAGGTGCTGCACCTGAGCATCGGCACGCCGGGGGAGCAGGCCGAGCCCTACCTGATTCACAATCGCCAGTTCGCCGACTGCCGGATCGGCGCCGCACCGGCGCGGGTGGCGGCCGGCAGCCTGATTGTCAGCGCGCAGAGCGCCAAGGCCCTGGGGCTTTCGGCCGGGGCGTCAGTGCGGGCGGTGAGCCTGGCGGTGCCGGCCCGGCAAATGTCCGCGGCCTAGCGGCGCGGTGCGGCGAGCGCCGCTACAATGGCGCTCGAATTTTTGCCGGCGAGGCACCATGGACATCGATCTGGCGCGCACCTTCCTGGAAATCGTCCGCAGCGGCAGCCTGATCGCCGCTGCCGAGCGCCTGCACCTGACCCAGACCGCCATCAGCGCCCGGGTACAGAACCTGGAAGGCCAGCTCAACTGCAAACTGCTGGTGCGCAACCGCGCCGGCGCCCGACCCACCGCCGACGGCGAGGCCTTCATCGCCTACGCCAACCAGCTGGTGCAGACCTGGGAGGCGGCCCAGCGCGACCTGCCGCTGCTCGACGGCTACCACAACGTGTTGCACATCGGCGGTGAGCCGAGCCTGTGCAACCCGCTGATGCTCAGCTGGGTGCGGCGCCTGCGCCAGGCGCTGCCCAATCATGCCTTGCGCACTCAGATCGGCGACGGCGCCAGCCTGCAGCGGCAACTGGAGCTGGGGGTGCTGGATGCGGCGCTGGTGTTCCAGCCGCTGTATTCCCCGGGTTTGCAGGTGGAGCAATTGCTGGAGGAAAAACTGATCCAGGTGCGTTTGGCGGGGCGGCCGGAGCCCTATGTCTACATCGATTGGGGCGAGGACTTCCGTCGCCAGCATGACGCCGCCTTGCCGGAGCAGGCCAGGGCCGCAGTGGGCTTCAACCTGGGGCCACTGGCCCTGCAGTTCATCCTCGATGCCGGCGGCAGCGGCTATTTTCGCACTCGCGTGGTGCAGAGCTACCTGGACAGCGGCGTGCTGGAACGGGTGGAAAAGGCCCCGGAATTCAACTTCCCCACTTACCTGCTGTATGCCCGGGAGCGTGACTCGGCGCAGTTGCAGCAGGCTTTCGCGGTGTTGCGCGAGGTCATCGAACAAGACCACGACTGGTCCCAGCGCTGGTCACCGATGATCTGAACTCCGGCGCCCCTTGCGGGGCGAATGGGCCCGCCAGTCAGGCAAGGGTCCTGAGGACGCCTTCGCTGGCAAGCCAGCTCCTACGAAGGGGGATGGGCGGCTGGGGCGTCACGGGCGCGAGGACAGGACCTGGCCGATGCTGCGGCGGCGGGCGTGGGCTTGGCTGGCGTGGATCAGTTGTTCGAGGTCTTCGGGGGTGACATCGAAAAACTCCTCCATCTCGGCCAGGGCCTGCTTCAGGTCTTCGGCGCTGATCGCCAGGCTGTCGCTCGGGGTGGCCGACGGCAGGATCGTCGGGGCATCGCTCGGGCCCTTGGGGTAGCGAATCCGCGTCAGGTTGTTGTAGACCAGGGCACTGCCCAGGAGACTGGCCGCCGCTAGCATCACCGGGCCCAGTTCACGCCAGTCCAGCGCCACGCTGGCTGGATCGGCCAGCACCAGGGTCAGGGCCAGGGCGCCGGCCGGCGGATGCAGGCAGCGCAACCAGCACATCAGCACCAGGGCCATGCCCGCCGCCAGGCAGGCGCTGCCCAGGGTACGCCCCAGCACATGGGCCACCAGCAAGGCCACGACCCCGGCGCACAGGTAACCGCCCAGGATCGACCAGGGCTGGGCAAGAGCGCCGGAAGACACGGCAAACAGCAGCACCGCCGAGGCCCCCAACGGACCGATCAGGTGCAGCGCCACCGGCATGCCGAACACCTGGGCGCAGAGCCAGACACTGAGCAGGGTGCCCAGGCCCATGCCGATGGCGGCGCGGCTCCATTCCAAGGGGCGGGTATTGATGGCGGCGGGTTTCCAGCGGGCAAGCATCGGCAACGGGGTCCACGGCTAAACGACGGGCAAAAAGAAGGGCTTGTCTGGATCACCAGAAAGCCCTTGAACGTTCCAACATTTGGGGGAGGAACGGGCACAGTGTGCCGAGCCTTCATGCAGCTGACAAATTCATAATAATGCTGGTTTAGTGCATTTATTTTGCTGCTTTACACCTGTAAGAGCCGGCTTGCCGGCGAACAGGCGTGCAAGCCTTGCACCGGCCAGGAAATCGCCTTTCGCTGGCAAGCCAGCTCCTACCGCCAGCTGGGTTCTACAGGGGCAGGCGCATGGCGCAGCGGCGCGCCGCGGGCAGGCCGTGTTGCGCTTCTTCGGCCAGGACCTGACGCAGGCGCGGGCTCAGCTGGGCCGGCTGCAGGGTGACAAAGCCCTGGCGCTGATAGAAAGGTTCGTTCCAGGGCAGTTCGCGGAAGGTGCTGAGGGTCAGGGCCGTGAGCTGCTGCTCCAGGGCGAACTCCCGCGCCGCCTGTAACAGGCGCTTGCCAATGCCCTGGCCCTGGTGGCCAGTGGCAACGGAGATTTCCCACACATGCAGCTCGCGCTCGCAGATCTGGGCGTTGAGAAAGGCGCAGCGGGTGCCGTCGGCGGTCACCGCGACCCACACCGGGTGCTGGCGGATGGGGTCGCGCTGGCTCTGGGCATCGGCGACTTCGGCGTCGGCCAGCCAGGCCAGTTGCGGATCACTGCGAAAAAGGTCGGCAGCCGAGGTTTCAATGGCGGGGAGGAAGGCGGCGTCGGCCACCCGCGCCCGGCGGATCAGAATGGTCATGGGCGCGAGTGTAAGGAGCCGGCGGGGTGCCATGCAACGCTTTCAGGGTTGCGTGGCGGCGCTCTTGGGCAGGTGCAGCAGGACGAAGTCGTTCTTGTCGAAACGCCCGCTCAGTACCGGAGTCAGTCCGGCCAGGGGCGTGCCCTGCAGGCTGGCCAGGTCGCCCTGGTCGAGGATCACCCAGGCCGGGCCGGGTATCTGCGCCAGGGCCTCGGGGGTTTCGCTGAACTGCGGCTGCAGGTCCCGGTCCAGGTTGACCATGAACTTGATCGCCTTGGCGTCCTTGCCCATGCGGTGCAGGACCACCGGCGCCGGGTCGGCCTCGATCAGTTGCATGGCGCCCAGGCTGAAGGCGCGAGTGTCATACAGGCGGTGCTCCACCGGCTCGAAGACCCCGATGTAGCAGGCCCAGACCGCCAGCACCGCGCTGTAGGCCAGGCCCACGGCGCGCCACTGGCGCTTGAACAAGAGCCCCAGGGACAGCAGCTGCAGCAGGCCAAGGATCAGCAGCATCGGCGTCAACGAGTCGAGCTGCTCGGGAAATTTGCGCCGCAGCACCAGCAAGCCGACGATCAGCAGCCCCGGCAGCAGCAGCCAGATGCCCTGGATCGCCCCGCGCAGCCAGCCCATCAGCCGGCCTTGGCCGGCCTGGAACGGATAGGCGGCAATGATCGCCGCCATGGGCAGCATCGGCAGCAGGTAGCGGGCCTTTTTCGCCTGGGGAATCGACAGGCCGATCATCACGATCAGCCCGGCCGCGGTGCACAGACGCAGCAGTTTCAGGGCCGGAGCCTGATCCGCGGGGCGACTGAGCAGCACCGCGATCCAGGCCAGGATCGCCAGGGGGTAGGCCAGGGCGTAGTTGCCCAGGGAACTGGTGAAGTAATAGAAGACGTCGCTGGAGCCTTCGCTGCCGTCCATGCGTCCCATGAATTGCATGCGGATCACATCGTCGACAAAGGCCTGACCACCGCTGAGCTTGGCCAGCCACAGCAGCAGGCCGATACAGGCCACCAGCAGCAACAAGGCGCTGAAACCGAAGCCGAACAAGCGGCGCCATTGACCACCCAGCAGGTAGTAGCTGCACAGCATGCCGGTTGGAATCACCAGGCCGATAGGCCCGCGAATGGCAAAGCCCAGCACCAGCAGCAGGAAGATCCAGCCCAGGTGCCGGCGGGCGCCGAAGTGGTCATGGGCATAACCCAGGTAGAACACCGCCAGGGACACCGCGGCGAGCATCTGATCCAGGGACACGGCGCGGGTTTCGCTGATAAAGGTGTTGCTGAGCAACAGCAGGGCGACGCTGAGCAAGGCCCAGGTCCGGGAATAGGGCGCCAACAGGCGATAGATCAGGCTGACGATCAGCGCCGAGGCGATGGCCGTGGGCAACCAGGCGGTGAAACTGCTGACCTGTCCGGAAGGCAGCGAGAACAGCCAGACCAGCAGGGTCGAAGCGCTGGAGTAGTCGGCGTAGGGCTGGCCATAGGTGGTGGGGAAGAACCCCGGCCCATGGCGCAGCATTTCCTTGGCAAACAGCACGAAGCGCGAATCGAAGCCGATCGCCGACTGGTGCTCGGTGCCGGCGCAGAACAGCAGCAAGGCCAGCAGCCCCAGCCCCAACGATTGCCAGAGAAGTGTGTTCGAAGGGGAACTGGAGTGCGGGTTCATTCAAGCCTCGGTGGACCACTGCTGATGAGGAATCGGCAGGTTGCGCGATTCACCGCGGCCGATCGGGAAGTAGGTGAAGCCATTGCGGGCCAGGCGTTCGGCGTCGTACAGGTTGCGCCCGTCGAAGATCACCGGCGCCTGCAGGCGTTGCTGGATCAGGTCGAAATCCGGCGCCTTGAACTGCTGCCACTCGGTGCAGATGATCAGCGCGTCGGCGCCGGTGAGCACCGATTCCGGGGTGCCCATGAGCATCAGGCGCGATTCATCCGGGTACAGACGCTGGGTTTCCTGCATCGCTTCCGGGTCATAGGCGCGCACTTGCGCACCGGCGGCGAACAGTGCATCCAGCAGCACCCGGCTCGGGGCGTCGCGCATGTCGTCGGTGTTGGGTTTGAACGCCAGGCCCCACAAGGCAAAGGTCTTGCCCTTCAGGTCGCCTTTGTAGAACGCCTTGATGCGCTCGAACAGCTTGTGCTTCTGGCGTTCGTTGATGGCTTCCACCGCTTGCAAAAGGTCGCTGGAGCAATGGGCTTCCTGGGCACTGTGGATCAGCGCGCGCATGTCCTTGGGGAAGCACGAACCGCCGTAGCCGCAGCCCGGGTAGATGAAGTGATAGCCGATGCGGGTGTCGGCACCGATTCCCAGGCGGACCGATTCGATGTCGGCACCCAGGTGCTCGGCCAGCTCGGCGATCTGGTTGATGAAGCTGATCTTGGTCGCCAGCATGCAGTTGGCGGCGTACTTGGTCAGCTCGGCACTGCGCAGGTCCATGAACATGATGCGGTCATGGTTGCGGTTGAACGGCGCGTACAGGTCGCGCATCACATCGCGCACTTCTTCGCGCTCGCAGCCGATGATGATCCGGTCCGGACGGCGGCAGTCGGTGACCGCCGAGCCTTCCTTGAGGAATTCCGGGTTGGAGACGATATCGAATTGCAGCGGGCGGCCATTGAGGACCTTTTCGATGTGCGCCTTCAAGGTGTCGCCGGTGCCCACCGGTACGGTGGATTTTTCCACCAGGATCACCGGTTGCTCACGGTGGCGTGCCACCGCATCGCCCACCGACAGCACGTAGCGCAGGTCCGCCGAGCCGTCTTCGCTGGAGGGCGTGCCCACGGCGATGAACAGCACCTGGCCGTGTTGCACCGCGAGTTTTTCGTCGCTGGTGAAGTGCAGGCGCTTGGCTTCGAGGTTTTCCTTGACCAGGCTGGCCAGCCCGGGCTCGAAGATGCTCACGTGTCCTTGTTGCAGCTGCTTGACCTTTTGCTCGTCGATGTCCATGCAGATGACATCGTGGCCGACTTCAGCCAATACGGCGGCTTGTACGAGGCCGACGTAACCACTTCCAAATACACTGATTTTCATGGGGTATTCCTGGGACTTGTCGCGGGTGCAGATCGAGAGTTGATGGTAATGACCCCAAGGATGACCAAGGCCACCCCGAGGCTTTTGGAAAGCGTGAACGGTTCGTTGAACAGCGGCAGGCTGGCGGCCAGCAGGTAGACCAGCGCGTAGCTGATGCTGAGCAGCGAATAGGCCCGGCCCAGCGGCAGGTCGCGCAGCGCCAGGAGCCAGCAGAGCATCGACAGCGCGTAGGCGCCGATGGCCGCGATCACTACCGCCAGGGCGGCCAGGTCGACGTTGCCGGTGCTCAGGGCCGACAGCCACTGATCCGGGGCGGGCAGGCGGGTCATGCTCCAGCGCATGCCCAACTGGGCGCCGCTGACCAGGGCGACGCTGCCCAGGGCGAAGGCAAATCCCTTGGCCCGGCTCATGCGTGGCGACTCAACAGCAGCACGCCGCCGATCACCAGGGCCACGCCGAGCCAGTGGCGACGGTCGATGGGCTCGTGAAAGACGAAACGGGCGATCAGGGTAATGAACACGAAGTTCAGGCTGAGCATCGGGTAGGCCACGCCGACCTCCATGCGCTGCAGCACCAGGAGCCACACCAGCAGGCCCAGGCCGAGGCTGAACAGGGCCAGCCACAACCAGCCCGAGCGCAGCTTTTGCAGCGCGCCGGAAGGCTGGTCACGCCAGCTTTCCACGGCGAACTTCTGCGCCACCTGACCCAGGCAGGTCAGCCCGCAGGCCAGCAATAGCAACAGCAGGCTCATGGCTGACTCTGGGGAATGATGAAAATCACGATGTTGCCTTGCTCATAGCGCTTGGCGTCCTTGGGCAGCAGTTCGACTTCATGTACCTCGTCGCTGCTCTTGACCCGCATCACCACGCCAATCGAGCCTTGCTTGCGGGCCTCGGCGATCCACGGCTGGACCTGGTTCAGGTCGACCTTGCGCGCGGCGCTGTCTTCGTAGCCCAGGCCGTACTTCACTTCGCCTTCGGTGTTGTACAGGGTCACGTCAGGGCGGCCCAGGCGCCAGGCCAGCGCCGAGGCCGCGCCCAGATCGTTGCTCAGCAGGGCCTTGGCCTGACCCAACTCGGCCACGTGATCGATGATGAACTGGTCGGGAATCTTGTTGTAGACCACCGAATTGGGCAGCGCCGCCGGGGCCAGCGCCACCAGCAGGAAGCTGCCCAGGGCCGGCGCGGCCCACAGGCTCAGCGGGCGCATGGCTTGCAGCAGGTTGCTGAGGATCCAGCCCAGCAGCAGTACATAGACCAGCACCAGGTGTTGCGGCTCGTCCACATACACCGGCTTCTTCATCTGGAAATACACCAGGGCCAGCAGCCCCAGCAGGCCGGCCACCAGGTTGAGCACGCCGTTGAAGGCCAGCAGCCGGGTCTTGCCGGCGGCCAGGCGCTCCACCAGGGTGTGGCCCATCAGCAAGGCCAGGGGCAGCAGGCACGGCAGGATATAGGCCGGCAGCTTGCCCTTGCTCAGGCTGAAGAACGCCAGGGGCAGCACCAGCCACAGCAGCAGGAAGCCGCTGCTGTTCAGGCGCCGTTGTTCCCAGGCCTGTTTCAGGCTGGCCGGCAGCAGCAGCACCCAAGGCACCGAGAAGCCCACCAGCAACGGCAGGTAATACCACCAGGGCGAGGCGTGCTGGGCGTCTTCACCAGCAAAGCGCCGGATGTGCTCGTGCCAGAAGAAGAAGCGCCAGTAGTCCGGTTCCTGGGCATGCACCATCAGCGCCCAGGGCAGGCTGATGAGGATCGCCACCAGCACGCCGAGGCCGCCATAGATCAGCAGCGAGCGCAGGCGTTTTTGCCAGATGGCGTAGGGCAGGGCCACCAGCACCGGCAGCAGCCAGGCGAGAAAACCCTTGGTCATGAAGCCCATGCCGCAGGCCAGGCCCAGCACCACCCAGGCGCTCACCTGGCCGCGCACGCTGCGGCAGTCGAAGGTGAACCACAGCGCCACCAGGCTCAGGTTGACCCAGAAGGTGAACTGCGGATCGAGGTTGGCGTAGCCGGCTTGCAGCGCGACCACGGTAAAGCTCATGTAGAGCAGGGCGCTGGCCAGGCTCTTGCGTGGATCGTTCCACAGGCGCCGGGCCAGCAGATAGGCCAGGACCACGCTGAGGCCGGTGCTCAGGGCCGAGGCCACGCGCACGCCGAACAGGTTGTCGCCAAACAGTGCCTGGCCGATGGCGATCATCCAGTAGCCGGCCACCGGTTTTTCGAAATAGCGGATGCCCATGAAATGCGGCGACGCCCATTTGCCGGTCAGGAGCATTTCCTGGCTGATCTGGGCGTAGCGGGTTTCATCGGGAATCCACAGGCCGTGGGTGGCCATGGGCAACAGGTAGAACAGACCGAAAGCGATCAACAGCAGCGGCAGGGCCCAACGTCTGATCATGCGCCTTGCACTCCCAGCCAGCCTTCGCGGCCTTCCAGCGCGCCGCGCACGACCTTGCCCGCGGGCAGGCTGGAAAGGTCGCTCGGGAGCATGTCGCCCAAAGGCTGGAAGTGGATGTCACGCTGCTTGGCACTGGCCAGCAGTTGGCGGAAATCATTGGCCATGAGAATCCCTTCTACTTCGGCATGCACGGTATAGACGTTGAGCTTGTCCGGGCTGAACCGGTCGAGGATGTAGTTGTTGAAGTCCTTGGCGGCCACCACCGGCCCGACTACTTCGTCGAAGGTCGGCAGGTCCACCGGAATCTGTGGGGCGCCCAGGCTGCCGTCCGCCAGACGTGGCTGGAACAGGCTCTGGCCGCGGCAATCGCTGTTGTAGCGAAAGCCGAATTGTTGCTTGGCTTCGATGACGCGTTCATCGGCGCGCCAACCGGCGGACGCCGAGCAGCTCACCGCTTGCCCGAGAATATCGTTGAGGCTGTCGACGCCACGGCGGATCTGTTCGATCAGCTGTGCCTGACTCCAGCGCCCGGTGTTGGCCTGCCAGCCGTGGTGATCCCAGGCGTGCAGGCCGACTTCGTGGCCGGCGGCCAGGGTCTGGCGCATCAAGTGCCCCAGGTCCCGGCCAATGGGTTTACCCGGCCAGGCAGTACCGGCCAGGAGAATGTCCCAGCCGTACAGGCCCGCGGCATTGGACCGCAGCATTTTCCAGAGGAACTGCGGACGGATCAGGCGCCACAGGTGGCGCCCCATGTTGTCCGGCCCGACGCTGAAGAAGAAGGTGGCCTTGACCCCGGCTTCGTCCAGCGATTCGAGCAGCCGTGGCACCCCCTCCCGGGTGCCGCGGTAGGTATCGACATCAATGCGCAGACCTGCCTGCATCAGCGAGCTTCTTCTTTCGAGCGGTCGGCGATTTCCAGCATGGCTTCACGCAGGAAGAAGTCCAGGGTGTTGCCGATGGTTTCGCTCATCTCCACGGTTGGCTCCCAGTTCAGCAGGCGCTTGGCGTTTTCGATGCTTGGCTTGCGGTGTTCCACGTCCTGGTAGCCAGCGCCGTAGAAGGCCTTGCTTTCGACGTCGCGGAAACCGGCGAACGGCGGGAAGTTGCCGCGCAGCGGGTGAGCTTCGAATTGACGCAGCAGTTCTTCGCCCAGCTGACGGATGCTGGCTTCGTTGTCCGGGTTGCCGATGTTGATGATCTGGCCGTTGCAGCAGTCGTTTTCGTTGTCGACGATGCGTGCCAGGGCTTCGATGCCGTCGGCGATGTCAGTGAAGCAGCGCTTCTGCTCGCCACCGTCGAACAGACGGATCGGCGTGCCTTCCACCAGGTTGAGGATCAGCTGGGTGATGGCGCGGGAGCTGCCGATACGGGCCGAGTCCAGACGGTCCAGGCGCGGGCCCATCCAGTTGAACGGACGGAACAGGGTGAAGTTCAGGCCCTTGGCGCCGTAGGCCCAGATCACCCGGTCCAGCAGTTGCTTGGATACCGAGTAGATCCAGCGCTGCTTGTTGATCGGACCGACGATCAGGTTGGAAGTGTCTTCGTCGAAGTTCTTGTCCTGGCACATGCCATAGACTTCCGAAGTCGACGGGAAGATCACGCGCTTGTTGTACTTGACGCAGTAGCGAACCAGTTTCAGGTTCTCTTCGAAGTCCAGTTCGAACACGCGCAGCGGGTTGCGGGTGTATTCGATTGGGGTAGCGATGGCCACCAGCGGCAGGACCACGTCGCACTTCTTGATGTGATATTCGATCCACTCGGAGTGAATGCTGATATCGCCTTCGACGAAGTGGAAGTTCGGATGGCTGCGCAGGCGCTCGATGGCGTCGGAGCCGATGTCCAGGCCGTAGACGTCGTACTTGTCGTCACGCAGCAGGCGCTCGGACAGGTGGTTGCCGATAAAGCCGTTGACGCCCAGGATCAGCACGCGGGTGCGGCGTGGCTTGCGCCCGGATTCCGCGCCGCGCAGCAGGGAACCGTCCACCAGGCCCAGCTCATTGGCCAGTTGCGGGCCACCCAGGAACAGGCCGTTGGCGTTGCGCTGGCCGGAGGTGATCACCAGCGAGTCTTCGCCACAGGCGATGCGCAGCGGGTCGACGCTGATGACCCGGCCCGGGGCCTGGCCTTCGTTGCCCTTGACCACTTCGGCGCTCCAGACGATCAGTTTGTGCTCGCCAACGGCGCAGAAGGCGCCCGGGTACGGTTGGGTCACCGCGCGTACCAGGTTGAACAGTTCTTCGGCGGGGCGTTTCCACTCCAGCTTGCCGTCCGCGGCGGTACGACGACCGAAGTAGGTAGCCTTGGACTCGTCCTGGGCAGTCTCGGTGATCTTGCCCTGGGCCAGTGCCGGCAGGGTGTCGCGCAGCAGGCTGGCGGCGGCGTCACGCAGTTTGTGGTGCAGGGTCAGGGCGGTGTCGCTGCGCTCGATGGCCACGCGTTCCTGGGCAATGATGGCGCCGGCGTCGGCGCGCTTGACCATGCGGTGCAGGGTCACGCCGGTTTCGGTTTCGCCCTTGACCAGCACCCAGTTGGCCGGTGCGCGACCACGGTAGCGCGGCAGCAGGGAACCGTGCAGGTTGAACGCGCCCTTGCTGGCAGTGGCCAGCAGCGGCTCGCTCAGCAGGTTGCGGTAATAGAAGGAGAACAGGTAGTCGGGGTTGAGCTTGGCGATGCGCTCGATCCACAGCGGGTGGTTGGCATCTTCCGGGGCGTGCACGGCAATGCCTTTGCGGGCGCAGAGCTGGGCTACCGAGCCGTAGAAGGTGTTTTCCTTGGGATCGTCGGCGTGGGTGAACACCGCGGCAATCTCGTAACCTGCGTTGAGCAGGGCTTCGATGCCAGCACAGCCAATATCGTGGTAGGCGAAGACAACAGCTTTATTGCTCATGGCGAAACCTGATCTGTATGAGTGGAAGTTAAACCGTCGACAGTCACAGCAGGGGCCGGGGCCGCGGGCTGGCTGCGCAAGACTTTTTCGATGAAGAAGCGCGGGCGGGCCCGCACGTCGCTGTACATGCGTCCCAGGTATTCACCCAGAAGACCCATGCCGATGAACTGGCCACCGGTGAACACGAACAGCACCGCGAACAGCACGAAGGTGCCGTCGCCGGCCCAGGTAGCGCCGAACATCAGCCGCAGGATGATCAGCATCAGGGCGAACAGGGCGCCGACCCCGGCCATGCCGAAACCGATGATGCTCAGCAGCCGCAGCGGCGTGGTGGTCATGCAGGTGACCAGGTCGAACATCAGGTTGATCAGGCGCATCGGGCTGTACTTGGAGTCGCCGTGCTCGCGCTCGGCGTGCTCTACCAGCACCTCGGTGGTATGCCGGGCAAAGCTGTTGGCCAGGATCGGGATGAAGGTGCTGCGCTCGGTGCAGGCGAGCATTGCGTCGATGATGGTCCGGCGATAGGCCCGCAGCATGCAGCCGTAGTCGCTCATGGCCACACCGGTGGAGCGCTGCACGGCGAGGTTGATCAGTTTCGACGGCCAGCGGCGGAAGGCCGAATCCTGGCGGTTGTTGCGCACGGTGCCGACCACGTCGTAGCCGAGCTCGGCCTGGGCCACCAGGCGCGGAATTTCTTCCGGCGGGTTCTGCAGGTCGGCGTCGAGGGTGATCACCACGTCGCCGCGGCATTGCTCGAAGCCGGCCATGATCGCCGCGTGCTGGCCGTAGTTGCGGTTGAGAATCACCGCCACCACCGGGCTGCCTTCGCGTTCGGCGGCTTCTTGCAGGATATTCGCCGACTGGTCGCGACTGCCGTCGTCCACCAGGACGATTTCAAACTCGTGCTTGAGCTGGCGGCAGGCCGCTTCGGTGCGGCGCAGCAGCTCGGGCAGGCTCTGTTCTTCGTTGTAGACCGGAATGACGATCGACACGAACTGAATTGGGTAAGGTTTCAAAGGCTTCAGTCCAGGAGGTTTTCAATGGCACCGGCAACCCGTTCGACATCGTCGAGGGTCATGTCCGGAAACAGTGGAATCGAGCATAGCCGCGCCGAGTTCCATTCGGTATGGGGCAGGTGCACTTCGGGGAAGCGCTGTCGGTAGTAGGTATGCAGGTGCGTCGCGATGAAATGGATGCCGGTGCCGATGTTCTGCTCCTGCAAGCCCTTCATGAAGGCGTCGCGGTCCAGGCCGCAGCGTTCGGCGTCGATGCGCAGGATGAACAGGTGCCAGGCGTGCTGTTGTGGGTACTGGGGCAGGTGCAGAGGCTGCACCGGCAGGCCTTGGAGGCGCTCCAGGTAAGCCTTGGCCAGGACTTCGCGCTTGGCGTTGATCTCGTCCAGGCGCTGCAGCTGTACCAGGGCAATGGCGGCGTTCATGTCCGCCAGGTTGTACTTGAAGCCGGGCTCGATCACCTGGGCCTGGGGCTTGCGCCCGTGGGTCAGGCGGTCGTAGGCGTCGACACCCAGGCCATGGAACTTGAGCATGCGCACCCGGTTGGCCAGGGCTTGGTCATCGCTGACGAACATCGCGCCCTCGGCGCAGGTCATGTTCTTGATGGCGTGGAAGGAGAAGATCGCCGTGCCCCGGGCGCCGATGACCCGGCCGCGGTAGGTGGTGCCGGCGGCATGGGCGGCGTCTTCGATCACCGGGATGCCGTGCCTGTCCGCCAGGGCGTACAGCGGATCCAGGTCGAAGGCGGCGCCGGCGTAATGCACCGGAATGATCGCCTTGGTCCGTGGGGTGATGGCCGCTTCGATGGTGGCCGCGTCGCTCATCAGGGTGTCGGGGTCGACATCGACGAACACTGGGGTCGCCCCCAGCAGGCAGATCATGTTGGCGGTGGAAACCCAGGTCTGGGACGGGGTGATCACCTCGTCGCCAGGACCGATGCCCAGTGCCAGCAGGGTGATGTGCATGGCGCCGGTGGCCGAGGACAGGGCCACGGCATGTCGGGCGCCGACGCGTTCGGCGAACTGTTGTTCCAGTTCCTGGTTTTTCGGGCCGGTGGTGATCCAGCCGGAGCGCAGAACCTGCTCCACTGCAGCTATCTCTTCGTCGCCAATACTCGGACGCGAGAAGGGAAGGAAAGCCTGGTTCATGGTTACCTCGGGTTTAGCTAATGCCGGAAATACGGGGTCTTGCGAGTGAACGGACGGTTCATGGAAAGCGGGGAGGTCATGCAGTCATCAAGGCACATCCAGTGATTGAGCCAGCGGGGCATTCCATGCAGCACATGAGTAAAGACTATGTTTGTGAAAAGTAAATGTGGATCAAGGTGTTATCTTTGCAACCTGAGAAAAGACTGCACTCGGAGGGCGAGCCGTCGGGGGCTGAGATTAAGCGGAAAAATGTGAAACGAATATGAAAAATAAGGTAAAAGTCCGTTTTTCTGCGAGCCAGACAGCCAGCGTTCAGTTTATGTGCATGGGTGGCAGTCAACTGAATTCCGGCCACTGTTTTAGCCGCTTTTCGGCGGATCTTGAAGAGGGTAACCGCAGACTTTTTTCTTGCGGGTCGGGGTGCTACCCAGTGCAACCGGTTTTCGGGGGAGGATCCTGATGCCATCCGTACCTGGCGCCTGCAGCGCCAATCCCCTCAACCTGTACCTGACCCGCCTGGCCCCCTCCAGCCAGACGACCCTGCGCTACGTGCTGCAGGACGCCGCCGACCGCCTGGGCTATGAAGACCTCAACCTGGAGGACATTCCCTGGCACCAGTTGCAGCCCGAGCAGGTCGCGGCCCTGGTGGCGACCTTGCGCCGCGACGGTTATGCCCCCAGTACTTCCTCGCTCTACGTCAACGCCCTGCGCGGGGTGTTCAACGAAGCCTGGCGCGCCAGCCTGATCAGCTACGACCACCTGTTGAAGATGCGCTCGGTGAAGGCCATGGGCGGCACGCGCCTGTCCCGGGGGCGCAACCTCAGGCGCGGGCTGATCCAGGAACTGATGGCCGTCTGTGCCGCGGACCCGCGCCCCCAGGGCGTGCGCGACGCGGCGATCATCGCCGTGCTGTACGGCTCGGGCATGCGCAAGTCGGAGTCGGTGAACCTGGACCTGGCCCAGGTGGACTTCGCCCAGCGCAGCCTGCAGGTGCTGGCCAAGGGCAACAAGCAGTTGATCAAGTACGCGCCGACCTGGGCCTTCGACAAACTCCAGGCCTGGCTGGACCTGCGTCGCGCAGACTTGCCGGCGGGTCTTGAGGACGACGGCTTTCTGTTCAACCGGATCCGCCGTGGTGGTCATATCACCCGCGAGCGCATCACCAAGCACGCTATCTACTACATCGCCCGGCAGCGCGGCGCCCAGGTCGGCGTGCGGATCATGCCCCACGATTTCCGCCGTTCATTCATCACCCGAGTGATCGAGGAACACGACCTGTCGATTGCCCAGAAGCTGGCTCATCACACCAATATCCAGACCACCGCCAGCTATGACATGCGCGACGACAACGAGCGGCGCCGGGCCATTGATCGTTTCGACCTGTAGCGCGACATGTTCAGGGCAGGCTTGGCGTGAGTTGCCCGCAGAGGTCCCAGACTTCCACTATCTTCGCGTATTCGAGCCCATGGCTCGGGTCGCTCTGCAACCAGTCCTCGAAGGCCTGGCGCTCGGCCAGGCTGCAATCGGCCTCGCGCAGGCGTACGCACCAGTGCGCGGCCTGCATCATCAGCACGTGCTCTGCTTGATGGGTGGCATCAGTCATCGTTCATTCCTTGTCCAGCGTGGCAGCGGCGAGGCCCCAGTATCGAGGCAATAGCGACGCGAAACCATGATCGACGACAGCATCCTTGGCTCAAGCCTCGGGGCTGCTGCCCAGGACATGGGCATGCCCCAGGGTGCGAATGCGCACCCGGCTGCCGGGGGCCGGCGCCTGCAATCCGGAACTGCGTACCGGCAACAGCTGTTCATGCCCCGCGGCGCTGGTCACGCCGATGCTCAGGGTGCAGGTGTTGCCGGCGAAGTCGCACTCCCTGACCACGCCCTGACAACTGTCTGTGCAATCGCCGTCATCGACCAGCACCTGCAATTGCTCGGGGCGCAGCATGATCTGCGCCGGGCCCTGGAGCGTTGCATCGCGGACCGGCACCAGGCCCAGGTCGCATTCCGCCAGGCCCTGGTCCAACCGCGCCGGCAGCAGCACGGCATCGCCTAGAAACAGCGCGGTCTGGGCATCCCGTGGGTGCTGGTACAGCTCCAGCGGCGCGCCGGCCTGGACCAGCCGGCCCTGACGCATCACTGCCAGCTGGTCAGCGAAAGACAGGGCTTCAGCCTGGTCATGGGTGACCAGGATGGTGGTCACGCCGGCCTCGGCCAGCAGTCGTGCCACGGCCTTGCGCATCGAGGCCCGCAGGCCGGTGTCCAGGGCCGAGAAAGGCTCGTCCAGCAGCATCAGCCGCGGGCGTTGGGCCAGGGCCCGGGCTAAGGCCACCCGTTGCTGCTGGCCGCCGGACAGTTCATGGGGCCAGCGCGCCACCATGCTCCGGTCCAGGGCCACCATGTCGAGCAACTCGGCAATGCGCTGCTGCTTGTCCCCGTGGGGCCCGGTCAGGCCAAAGCCGATGTTGGCCGCCACGCTCAGGTGCGGAAACAGCGCGCCGTCCTGCGGCACATAGCCGATCAGGCGCCGATGGGCCGGCACCGCGCCCTGGTCGTCCACCAGCACCTGGCCATTGAGGGTGATGCGCCCGCGGTCGGGATATTCAAAGCCGGCGATCATCCGCAGCAAGGTGGTCTTGCCGGAGCCCGAGGGCCCGACAATCGCCGTGCGGCTGCCCGCCGGCACGCTGAGGCTGATGTTCTGCACCGCCGGGGCGCCGCCGAAGGATTTGTGCACTGCGTGAAGTTCGAGAGCGTTCATCGGCCCGCCGTACGTCTGGATTGGTGATAGAGAAGGCCGGTCAACGGCAGGGACAGCAGGATCATGATCAAGGCGTAGGGCGCTGCCGCCGCGTAGTCGATCTCGCTGGTTCTGGCCCAGAAACCGGTAGCCAGGGTCCGGGTGCCATTGGGCGCCAGCAGCAGGGTGGCGGTCAGTTCATTGCTGATGGCCAGGAACACCAGGGCCGCGCCGGCCGCGGCACCCGGCGCGGCCAGACGCAGAGTCACGCGCCACAGCGCCTGAAACGGCGTGCGCCCCAGGCTGCGGGCGATGTTTTCCAGCTCCACCGGCGCCTGGGCGATGCCGGCGCGCAGGCTGACCAGGGCGCGAGGCAGGAACATCAGCAGGTACGCCAGCAGCACGGTGATGCTGGTCTGGTAGATCGGCCGGGCGTATTTCACAGTAACCGTTACCAGGGCCAGGGCGACGACGATGCCGGGCAGGGAACTGGTGACGTAGTTGCAGCTTTCCAGGACCCGCAACAGGCGCCCGGGAGCGCGGATCGACAGCCAGGCCACGGGAATCGCCGCGCAGGTGGTGAGCAACGCCCCCAGGCTCGCTAGCATCAGGGTCTGTTGCAGGCTGGGCAGCAGCTCCGGCGCCTGCCAGACCTCAAGGCCGCCGGCCAGCAGCCAGTTGCCCAGGGTCAGCAGCGGCACTCCCAGGGCCAGGGCGCAGGTCAGCGCCGGCAGGCACAGCGCCGCGAGCCGTGTTGCGCCGCGCAAGGTCTGCAGGCGTTGCGCGCGCGGGCTGCCGGAGCCGACCCGGGCGTAGCGCGCCTGGCCACGGCTGGCGGACTCCGTCGCCAGCAGCGCCAGGCAGCACAGCACCAGCACACTGGCCAGCATGTTGGCCGCCGGGCCGTTGTAGGTGGACTGGAACTGGTCGTAGATGGCTGTGGTGAAGGTGTCGAAGCGGATCATCGCGTACAAGCCGTACTCGGCCAGCAGGTGCAGGCCCACCAGCAATGCACCACCGCCAATCGCCAGGCGCAATTGCGGCAGCACCACCCGCAGAAACAGCGCCCGGGGCCTGAGCCCCATGGATTCGGCGACATCTTCCAGGGCCGGATCAAGACGCCGCAGGGTGGCTGACACCGGCAAGTAGATAAACGGGAAATAGGCGATCACCGACACCAGCACTGCCGCTGGCAGGCCGTGCAGCGAGGGCGCCAGGCTGACCCAGGCATAGCTGTGGACGAACGCCGGCCCCGCCAGTGGTGCCACCGCCAGCAGCGACCAGGCCCGCCGCCCGGGCAGGTCGCTGCGTTCGGTCAGCCACGCCAGCGCCACCCCCAGCAGCACGCACAGCGGCAACGTCAGTACCAGCAGCAACAGGGTATTGCCCAGCAACTCCGCGACCCGCGGCCGCAGCAGCAACTGGCTGATGGTCGCCCAGCCGGTCTGGATCGAGATGCCGATGACAAACCCCAGGGGCAGCAGGGCCAGCAGCGACACCAGCAGCGCCGCGCCGAGCAGCCAGGGCGGCGAGCGCCGTCCCTGGCCCTGGCGGCGATAACCGCTGCAGGTCGCGACAGCGCCCCGGGGCATTTGCGCAGCGGGCGTGCGTGACAGATTGTCGGCCATGGTTTACAGGAGACCGGCCTGGGTCATCAGGTCCACGGCTTGCTTGCTGTTGAGCTTGGCGGCGTCGACTTTGGGGGCTTCCAACTCGGCCAGAGGCACCAGCTTGGGATTGGACTGGGCGCCCAGGCCCACCGCGTATTCGAAGGAGTTGCCGTTCTTCAGCACAGCCTGGCCCTTGGCGCTGGTGATCCACTTGAGGAAGGCCTGGGCCTGCTCCTGGTGCTTGCTGGATGCCAGTACCGCGCCGCCGGACAGGCTGACGAAGGCCCCCGGGTCCTGATGCTTGAAGTAGTGCAGGGCGGTGTTCTTGCTGTTCTCGCCAGTCTTGGACTGGTCGACGAAGCTGTAATAGTGATAGATCACGCCACTGTCCACCTGGCCGGCATTGACCGCCTTGAGTACCGCGCTGTTGCCGCGATAGACGCTGGCATTGGCTTTCATGCCCTTGAGCCATTCCAGGGTCGCGGCTTGCCCCTTGAGTTCCAGTACCGCGCTGACAATGGCCTGGAAGTCGGCGCCAGCGGGTGATGCGGCCCAGCGGCCTTTCCACGCCGGGTTGGCGAGGTCCAGCAGGGATTTGGGCAGGTTCGCCGGTTGCAGGCGGGCCGGGTTGTAGACGAATACCGTGGAGCGCGCGGCGATGCCCACCCAGTTGCCGTGGGTCGGACGGTAGGCGGCAGCCACCTGCTCCAGCGTTACCGGAGCCACCTTGGCGAACAGCCCTGCGTTGTCCACCAGGGCCATGGCCGGCGAGTTCTCGGTGAGGAACACGTCTGCGGGCGAGGCCTGGCCTTCCTGCACCAGCTGGTTGCCCATCTCGCTGTCGTCGCCGTTGCGCAGGGTGACCTTGATTCCGGTGTCACGGGTAAAGCCTTCGACCCAGGCCTTGGTCAGGCCTTCGTGCTGGGCGTTGTACACCAGGATGCCATCGGCGTCGGCCGCGTAGGCATGGCCGGCGGCCAGCAAGGCGCCGACCAGCAGGCAGACGTTAAAGCACGATGGGATACGTAGAGTCATGATCAAGGCAGCTCCTGCGGTGGTGTTGTGAATGCATCAAGCCGGGGTATCCGGTATGCCGGTAGAGGTTAGCGGCAAGTCGAACAATAGGAATCATTTGCAAATGAAAACTGCGCGCAATGTAGAGCGGTAAATGAGAAAAAATCGTCAAATTTATGGTGAATTCCCGTCATGCCCGCAGGCTTTCAGCATAGCCGGGCCAGCCGGCGACCTTTAGTCTGTGACGGGCTCGACAGCTTGCACTGCGGGTTGCTTTATAATCGCGCCGCGAAAATCACAAGCAATGGAATTGAACGGTCAATCGAGGGAATCAACGTGAGCGCCAAACTCTGCAACAACATCAGTGCCGTGACCTTTGTCAGCAAGTACAAGGTGGTGTGCCAACCCATTGCCGACCAGCTCGACCTGCCGGTGGAGAACCTCCTGGGCCTGGCGGCTCAGGAGAGCCAGTACGGCACCGGGCGGATTGCCCGGGAACTGAACAACTATTTCTCCATGCACGCACCGGCACCGCTGCAGATCGGCGCCGAGTCGCCCCAGGGCAATGCCAGTATCAAGGTGGCCAGGTTCGACTCCTTTCAAAAGTCCGCGCAATCCTTCGCCACCAGCTTTGGCGCAGCGGTACGCGGCCAGCGTGAACCTATGGCATTCGCCCAGGCGCTGGTGCGCAGCGGCTATAACACCGGCAATGCCAAGACCGGCGGCCGGGACGGTTTCGCCCAGTATCTGGCGGACATCATCATCGCAGTCAGAGGGCGCATGGCGTGCTGAAACTCAACGTTTCTACCTGGCTGCTGGGCCTGCTCTTGGCCTGCACCACCCTGGCAGCCGCTGCCGGCGATGCCTTGCAGCCGGCACAGATCAAGGCCAGCGGACTGACCCGCGAACAAGCGGAACAGGTACTGCGGGTGGCCCTCAAGCATCAGGACTATCAGTTGCAGCGCCCCGGGGTATTCATCGACGGCGACCTGCAGGACGAGAACGGCCAGCCGCCTCATCCGGGGTACTACGATTTCAGCCTGGGCTACAACGACCCCAAGGCCGGCGCCACTGAGTACTGGGGCCTGTTCTCGGTCAGCCTGAACACCGGCGATACCTGGGAAATCAACAGTTGCAAGCGCCTCGACGGTTCGCCGCTGCGGGCCTTGCAGCGACGAGTGATGGCCCGCACCGGCAAGACCCTGGAGGATGAAAAGGCCCAGCGTCAGGGCCTGGGCTGCGAGGATCAGCCATAAGCCTGGCGCCTCTGTGCCAGGAGGCACGCGGTGGCTTGGCCGCTCCCCATCACTCGGCGAAGGCCGGCCGCGCGGGTCGAGGTCGGTGTGCAGATCATGCCCCACGACTTCCGTCGTTCATTCATCACCCGGGTGATCGAGGAACATGACCTGTCGCTGGCACAGAAACTCGCGCACCACACCAATATCCAGACCGCCACCAGTTATGACATGCGCGATGACAATGAGCGGCGCCGGGCCATCGATCGCTTCTACCTGTAGCGTGGCGCCGGTACGTTGGGCACCAGCAGCCTGGTGAGAACCCGGGTTCGCGCATTCAAATGGGTGGCCTGGACCGCGTTGTAGCCAGCACTTGACTGCCTGATGCTCTTCGACAGCGCAATTGGCTTGGCGGCAGGCGCATGCACCAATGGGCCGCCTGCATCCTCGAGAGGTCGTCTGTTTGGTTGGCAGGGTCAGCCATCGTTCAATCCTTCGGCAATGCCACGGAAGTGTTCGCGACAGGTGCCTCGATGGCTGTTGTGCACGACAAAGACCTCAGCCGGTGGCCAGATGCATCACTGCAAAGTAGGCCGCCGCGCCGAGCGCCGCGGAGGTGATCAGACCGAGGCTGTTGGTCAAGGCGATGACCCCGACGAGCAGCAGGGAAATCGATGCCGCCAGGGGTTCGCGGCTGATCTCGCTGTAGGCGATGTACACCGCAAAATTGATAAACACCGCCACCGGCAATACCTGCTCCAGGCAACGTTGCATCGCAGGTTGCAGGCGAATCGTCACGAACGCCGGAATGATCCGCACCAGGCAACTGGTGGCGAACAACGCAGCAATCGTGATCCAAGTCGATTGAGTCATAGCTTGGCCCTGGTCAATACCGCAGTGGCAATCAAGACACTGGGAATCCAGAAGTACACCGATCCCAAAACGTTGATCAGCAGCAGCGCCAGTACCACGCAAACTGCGCTCAGCAACAGCACACCCAGCTGGCGCTCACGGATCACGTTCAAGCGGGCGCGCAATTGCACCAGTGACAGGAACATCAACACCACGCTGGCGGGGTAGCCCAGGTTGACCTCGTTGCCGATCCACTCGGCCGGCAGCAGCTTGCTCAGCAGGGCTCCCAGTACCCCAGCCACTACCCAGGTCAAAAAGATCGTGGCCCGGATCGCCAGCACCGTGCCTGGAGCGTCCCGCTCGTGCTCGGTGGCATACGCCTCATCACCCAGCATGTGCGCCGTTCCGGCCTTGCGCAAAAAGCCCCGAGGCAAGCGCGACGACGATGTGAAGGCAATGGGCAGGTAACGGCTATTGATCGACGCGGTGACCAGCAACAGCGTAAAGAACCCAGCCCCGGACTGGGCCAGGGGCAGGGCGGCGAATTGACCGCTGCCAGTGAACCCGAGCAAGCCCACCAGCGCCACCTCCAGCAGCGACCAGTCGGCCCGCTGCGCCAGCATGCCAAACAACATGCTCACCGGAATGATCGCCAACGCCGCGGGGGCGGCTCTGCGCAAGGCGCTGGGCGAACTGTCCAACAATTCAAGTTTCTGACCGACTTCCATTTAGCCTCCGTTGGCCCGACACAGATCGTCCTAATGAACATTGGTTAGCTCTTCAACGCTTCTCGTTCATGGGTAATGCCATAGGCACGGGTTTCCCAACGATTGATTTCAATCACCCAGATATCGCGGTAGCCAGTACTGCCGGATTCGGCCTCTATGTCGCTGGCATAGTGAGTGCAGCGCTCATCATCGATGATGAACGACTTGATTGGGGAAGTGGTCATTCTGCCTCCTTGCGCCGGTGACAGGCTTCCATCAGGCGCTTGCAGTAGTGAGTGAACTCTTCGGCGGTGATCGCCCCGTCATTGAAGAGGCGTGTGATCAGGCTTTGCACCAGTACATCGATATCGGACTGGTTGCTGGGATCGGCAACGCCTTCGAGGGCTTGGTCGATGAGGATATGAGGGCTCAAAACCCACACTCCTGCTCTAGGCACGCCTGCTCCTGGGGGGCACGTCAATCAGGCAGAAACCCTGGCGCAGATAATCGCTGTTGGCGGTATCGAACTCGTACCAGGCAGTGCAATGGCGCTGATAGACGGCAAGCCGTGTTCCAACCTGCGTCTGAATGACAACACTGGAAAGAACGTAGGCTTCTTCTCTTAAAACGGTCATGACCTGCATGCTCTGTTTACCCCTCACCGACGTAACCGACGTTAGAGAACAAGCACTGAGTAGTGCTTGTTCCCTGGACAGCCTTACTTGGAAAGACGTGCCTTGAACTGGACGCCGCGAGTGCTATTAAGGGTTCCGCCCACTGTCCCAACCACTGTTACGTTCGAGACGTTGATGATGGAGTTCATCCTGATTTCCTCTTGATGGTTAGGCGCGGCAGGAAAAACCCCGCTCCGCGCAACCTGCGCCCACTGTGGGACAGGTACGATGAGCGACAGTTGGGTCATGTTCGGCGTGCAGTTTTGCTTCCCTTTAAAGGGGGGGGCATTCAATACAAAAGCTTTACAGATCAATGTATTGGAGCTGATAGCTAACTGCGCGAAGAGCATTGCTGTCGTCCGCCGCGCAGTCTATGAAGGGGAGGAAGGGGCGTCTTGTAAGATCGTGCAAGTTGCAAGATCAGTAAGGGCGGATCATGCGCAACCAGCGTGCCGGAGGCAGGCCATAGGTTCGGGTGAAGTGCTGGGTCATATGACTTTGATCGTTGAATCCTGCCGTGATCGCGGCATCGGCGATGGAGAAACCCGAACACATCAGGACGCGGACATGATCCAGGCGGCGCATGGTCAGGTAACGGTAGGGGCTGGTGCCATATAACGCGCGAAAGTCCCGTGAAAGGCTCCAGCGATCACGACCACTGGCCTCCTCTAACTCATCCAGGGTCACTACCCGGTCAAGAGCGCTATGGATGTATTCACGGGCTCTTTCGGCGGCAATGAAATCCAGCGCCTTGCGTCCGCGCTGCATGCCGGCCACCGCTGCCAGTGCCTGAGCCAGGTCATACAGGGCGTCATCCTCTTCCAAGGGGTCGATGAGCGTGTCCATGGTCTGCATGAGTACTTGGGTTGCCTGATAAAGGCGGGGATCCCGAGACAGCCCTCCCTCGACGAACGGCAGAGGTTTGCCACCCAGGGCCTGCTGCAGTAGGGCGGGCTCGATGTAGACGATACGGTACTGAAAGCCTTCCTCGGTGCCGGCCTCACCATCGTGCAACTCGTCGGGGTGCAGGACGATTGTTCCCCCCGGCAGGTTGTGACGCATGCTCTTGCGGTAATTGAAGTTGTGGACCCCTGCCAGTGTCCTGCCTACCGCGTAGGTATCATGGCGATGCGGCTCAAACCCATAACCGCTGAAAAAGGCTTCAAAACGCTCGATACGCCGCAGCGTATGGCCGCGCTTTGCCCAATCTTTGATGTCCGACATGTGTTCCCCCCGACCAGCACTGTGGACTCCAGGCCCTTGCTACTGTGGGCCCAAGCCTTGCCTGATGAGAAAACTCTTGAAGTTTCGATGACCAGAACGAAGGATCTGTCGACGGGCAATAGTATCATTTTGCCTTTATTCAAAAATGATTCTCAGGGACATCTAAAACTCAGCGCAATACTCGATCAAAGCTCCAGCCAATAAGGATGGGTGCAAACTACTTTCAGAGGCGATAACCGACGTTGACCATGACCGCAGCGGTGCCAAGCACCACCAGTTCCGCGGCCACCGGTCCGTAATGCGCGCCGACTGCCGGAATCAGCACCGGCGCCACGCCGAAGTGGTTCAGCGGGATCTTGTCCTTGTAGTCGCCCTTGTAGCCCTGGATCAGGCCGCCGCTGAGCTTGGCGTAGACCGGCCAGTCGGCGCTCTCCCAGGCCTTGCCGACGTAGGCGTAGTAGGAGCGCTGGGAGAAGGAGTTGCGGAAGGTGCTCACGCCCCACAGCTCACCGTCGGCGTAGTTGCGTTCCAGGCCGATCAGGTCCTGGTGGTTGTTGTGGTCGGGGTCATTGCGCCAGTGGTTGGTGTAGACGCTGGTCTGCACGTACCAGAAGTCCTGCTGCTGATCGGCGTGGGTACTCCCGGCAGCGCCGAGCAGCAGGGCCGCTATGAGGGCCTTCAGCGCGTGGCGGCTGGGCGTGGACTGGCGGCTGGGCGGGGCTTCAAACATCAGAGTCATCATCTTTCCCTGCCGTAACGGCAGTTGCGCCCCCTCGGAAATCAAGGGGGGGAGGGGGCGGCGAAAGTACCACTCGGGCTTTCGACCGATCAATTACTCAACTGTTGCTTTATCTATCTGCGCCTCGATGCGCTGTATCAGATAAGGGTAGAACGGGTTGGCGGTCAGGCGCATCAACTCGTCCATGGGCACCACCAGCACTCCGCGTTCGCCCCGGGCCGCCAGGGTGCCCAGGTGCACCCCGAAATCTTCACGGGGGCTGGGCTGGGTGCCGTACAGGCCATCGTCGATCGGAAAGGGCAGCGCCACATGGGACAGGGAAAACACCCCAGGCGGGTAGGCCAGCTCCAGGGGGCGCCGGCTGCTCTCCAGGCTCAGGGCGAGCTGGCTGAGCTCCTGCAGCTTGGCATTGCCCGAGCCCTCGTTGCTGAGGATTCGCGTTGTGTAGTTGCGTGGCGCCGGTGGCAGCAGGTTGGCCAGGGAGGTGACGCTGGCCGTATCCAGCAGCCCTTCGAAGTCGCGGTCGCGGTTGAGGTCGAAGATCACCAGCTCGCTACCGTTGGCCGGCAGTTGCCGATACAGGCCGTTGACCACCGCCGGGGTACTGACCGTGGCATCGGTCAGCGACTGGAAGCCGAGGATCGGTGGCAGCCGGGCCAGGCGTGGATCGTCTGTCAGAACCTGCAACTGCTGTTGCAGGGCATCGGTCAGCAGCCATGACTGGCGCGCGGCATTGGCCGGAAACGAGTTGTACTTGAACGGGTTGTATTCGGGCCGCAGGTTGAGCCACGCCGCCTTGCTGAAGGCCGGAAGCACCGCAGGCAGGGCGGCCAGCCCGGCAAACCGCGCGGACGCGGCGACGCCGATCATCGGTGAAATCAGCACCAGGCGCTGGGCCTGGGGCAATTGCGGGTCGTCCAAGGCATCCAGGGCGTACTTGACCGCCAGCGCGCCACCGTTGGAATAGCCCACCAGATGCAGTGGCGCCGGCGCCGGCACCTCGGCCCGGGCGGTACGCAGGGCCAGCCGGGTAGCCGCCAGCCAGTCCTGCCACCTTGCATCGGTGAGCCCCGCTGGCACCGTACCGTGGCCCGGCAGGCGCAGGCCAATGGCCAGGTAGCCGTGTTCGACATAGCGCTGGGCGACATGCCGCAGGCTGTAGGGTGAATCGGTCAAGCCATGCAGCAGCACCACCACGCCTCGCGGCTTACCCGCCGGGCGCAGCACGTAGGAACGGTTCCAGTCGGTGGCGAAGTGCGGTGGGTAGACCCGGCTGTCCTTGCGGTAACGGTTGAAGGGCGGCACCTGGGACGGGTCCAGGGTGTCGCTGACCTCGCGCTCGACTTCGGCGAACACCCGTCCCTCGGCCTGCAGCCAGGTTGCCCAGTCGGCCCGATCGATCTGCTCGCTGCTCAATTCGTGGGGCACCCGCAGGTGCCAGGGTTGCAGCGCCGGGCCCCGTTCGCTGTCGTAGGCCCGCCACGCCAGCAGGGTCAGGCCGGCCACGCCGACGATCAGTGCGCCGCGCTTGAACAGGCGCGCCAGGACGGGGGCGATCATGAGCCGCTACTCGGTTGCGCGTAGCGGGTGCGGTGCGTGGCGGGGGAGGACGACAAAGACATGCTGGACCATTGAACCAAGGGCAAGTGGGAGATCGCCGCGGCGACCGGGCAAGCATAACAGGGGCATGGGTTGGTGGCCGAGGACGCCGGCACCTTCGCCTGGCGCGCTGCACTTGTGGTGTAATCCGCGGCCAGCGCCACAACACCGGGAAACCTCCAGATGCACGAATCCGCCCGTCACATCGTCGATCTGTACCAGCGTCATGCCCTGGCCTGGGACCGCTTGCGCCAGGCCGATACCGGGGCCTTCGCCCAGGCGCGGCTATGGCTGGAGCGCTTTCGCCAGGTCATGGGCGCAGGCCGCGAGGTACTGGACCTGGGCTGTGGCGGCGGCGAGCCGGTGGCGGGCTATCTGCGCGAGCATGGCTATGCACTCACCGGCGTCGACAGCTCCGCGGCCCTGCTGCACCAGTGCCGTCAGCGCTTTCCCGAGCAGCAGTGGCTCCACGCCGACATGCGCGGGCTGGCCCTGGATCAGGACTTCGCCGGCATCCTCGCGTGGAACAGTCTGTTCCACCTGAGCCCGGACGATCAGCGCGCCATGTTCGCGGTGTTCGAGCGCCATGCGGCCCCGGGCTGTGCCCTGCTATTCACCAGTGGTCCGGCGGCGGGGGAAGCCATTGGTCAGTTCCAGGGGGAGGCGCTGTACCACGCCAGCCTCGATCCCGGGGAGTACTGCACCTTGCTCGACACCCATGGGTTCGAGGTGGTGCAGCACGTCAGTGAAGATCCACAGTGCTGCGGCTTCACCGTGTGGCTGGCGCGGGCGCTGGATTACCCATGAAAAAACCGGCCCATTGGGGCCGGTTTTCAAGCTGGGTGTCTCAGTGCTGCATCATGCTGTGGTCCGGCGCATCCAGTGCCCGGGCCTCGGCTTCAACCTTGATCGACTCCTTCTCGCCCTTGGCGTTTTCCACGATCAGGGTCAGCGGCACCTTGTCACCCACCTTGATCTGGCCGGTCAGCTCCATGAGCATCACGTGGTAGCCGTGGGTGTCCAGGCTGACCTTCTTCCCGGCTGGCAGGGCGATGGCGTCCACTTGCTGCATGCTCATCACGTCGTTGTGCATGCTCGACTGATGGATCTGCACGTTCTTGGCCACAGGCGACTGCACGTCGACCAACTTGCTGTCGCTGCTGGCGGTGAGGTCCATGAAGGCGCCGCTGGCGTGCTGGCCAGGGACGGTGGCGCGGACCCAGGCGTTGTCCACCTGGGTCGCGGCGCTGGCGGTGCCGGCCAGGCCCAGCAGAGAGATCAGCAGCAGGGCGGATTTAAGGCGCGACGGGCGCTGGTGGGCATTCATTAACAAACCTCCATGACGGTGAGCAGGTCTTCCGCGCACTCTTGGGCGGTAAGGGACTGGGACAGCCCCAGGCGCAAGGTGCCCCGGGAGTCGTAGACGAAACTGGTGGCGGTATGGGACAGGGTGTAGGTCGAGCCGCTGGGGATCTTTTCGTAGAACACGCCGAATTCCTTGGCGGTGGCCGCGGTTTCTTCCAGGCTGCCGTACAGCGCCTCGAAGCTCGGGTCGAAGGCCTTGACGTAGGCGTCCAGCACCTCGGGCGTGTCGCGCTCCGGGTCCAGGGTGATGAACACCACCTTCAGGCGCTCGCCGTCGCGGCCCATCAGCTTCTTGGCCTGCGCTGCGCGGGCCAGGGTCGTGGGGCACACGGCCGGGCACTGGGTGAAGCCGAAGAAGATCATCGGCATCAGGCCGCGGTAGCTGGACAGCGACTTGGTTTCGCCCTGGGAATCGGTGAGTTTGAAGGTGCGGCCGAGAATCTGATTGCTCAGGTCCTTGCCGTACTTGAAGGACAGTCGGGGACTGTTGTCGCAACCGGTGAGCAGGCCCAGGCCGAGCACCCCGGCGCTGGTGAGCAGGGTGCGGCGAGTCAGCAGAACACTCATGAAATAACGCCCTTTGAACAGCCAGACAGGCAAAAACCCGCGCATGGTAACAAACCGACGAGAGCCGCGGCGGGCTAATTGGACCGATGCCTGCGGCCATCGGTCGCAGGCGGGCAAGGGCTAACCGGAAAGCTCGCCGCGCGGCGTCTAGCTTTCCAGGGCGGCTACCTGCACCAGCGCGCGCACGGCACTGCGAGTGGCCTGGGTCAGGGGCTGAGGCAGCCGATCGAGCTCGAACCAGGCCACCTCGCTGTGCTTGTGCGGCTCGCAATTACGCGGCGCCATGGCCGGGGCCGAGGCCAGATAGACCGGCGAAACCCAGTGTTCCTGGCGCAGCGGGTCGATCTGATCCACCACGCACAGCAGGCTGACGCCTTGCAGGGTCAGCCCCAGCTCTTCGTGGATTTCCCGGCGCATGGCTTGCTCCACCGGCTCCAGCCAGTCGACCTTGCCCCCGGGCAGGCCCCAGCAACCGGCCTCGGGATCGCCCAGGCGCTTGACCAGCAGCAACTGGCCGTCACGGACAATCGCGACACCGCACCCCAGGCGTGGCTGTTGTTGCATGGCAGGTTCTCCTTGCGCTCGAAAAGTGGGATTGGCACCGCAGTTCCCCCGGCAGCCCCGATCACTGTTGCGACACTACCGGCAGCGGCATCGCGGCAGATTATTGCTTTGTTGTTTATTTGTAATGACAGCTCCGGGCCACGGCCCGCGGGCGCGATTTCAATGGCGCCACAGCGTCGCGCCAACCACCAGCAGCGCCAACAGGATCAAGACAACCCCGGTGCCTCGTTCCAGCCAGGGCAAGGCGCGGGCGAACCGCTCGCGCACCCGGCGGTTGCCGATCGCCAGGGCCACCAGCAGGTCCCAGAGCAGCACCGCGCTGAACATCCACAGGCCGTAGACCAGTTTCCAGCCGGCGTTGGTCTGCGCGCCCACCAGGGAAGCCAGGCTGACATAGAACAGCGCGTTCTTCGGGTTGAGAATGCCGGAGAGAAACCCCATGCCCAGGCCGCGTCGCCAGCTGGCGCGGCCCAGCGCCCGGGTTTCGCCGTTGCTGTCTACCGCAGCCAGGGAACTGGCCCCGGCATGGCGGATAAACAGCCAGCCCATGTACAGCAGGTAACCGCACCCGGCCAGTTGGATGCTCAGGAACAGCGGACCGTCGGCCCGAAACACCGAAACCCCGGCGAAGGCCAGGACGATGAACACGCCATTGGCCAGGGCGATGCCCAGGCAGGCGCCGGTGGCCGCGCGCCAACCGGCGGCCATGGACATGCGCGCCACCAGGAAGAAATCCGGACCGGGGGAGAGCAGGGCGAGAAAGTGCGCGGCGGCGACCAGCAGGAACTGTTGCAGCATCGGTAGGACTTCCAGTGACTTGATAGCCCGGAAGTCTGCGCTGCCCCAAGGTCAGCGGTATTGAAGAAAATTGCGCCGCCTCAGGCCTTGTAAAGCCCCGGGGTGACGCCGACGTGGGCCTTGAACACCCGCTGGAAGTGCGCCTGATCGGCAAAACCCAGGCGCTGGGCCAGGTTCGCCGAGGTTTCCCCGGCCTGCAGCGAGGAGCGGGCCTGGATGATCCGCTGGTTCAGCTGGTAGGCGTGGGGCGTCAACCCGGTGGCGCTGCGGAAGGTACGGATCAACTGATAGCGGCTGATGCCGGCCAGTTCCGCCAGTTGCTCCAGCGCGCTGCTCTGTTCCGGGTCGCGCTGCAGGTAATCCATGACCCGACGCACCCCGGCACTGGCCCGGGCGGGGTCCGCTGCGAGGGCGATCACCGGTTGCTCATGGGCGGCAAAGCCACCGATGAACTCAATCAGCGCGGCCTCCTTGTCCTGCCAACTGCAGGTAGAGAACAGCAGGTGGTTGAGCCGACAGAAGCGCTGGTACAGATCCTCATCCTGGCTCAACAGCACCTGGTTCAGCGGGTACGGCGCGTTTTGCTGCGTTTCCTGGCGCACCGCTTCGACCCAGCGCGGGTCCAGGTGCAGCATCTGGTAGCTCCAGGCCTGGTCGGGTAAAGGGTTGCAGGCGTGGGCGCAATCGGCCGGGACAAACACCACGCTGCCTGCCTGAATCAGGGTCGGGCCCTGGGCTGCGCCACTGAACAGGCTGACGCCACGGTCTACGGCGCCGATGGAGATCGTCGGATGGCTGTGGGCCTTGTAGTTGGCGCGGCTGTCACAGGCCCGCCGGCTTTCGACGTAGGGCAGCTTCGCATCGCGCCAGAATTGCGTTGAAGCAGTCATGGCGGTTTCGCAGTGGGGGCGAGCGGGTGGCTAGGCTAACAGACTGGGGCGGGCAGGGGCGCTGACTCAAGCGTTCTGCTGGCGCGAAATCCGTCTTGTTGCATGCGCGCTCAACTCGGGCGTCAGGTCCAGTGAGCGCCGAGAGAAAAGCCAGGGCTGCCTATACTGCAGTCCGGGTTTTGCTCAACGCGCCACGACCAGCAACAGGAGTTGCCATGAACTTCAAGGAAATCGCTTACGAGCAACATGGATCCGTAGTGGTCATCCGCTTCAATCGCCCCGAGCAGCGCAACTGCATCGGCCCCGTGACCCACCTTGAATTGATCGACGCCTGGAGCCGTTTTCGCGACGACGACACGGCCCTGGTGGCGATCATTACCGGCACCGGTGATCGGGCCTTCTGTGCCGGCGGCGACCTCAAGGCCGCCGCACAACTGGTGCCGTCGAGTCCCGAGGAAATGGCCGCCCATGAGCGTGGCGAGCGCCCCGGCATCATTGGCCCCAGTCGCTGGGTCGATGTCTACAAGCCGGTGATCGCCGCGGTCAATGGCGTGGCCTATGCCGGGGGCCTGGAGTGGGCCTGTTTTGCCGACCTGCGCATCGCCGAGGAGCATGCATCCTTTGGCGTCACCTGCCGCCGCTGGAACATCGGCCTGGCGGACGGCGGCACCCAGCGCCTGCCACGGATTGTCGGCATGGGCCGGGCCATGGAACTGATCCTCACGGGCAAGGTGATCGATGCCCAGGAGGCTTACCGCATAGGCCTGGTCAACGAAATAGTGCCCAGCGGGCGCTCCCTCAAGCGAGCCCTGGAACTGGCCCAGGTGTTGGCCGGGCTGCCGCAACCGGCGATGCGCTCGGACAAGGAAGCAGCCATCCGCGGTTACGGACTGCCCCTGGCCGAGGGCCTGAAGATCGAGGCCCAGTGCTTCAACCGTTCGATCCACACCCCGCAAACCCAGGAAGGGCTGCGCCAGTTCATCGAGCGTGATCACCCTGATCGCAGGATCCGGCCCGGGCCGGGCATGACCAGGGACTGAGCCTCGCCCGGCCAGGGGATTCAAGCCTGGCCGCGCAATGGCCGGCAGGCTTCTGCCAGGGCGGCGCGCAACGCCTGGCACAGGCGCTGGGGATCGCCATCCTGGCGAAACCCCTCGACCTGGCGCTGCAATTCGGCGAAACACCGGCCCTCGGTACTGTGGGCCAGGCTCAGGCGCGGATCGGGCTGGACGTAGCGCGGATCGTCCGGTGCCAGGTACAGGCCATTGAGGTTCTGGTAATCGGCGTCGATCCAGGCGTACAGGTGATGTTCGAAGCGCTCGGCAAACCGATAGCGACCAAAGTCCATCACCTGCAATTGCAATGGCGCCACACCGGGCACCCCGGCCAGTTGCACATTGACCCCGTCGATCAGCAACGGCTGCTCTCGGTTGGCGCTCATCAGGCGTTGCAGCGTCCCGGCCACCTGGGCGCTGATCGGTAGTTCCTGCTCATCGCGCCTGACCTGCAGTTCGCCGTTCTCCCGGTACACATGGAAGCGCACCGCGCCACAGCTGCTGGCGGTCAAGCCATAACGCCGCAGCAGGAGTTCGGCCTGCATCAGCGCGCCGGCCAGTTCGGGGCCCTGCCAGTAGCGCTGCCACTGGCAGCGCGGGCGGGTGCAGGCCCGGCGCAACAGCAGCACCGCCGGTTCCGCGGCACGCCCGTCATGCCACAAGGCGTCGAAGCCCAGGTCGATCAGGGCGTAGGCCGGCAATGGCGTGATCGCCGCTCCGGCGTGGCTCATGGCGGCGTAGACCAAGTGCTCCATCAGCACTTCGTGCACCGCCTCGGCCAGGGTCAGCAGGCCGTTGGAGTGGGGCAACTGTGGGGCTTCGTCCGGCGGCACGCCAATGCCCTTGATGTCGAACAGCACCTGCTCGCTGGCCGGCGCACACAGCACCGCGGCGCGACCATAGCGCGGCGGACGCCAGCCCGTTACCCGGCGGTTATCCAGGGCAATCGGGGTGTTGATGCCTTGGGCCGCCGCCTGGCTGGTGGATATATAAGCGGCGTTGCGCAGCAGCCAGCGGTCGATGGCCACCGGCAGGGGCTCCCCCGGCGCCTGTTCCCAGGGGGCGTCGAAGTCGGCGCGCAGCGCCGGGTAGTTGGCGAACAGCACCCGCGCACCGGCCACCCCGAGCAACTGCTCCGAGCTTAGCGTCTGACCGCTCTGGGCATAGTCGGCCAGTTGTTGCACTCGCGGGCCGGGGGCGAAAGGCCGGTTCAGATCGTGCAGGTCTTGCCAGGCGGGGCTGTTCATCGAGCGTCTCCGATCCAGGCGGCCAGGCGCCCGGGGTGGTCGAGGGCGGCAATCGGGTCCAGCAGGACCCAGTTGTGGCGCAGTTCCAGGCTGGCTTGCGGTCCCTGGGCCACCTCGCCACGGCCGCGCAGCATCGGCAGTTCCCGCAGCGCGCCGGCTGCCGGGGCGCAGACACCCAGGGCGTCGGCGTGGGGGCTGTGGCGCAGGCGCTCGAACAACGGCGGCTCGCGGGTGCGGATCGCAAGGTATTGACCGTTGGGCAGCGCCGCTCCGGCCCAGGGCTCAAGGCCGGCATCGCGCAAGCGCGCCAGCAGCCCGGGCATCTGCTGTTGCAGGCGCTGGCTACGGGCCTGGGCCCGGGCGACGGCGGGCATCAGCGCCGGCAGGGCATGGATCGACAGGGCCGGGCTCAAGGCCGGGCGGACGCGGGAACGCTGGCCCGGCGACCAGACGTCGATATCGCCATCCACCGGCAGGTCGCCGAACAGCGCGCCGCCGCCGCCAATGTCCAGGGCCTTGCCGTGGCCCAGGGAGGTGACCACCAGCGATGCGCCCGGACAGTGCAGTCCCCAGGCCGCGGCGCTGTCTTCGATGATCGGCCGATGCGCGCCGAGCAACTGGCGCAAGGCCGGGATGTCGCAGGGCAAGCCGTATTGATGGACCGCGATCACCGCGTCCAGGCCGTTGACATGGGGCGCCAGCGCCTCACTGCTGAGCAGCAGGTCGGCGGCGTTTTCGATAATCACCGGTATCGCGCCGACATTGAGGACGGCGGCCACCACTTGATGACAGGTGGCGGCCGGAACCGCGACCCGCCAGGTGCCGGTGACCCCCAGTTGGCGCAGCGCCAGTTCCAGCGCCGCGGTGCCGGAACCGACCAGGGCGCCGTGGCGCCGTTGATAGAACTGCGCGAGCCAGGACGAGCACGGCAGCCGATCGGCCTCCCGTGCCCGCCACTGGCCATCGGCAGGATTTGGAACTACTTGCACTTGTCCATGGCGCAAGCGGTGAGGGCCTCGACCTTGCACTTGTCCATGGCGCAGGCGGTCAGGGCTTCGACCTTGCACTTGTCCATGGCGCAAGCGGTCAGGGCCTCGACCTTGCACTTGTCCATGGCGCAGGCGGTGAGGGCTTCGACCTTGCACTTGTCCATGGCGCAAGCGGTAAGGGCTTCGACCTTGCACTTGTCCATGGCACAGGCGGTCAGGGCCTCGGCCCGGGGGCCGCCGATGCGCCAGCTGGTGAACTTGCTCTCCGGCAGCGCGCCGCGCTTGACCACATCCAGATGCAGGGTGCGGGCTTCATGGTCGTTGCATTCGAGCAGAATCTCGTCCTCGGCGACCGCGAAGTGATCGTGCAGCAGGCAGAGTCCGAAGCGATCCAGGTTGCCGTGGCGCTCCAGTAGCTCATGCAGGTCATTGATGAATTGCGCATCAGACGCCCCCAGTGGCATGGCTTCGTCAAAGGAGGGATTGGCGTGTCCGTTCATGTGGTGTACTCCAATATGTTTGATTTAAACCGGTCATCTTCATCAACAGTGCGCAGTAGTGTCGGCCTCATGCACCTCCTTGTTCCGGTGGAACCTTGCTTGCGGATACCCAGAGTGTCTCGATGCTCAGCAGCGGCGGCTGGTTGTCCGAGGCCACCGCGCCCCGTGCCAGTTGCGCCGGATCGTCGGCGCTGAAGGCCCGCAGGGTCAGGTCGACCCGGGCGTTGCCCTGGAGCGTGACCTGTTCGGCCAGCCGCCAGCGGTCGATGGCTTGGCTGAAGGCGCTGGTGAAGGCCGGCGGGCTGTTCAGCGAGGTCGCCACCGGCAACAGCAGCGCCGCCGGCAGCACGGTGCGCGCGACCACGCCCGGGGCGGCGACCTCGTAGCTGTAGCGGCCCTCCATCCCGACCTGCACCGTGGTGCCATTGCTGCCGGCGCCCAGGGCGGCGAAAAACACCTCGAGGTAGTCGTCCAGGCTGGCGTTCGGCACCGGCAAGTTGTCCAGGGAGAAGGCGCCTTGGCTGATGTGCGGGCTGATGCTGTCGACAAAGCGCACCACCGGCGTCGAGAAGCGGAACAGCGCATTGGTCTGCAGGGTGCCGATATCCGCCGCGGGGAACAGGATGCGGTTGCGCTCCACCGACAGCGAGGCCCAGGCATTCTGGTGGTCGAACACGTTGAGGGCCGGCAGGCTGGTGCGGCGCTCGTCGATCAGCAGAGCGTCCGCATAGTCGAGCCAGACGGCCGGCTGGCTGCCCTTGAGTCGATAGCGATAGGCGATCAGCCCCGGGTTGCTCGGATCGACCACGCTCACCGCCTCGTACTGTTGCGCGGCGATCTGCACCAGTGGCACCGGCAGGCTGACCTTGCCGAGCTGGGGCAGGGTGGCGCTGATCTGCCCGCTGGCCGGATCGTAGCTGGCCGCCACCTGATTGATACTGACATCCAGCAGCAGGGTTTCGGCCCGCTCCTGGCCATCCACCGTCACCGGTGCCAGTACCTGGCTGAAGGTGCAGGTCAGGGCCTGGGGCGCGACAAACGCCGCGGCGTTGCGAAACAGCGGCCGGGCCCAGGAATCGTAGGCCTCGGTGACCTGCTGGACGATGTAGACGAAGGCCTCCACCGCCTGTTGCGCTGCGGCAATCTGCACCGCAGTCGGCTCGCCGAAGTTGATCGCGCTGAGATTGTCTTGCATGGCCACTTCAATGCTCGGGTACACGCTGACGAATTGCGCCAGGGCGGTGACCAGGCTCTTGTCGACACTGCGCAGCGCAGCATCGACGGTCGGCGTGTTGAGGGCGATGGCCACGTTCAGGCTGTCCTGGGCCGTGCCGCGCACCAGTGAGTCGAAGGCGTAGGTCCATTTGCTCAGGTCCGAGACTTGCTGCGGCACCTGGGCCCAGGCCGTCGCCGTCTGCCCTTGGATGGTCGGCGGCTCGGGCAGGGCCCGCAGCAGCACTGGCAGGTTCAGGGTCTGGCCGTCGGCCAGGGGCACCCGCAAGGGGCCGGAGATCAGCGAAATCCAGTTCGACTGGGTGTAGCCGCTGATGCCCGGCACGTTGCGCACGTCATGCTCCAGGTGGCTGATCTGCAGCTCCAGGTCCAGCGGCACGTAGCTTCTTGCCGCCTCGTTGCGCGAATTGAAGACAAACGCCAGGGCGCTTTCCCCTGGGGCGTCGGGCAGGCCGATGCGACCGCTGCCAAAGGCATAGTTGTCGTTGCTGGCCTCCGGCGCTTCGCTGTTGCCCGCCGCGTTGGCGGCGCTCCCCACCGTCGGCTGGCCGTACAGCGACAGCGGCTCGCCGGTGGCGCTGCCTTGCACCGAGAAGCCGACGATGGCGGTGGTGCTGTAGGCCGAATACAACTGGTTGAGCAGGCTCTGGCGCAGCTTCTCGCCCGCCGCGGCCCGCGCCGGGCCGTCCTGCGGGCCCGCCGAGAGCACCGGCTTGATGGTCGATGCAATAGCGTCGGCCAGGGTCTGCTTGGCGCTGAGGATTTTCCCCAGGTTGCCGTCCTTGAGCGGGTCCTTGCTGCCCAGCAGGGTGTCGAGCAGAAACACCGAGGGTGCGTAGGTCGGCGCGAGGAAGCCGTCGATGGCCTTGAGGGCGGTTTCGAACCACAGGTTCTGATCGACCCCGGTCAGGGTCAGGGTCACAGGATCGCCGCTCGGGAATGGCTGGTCCGGCTGGTAGTTGGGGTAGATCTGCACGCTGTCCGAGGTCAGGCTGCGGGCGATCGGCTGGGCGGCGAAGTAGCCCGGGGCCGGATCGATGCGGTAACGGATGCCGTCGGCGCCGTCGCTCAAGGCAAAACGCGCGGCCCACAGGGTCTGGCTGCGGCCGTCCGGGGTGCTGCCCGGGTCCGCGGTGCCGCTGCCGACCCGGGTCATCCAGGCCCCGGCCCGCTGGAACAGCGCCTCGAAGGCCCGAGCGAACTGGCTGTAACCACTGGTGCTGGCGCTCAGCGCGTCGGGGACCGGCAGCAGGGTGCTGGTCACCGCCACGCCACCTTCCAGGCCGGCGACATCCGGCTCCACCAGCGCCGCCACCCGGCGCAGGCTGAGGGTCAGGCTCAGGGGCAGGATCGAGCCCGGGGCCAGGGCGTCGATGTCCACCGCCAGCTTCAGCTGCACCGTGGCCGGTGCGGGGGGGCGGGTGCCCTGGGCCACTTGGGCGAGGTACAGGATCACCCCGTTGACGTAGTCCAGCAGCGGCTGCGCCTGGCTGTCGTCGAGCCGGCTCAGGGGCTGGGCGAACAGGCTGTTGACCAGTTCCACGCTGACCGCGCGGCCCTGGCACCAGGGCAACTGCAGATCCTTGTAGGACTGGTTCAGCTGGTAGTAGATCAGGCTGAACATCTCCAGATCCTTGGCAGCCTGGACCTTGACGTCGCCACCGCCGGCCGGGTCATAGCTGGAGGTGTCGAGGCTCAGACTGATCACCAGTTGCGCGCCACCGGCAACGGCTTCGTAGGTATAGAAACTGCGGGTATTGGGCCAGGCCGACAAGCCGATCAGCCGGTCGCAGTAACGCAGCGGCAGCGGTGGGTGATTGAGGCTGCCGGGATAACCGGGCGTGGGTGCCTGGAAGGGAGTGACGGTGATGTTGCCGAAGATGTCCAGCCAGGTCAGGTTGACCTGGGCGAAGCTGCCCACGCCACGGTAGGGGTTATCCGCGGCGCTCGGCAGCCCGGGCCGGGCTGGTACTGGCGCGGCATTGCTGGTGGCGCGCCGGGCCAGACCGAGGGTCTGCTGGTAGCTGTACTGGTCGTCTTCGGCCAGGGCATCGAGGGCCCGGGCGCGGCTTTGCGGATCGCGCATGGCCTGCCGGTGGGCTTGGGCCTCGGGCGAGTCGACGCCACTGTCCGGCCGCTGCGGGCCGAAGGGCAGGGCCAGCTCGCTGGCGCTGAACCAGGGCGAACCGTCGAGCCCGGCGGACAGCACCGAGTACAGGTTGTACAGGTAGGCGCTGGCGTAGCCGTCCGGGTCCAGGCTGGGAGAGTCCACCGGCGGCGGATTGCTGCGCAGCACACTGAAGGCCGCGTTGCCCTGCTTGAACACCGCTTGCAGATCGAAGGTCTGGGTGTCGATGCTCAGGCTGCTGCCGACGCTGAACAGCCCGGAAACCTGCGCGGCGCCCACCGCCAGGGCGTCCAGGTCAAGGCCGTAGTAGGTGGCCAGAGACTGCAGGCTGTTGCCCGGCGCCAGGCTGGCGTCAACGACATAGGTCAGGGCTGGGATGAACAGCGCCACGCCGCCGGCGGCGCTGACCCCGGGGTTGAGGTTGGCGATCTGCGTGGCGCTGATCGGTTGCAGTGCGCCCACCGAGTAGTAGCGTGCCAGGTTGTCGAGAATGCTCGCGCTCTGGCCGTTGCCGGCGCTGGCCTCGGCCGGGGTCACCAGGTGAATGATGCCGTCCACCGGCACCTGCGCCGCCTTGCGCAGCGTGACGGCGGCATTGAGCTCGGCGATGCGTCCAGTGCCGATGCCGTAGAAAGCCGCGAGGCTGTCGAGGCTGTCGCCGGCGCTGGTCGGTTGGCTGCTGTCGGCGGTAGCGGCCGAACGCAGGGTCATGTGGCTGCCTTGCTGGATCACCGTGTCGGTGCTGACGAAGGCGTTGACGAAGTTGCACAGGCGGCCGTCGAGCGCGTCGCGGGGGTAGGTCACCACCAGGGTCAGGGTGGCCGTGCCGCTGTCGTCGAAGATGCTGTCGGGCAGGCCGGCGGCGGCGATCGCATCGTAGTAGCTCAGGTAGTAGCCGCCGGAGCGCACGGTGGACAGTTCCCAGAGCAGCTTGACCACTTCCTCGGGCGGATTGAGGATGCCCCGCGGCCCGGCTTCTTCGGCCAGGCGCATGGCCATCAGGGCCGGCGGCGGGTTGGTTTCGGTGGACAGGTTGGTCTGGGTGAGGAAGGCCAGGAAGTCGCTGGCGGCCTGGCTCAGCAGGTTGCTGGCCTTGGCGTTGCCCTGGGGCATCAGCAGGAACTGGCCGCTGATGATCGCGCTGCCCAGCTCGCTGACCGCGATCAGCAGACGCTCCAGCAACTGCGCATCGGTGGCCGACGGGCCGAGCAGCTCATAGGTGTAGGACAGGTTGCTGCCGCTGCCGGCGATGGCCCCAGGTTCGGCCTGGGGCAGGCGCTTGATGGTGAAGTCGACCCGGGTCGCGTAGCTGTAGGCCGGGATTTCGCGGCGGGTGGTTTCCAGGGTCGCCGGGTCGGTGGACACCTCGCACGGGGTGAACGCCGGCAGGTAGGGGATCTGCTGCGCCAGCCTCGGCAACTGCCGGGCGAGGTTGCCGACCCGTTGGTTGATCAGCTGGATCAGGCCGTCGGGCAGGGACCAGAGCATGGGCTGCACGCTGGCGCTGCCCTCGCTGTTGGCCCGCAGCCCCGGCTGGCAGAGGTTGCGCAATTGTTGCAGGTCGGCACTCGACCACAGGGACACGCTTTTCACCGCGTAGTCTTTCGGGCTGCGGGCCACGGTGGGCAGCAGCTCGATGTGCGGCGCCGGCTGGAACTTGCCTTGCTGGGCGTAGGCCAGTACCCCGCAGAGGTTGCTGTAGGCCTGATTCAGGTTCATCGAACCACTGCTGGCCCCGGCAATGCGCACGAACGACAGATCGACCCCATGGCTGGTGGCGGCCCGGCTCAGGCTGATGGGCAAGTCGCTGCCGGGCAAGAGACCGACCGGGGTCGGGAACTGCTGCCCGGTCAACTGGTACAGGCCATAGGCGTTCTGCTGGGCGGGGTAGAGAAACGCCGGGCTCAGGCTCAGGCCGCCCATGCCCGCTGGGTTGGCCGGCAGGCGCAGGCCATAGGCCAGAAAGCGCGAGAGCATGCCCGCCAGTTGCGACAGCTGGTCGGTGGCCACCAGCAGGTTCCACAGGTCCTGCGTATACAGGCTGTTGAGCGACGTCAGGGTGATCTGCGGCTTGGCGAACAGTGGCGCCACCCCGAAGTTGGCCGATGCCGGGTCGCTGAACAGGACCATGGCACTGACGCCGAAGCGCGCCCCGGCACTGTTCAGGCTGTCGCCGGCGGTGCGGTACGCGAGGTTCGGCAGCAGCAACGGCTGCCCGGCCAGCAGCAGCCCGGGCATGGCGTAGAGCGCACTGTCCTGGGCCAGTTGCGCCAGCGTGACGTCCAGGGCCTGGGCCAGGCTGTTGAAGGTTTCCCCGGGACCGGTGGTGTGCTGATGGATGTCTTTGCCCACCGGCAGGCTGATCACCTGATTGGCGGCGATCACCAACGAGTTGCCATTGGCCAGGATCAGCCCCGAGGCGCTGGTGCTCCAGCGCGCCGGTACGCTGCTGTCGGACCAGGCCGCGGCGACCTTGGCCAGGGTGTCGCTGCTCTGCAGGGTGTAGGCTGGCAGCGGGATGTTCAGGGTAAGGCCGTCGCTCAAGGCAACTTCGGCGTTCGGTCGGACGATGTCGTCCAGGGTCAGGCTGTTGCCGCGGGCGTCGTTGGTCCAGTTCAGGATTGCGCTGATGGAGTTGCCATTGGCCGTGGCGTAGGCGTAGTCGTCAAAGGCATTCAATGCGACCTGCAACAGTTGCCGGCCGATGACCATGAAGGCATCGGTGAAGATCACCGTTGCCATGGATTCGCTGTCGTCCGCCGCGGCCCGCAATGCGGGCGCCGGTGGTGGCTCCTTGCTCGTTACCAGCGCTGCCAGCTCCTTGAACAGCTGCGCGACATTGCTGCGGTAGGTGCTGTTGGTGCCTACGTAGTGGGCGAAATCCACGCTCGCGCTGCCGGCATTGGCCAGGGGGACGTTCAGGGACAGGCCGTCGAAAACCGGGAACAGCACCGAGCCGGCTTGCAGTACCTGCTGGATCTGCGTCTGGTTGGCGGCGTCGGGCAGGGTGATGCTGACCTCGAAGGACGACAGGAAGGTCAGCAACTCGCTGATGCCGAACGGCGGATTGGCCAGGTCGGCAAGGCGTTCGATATCCACCTCGAGCATGGCCTTGTCCACCAGGCTGCCGAGGATGTCGGCCAGGGTGTCCTGGTCGCTGCTGGCCGAGCCCAAGGTGCCCACCAGCCAGGGCAGGTAGTCGGCGCACAGGCGTTCGAAGCTGCTGTTGCCAGCCGTTGTGGCCGAGTCTCGGGTCGGCGAGGGCGCATCCATGGTCAGCAGGAACACGAAGGCCCCCTGCTGGTCGGTGTAGTGGCTGGCGCCCTCGTTGCACAGCACGGTGAATTGCGGCGTGGCGTAGAGGTTCAGCAGCGGTTTGCCGGCGGCGCGCAGCAGCGTCATCGGTTGCGGCGCGGCGGCCCGCCGTGCATTGGCCAGGCGCACATGGCGGGCCTGGCGTGCCAGCAGCAGGCCAGGTTCGGCCCAGGGTGCCGGGCCGCTCTGGATCGCGTTGATCTCGAAACGCGCCGAAACCTCGGCGTGGAAGGAAAAACTGATGCTGAAACTGAACAGGCCGAGGTCGATCTTGACCTTGACGCTGACCTCCACCGTGGCCCGGGCGGCAATCGGAATCGGCTTGTAGCTCTCATAGGTCAGGGACAGCGACAGGGGGATGCGCACGTTGACCGCGGCCGAGATGATGGCGAAGTCGATGCTACCGTAGAGCAGGCCGATGACCCCGACCGTGCCCTGGATCTTGAAGTAGTAGTCGTCCTGCACGCTATTGCCGGCCGGCACCAGGGCAGTGGACGGATGATAGGCGTGGAAGGCGGCGATGGTGCCTTCCAGGATGCCGAACACGGTCAGGGCGAAGCCGGCCTTGAGCGGCCCCTTGACGAAGTTGTAGCCCAGGCCCAGCTGCAGGCCGAGGCCGAAGACGATCACCGGGTCGAAGGTGCCCTGGGTGGTTTTCGGCACCTGGGTGGCGGTCACCGACGACAGTTTGCCCAGGTAGAAACCGCCGGCACCGAGCACCGGCACGCCGTAGACGATCGCGGAAATCGAGAACGAACGGGTGAAGTCCAGGTTGTAGGGAAAGCCGATGTCGATGAAGAAGTCGCCGTTGGTGTAGATCTTCACCCCGATCTCCGGCAGCACGATGGACACCGCGCCGAAGTTGAGGTTGCGGATGCTGTCGGGGAAGGTCCATTCGATCTGGTACACGCCGACATCGTCGGTGATCTTCTTGTACAGGATGTCCAGTACCAGGTTGCCCAGGGCCTTGGCTTTCTCCCCGGCCAGGGCCAGGCGCAGGCCATAGAGGTTGGGGTCGTTGAACACCAGCATCAGGTCGACGGTCCAGTCTTTGCCGGTCTTGAGCAGCAACAGTTGCCCGGCGATCAGCCAGTCGCTGTTGCGGTTGTAGTAGGGCACGCCCTTGCTGCCGCTGTCGCTGGGGTTCATCGGGTTGCTGGAACCGGTGGTCGACGGCACGTTCTTCAGGGCGTCGATCACCGCCTTGGTGTTGGCGAAGCTGTCGTAGCCGCTGATGGCGACCCGCTGGCCGAGTACCAGCAGTGGCAGGCTGAAGTAGTCCGTGCCCTGGCCCGGCACCGTCGGCAGCTTGTCCACCGGCTGGCCCTTGTTCGGGTCCAGCAGGTTGCTCCAGTCCTGCTGCTCCTGGGAGTTGTTGCCCTTGAACACCGAGGATCCGTCGATGCCCAGGGTGATCTTGTCCACGCCATTGACCTTTTTGCGCTCGAACACCAGGCCGTCGATGCTCATGAACCCCAGGTCGATCTTGCTCGCCAGGGTGTACTTGGCGCTGATGCTCGGCACGCTGCTACCGCTGCTGTTTTCCAGGTTGATGATCAGCGACAGGCCGTCGAGGGAAATCTGGTTGAGCACGTCCCAGGGCGAGCTCAGGGTGAAATACGGGTCGCTCAGCGATTGCATGAGTTTCTGGATCAGCCGGCCCAGGCTCCAGTTCTTCAGGGTGAAGGTCAGGGCCTTTTTGTCGACCTGATAGATCGCCGTCAGGCCTTCCCAGGACAGGGTCAGTTGGGCGTTGCTGCCCTGGTTGTCGGGGGCGAAGCTGTAGCCCAGCAGCACGCTGTCGTTGAGAAAGCTGAAATCCCATAGGGTGGTGGCGCTGCCGCTGTACTGCTGGTTCGCCGGCTTGCTGGCGTCGTAGCTCAGGCTCAGGGTGGCCAGGGTGTCGACATGGAAGGCTTCGCCCAGATTGAAGGTCCAGCGCAGGCTGCCGGCCACCGTGTAGCTGTCGAGCGGGGTGTTGCCGGTGCTCAGGCTGGCGTCTACCTCCAGGGTGTTGACCAGCAGTTTGCCGGGCAGGAAATCCGGAAAGGTGAAAGTCCCACCGAAGCTGAGGAACTGGCTGACCAGCTGTTGCACATCCACCGGCTGCGCCAGTTGCGCGGCGACTTGCCAGGTGGCCGGGGTCTTGCTGCCGTCGTAGTCGAGGCTGGCATTGGCGAAATACGGACCGATGCCGACCAGGCCACCGATCCCCGCCTGGTAGGTGGTCACCGCCGGGGCATTGCTGCCGCTGGCGCTGGTGGGTGTGGTGGCCTTGATGTACAGCTGGCCGTCGGTGACCGAGAGAATCGGCTGGCCACCGAAGGTGAACAGGTTCAGGTCGAGCTCGAAGCCGGCGTTGAAGGCGTAGCTCTTGGCGCCGACATCCAGGCTCAGGCCGACATCGGACAGCGAGGCGTCGACGAAACTCTTGGGGATGCGGATCAACTGAGCGGTCAGGGTGGCGATCAGGTCGTTGAGGTTGGCCGTGCCGTCGAAGCGTGCCAGCAGTTGCAGGTCGGAATTGAACTGGACGAAGAACAGGCCGTTCTCGCCGGCGGTCTTGCCCTTGAACACTTCGGGCAGTAACAAGAAGCGGGTCTGGAACAGAAAACTCTGGGTCTTGTTGTCAGGCAGGAAGTTGATTCCCCACACCAGTTCGAAATCGGTGACGCCGAACACCAGCTGGTTGGTCGGGTCCTGCAGTGGCACCCAGGGATGCTCGACATTGATCACCGTGGGGTCGGCGCCCAGGGTCACGCTGGCGGTGCTCAGCGTCAGTTTCGGGTTGGTAACGCCACTCAGGGCGAGGCTGCGCAGGCCGATCCCGGAGAGAAACTGTTGCAGCACCGCTGGCGTGCCATTGAAGAAGCTGCCGTTGTTGTCCAGCAGGCCGATGATGGTCGCCGGGGTCAGCAGGGCGCTGCCGTCGTCGCTGTGGCCGAGGTAGAAATTGAAGGCGCTGCCGTTGTTGATCTGGGCCAGGGCGCGCATCTGGTAGGCGACGGACTTGCCGTTCTGGTCGGTCAGGCTCAGGTTGAGGCCGAAATACAGGCTGACCTGCTGGTCGTAGAAGGCTTCGGCCGGGTCTTCGCCGTCCTGCAGTTCCGGCGGGCCGATGATCAGGCCGAACACCGGGGTATCGACATTCAGGTACAGCAGCTTCAAGCCGTCGCTGACGTTGAGGAACGGCGCCTGCAAGGTGGTGGTGGGCATGAACACCTCGACCCCGTCGACCTTGGCGAAGTCCATGCTGCCGGTGAAGGGCAGGGCCAGGGTCGGGAATCCCAGGTTCTGTACCACCGCGACCGCGGTGCTGAGCTGTGCCGGCGGTGTCAGCCGGGCGGCGAAGCCCTGCCGCGGGCCCTTGCTGGCATTGAAGGTGAAGACCGCGTTGCTGATTCCGGCCCATTTGAAGGGAATGCCGGTGGCGAAGCTCGACAGGTCGGCCCAGGTCCAGCTGGCCGGGGTGGTGACGATTTCCAGGCTCAGGCTCTGGGCCCCGACAGCGCCCTTGAGGCCGAAGGTCAGTACCAGCCCCTGCTGGATGTCCTGTTGCAGGAAGCGCGCGCTGACCCCGGTGACCTTGAAGGTCTGGGTGGCGGGGTTCAGCGGCTGCACGCTCTGCGCGGTGAGGTTGACCGTGAGCCCGGCGACGGGCGACTGGAAGGCGGCCTTGAGGTCGCTGTCCAGGGTAGCGGAGACACTGACCGTGGCGTCCGCCAGGCCGGTGATCAGGTAGTCGCGGGTGAGGACGATCGGCGCGCCGGCATCGCCGGTCAGGGCTGCGGCGAGGTTGCTCAGGGGGCTGTTGGCCATCTGTCTTCTCCTTGTTCAGACCGTCACAAACAGGGCCAGGTGATCGCTGGTGGAGCGGATGTGCCCCAGGTTGCGCCAGCCGCGGTAGCGTTGCCGATCGCCCGCGGCGAATGCCGGGGCGGGGG
>NZ_QKLN01000046.1:0-8874 GCF_003225665.1 Pseudomonas sp. TKO26
GTCCCTGGCCCTGGAAAGCCCGTACTACATCAAGAACGCGGTCAGCAACCAGGTACTCAAGGCCCGGGAACTGATGCTCAGCCAGGTTCACCAGGGCAGCACGCTGCCGGGCAGCGCCGAGGCCGCGGCCGCCAGCCTGGAATACGGCCATGGCCGCCTGGGGGTGGATCAGGTCACAGCCGGTGGTTTCGACAACCTGGCGCTGCTGAGCAACGGTCTGTTGAGCTTCGCTGGCGATGTCTCGCTGAACATGGGCCAGAGCCTGCGCCTGTACAGCGGCGCCCTGAACCTGAGCGACAGCGCCGCGGCCAATACCCGGGTCAACCTGTCGGCGCCGTACCTGCTGCTGGCGGGGATGCTCGCGCCGCTGGAGGGCAAGGACCAGTACGTGCGCCCGGTATCCACCGGCACGCCGTCGCAACGGGCCACCCAGACGCAGTTCAATGCCAGCGGCAACCTGATCGATGTGCGCGGCAATGTGGTGTTTGGCAGCAAGGGCAGCTTGCGCCAGGCCGACAACAGCCTGGTGCTGGTCGAGCGCCGAGGGTTCGATGATGTGCAGCTCAGCAGCCAGGGCGATTTGCGCTTCCTTGCTGGGCCCGGCACCGATGTGATCGCCAAGGGCATCAGCACCCAACTATTGACCCAGGGCGACATGACTCTGCGGGCGGCACAGTTGTACCCCGGCACCGAGGTCGGGGCCCGGGTGATTGCCGGTTACCTGAGTGAGCCTGTCGGCACCACCATGGATTTCAACCCGGCGCGCACCCTGACCATTGGCCGCAACGGCAGCACCGATTCGGCCGTGCCTTACTCGGCCTTCGGCCGCCTGCAATTGGGCGCGGCCACCATCAAACAGGGCGGGGTGCTGCGTGCGCCCCTGGGCTTGATCGAGATCGGCAACCTGGGCGCCAGCCAGGTGGAGCTGCTGCCTGGCAGCCTGACTTCGGTGAGTGGCAAGGGCCTGGTGCTGCCCTATGGCGGCACGGTCGATGGTCAGGTCTACAAGTACAACGGCAAGACCGTGAGCTTCCTTGGCCAGGGGGCACGGGTCAGCGGTAACAGCGATCTGAGCATCGGGGTGATCCTCGGCGGCAAGTCAGTAGCGGTGCGCCCCGAGGCCACGGTTGACCTGTCCGGAGGCGGCGAGCTGCTGGGCGCGGGCTTTATCTCCGGGCGCGGCGGTTCCACCGATGCCCGCTACAACCCGCTGGTGCAGATCGGCGCCAACGGTGGCCTGATCCTGCCGGGCCTGGCCACCAACCCGATCTACGCCATTGTCCCTGGGGTACAGCCGGGCTATGCACCAGCCGCATCAGAAGGCGGTGCAGTAGACCCGATGATCGGCCAGCAGATCACTCTCGGCGCCGGGGTGCCGGGGCTGCCGGCGGGCACCTACACCCTGATGCCATCCACCTTTGCGCTGATGCCGGGGGCCTTCCGCGTGGAGATCAACGGTCTGGCCGGGCTGGGCAGCGAAGGCGCCACCCAGCAGTTGCGCAATGGTTCCTGGTCTACCGCCGGGCGTCTGTCGATCGCCCATACCGGGATCAGCAACAGCGTCGCCAGCCAGCTGATCCTGACGTCGGCCGACACCTTGCGCCGCTATTCCCAGTACAACGAAACCGGTTATGCGCAGTTTGCCAAGGCCGATGCCGCCAGGCTTGGGGTACCACGGCCGATGCTTGAGGTGGACGCCAAGACCCTGAAGCTGGCGTTGCGCGAAGGCGCTGGAGCCGATGCGTTCTCCTTCGCCGGCATCGGCCGCTTCGAGGCCGCAGCCGGAGGTTATGGCGGCACAGTCACAGTGATGAGTTCCGGTGACACAAACACCGAGGTGGTGGCGGCCGGCAAGTCGTCTAGCGACGGGTTCAAGGGGGTGACCCTGAGGGCGGACAGCCTCAATGCCCTGGGCGCCACACGCCTGGTCATCGGCGGCTTGAGCTCTCTCACTTATGGTCAGGGAGGTAACTACATCTCATTTGATGAGGGTGGTTACTTGACGCGGGGCTCCATCACCTTGCGCTCTGGGGCGAGCCTGGCAGCGCCGGAGGTGTTCCTGGTGACAGGGGGCGGGGCAATCCTTGTGGAGCAGGGGGCCTCGATCAACACCATCGGCAAGGGCAAGGCCAGCTACGACGCCACTGATGGTTTTATCTACAAAGCAGCCAATATGCTCGCGGTATCCAACGGCTTGCTGAATGTGATCAGTACCTCGCTATCGGCCTCGACTACCAATAGTGGCATCAACATAGGCGGGTGCAGCACTACCCTGTGCAGCGGGCAGACCACACTGCACTCCGAGGGCAGCTTTGTCGCCGTGACCGCAGGCACCTTCGAGTTGGGTGATCAGGTGCGCTATGGCACCCGCCACTTGAATCTAGGGGTGAAAAATATCAACGTCGGCAGCCCCGAGGCCCTGGCGGCCGCGGCTGCGGCCAATCGCCTGCCTGGCGGCATGACCTTGAACCAGCAACTGCTGGAGCGCCTGCTGCGCGGTGACCGCCAGTTCGGCGCCCCAGCCCTGGAAACCCTGCAACTCTCGGCCAGAGACGGCTTGAACTTCTACGGCAGCGCCAGCCTGGACACCTATGACCCGGTTACTGGCAAGTCGCTGCTGAACAACCTGATGCTCTCCACCCCGGCGATCTACGGCGCCGGCGGTGCCAATGATGTGGCCAGCATCCACACGGCAAACCTGATCTGGCTGGGTGCCGAAACCCCGCCTGGCGCGGTGGTGGCCGGTGGTGCCGGTACCGGCAGCGGACGCCTGTCGATCAATGCCGAGCGCATCGAGTTCGGCTATGGCGCTTTCGCCCAGCCCAGCACCATCAAGAGCTTCGACCGCCTGGCCCTGGGCTTTGCCAACGTTGACCTGAATGCCAGCCAGCGCATCACCGCCAACCACAAGGGCAGCCTCTCGGTGTACCAGAGCCAGGGCGCCTATGACCCGCTCAAGGGCTTCGCCTACAGCGGTGGCAACCTGAATATCCGCAGCCCGCTGCTGACCGGCGAGGCCGGCTCGGTGAATCGCATCAGTGCCGGTGGCGCCATCGATATCAGCGCCACCGCCGACCCCCGTGGCGAGACCAAGGGCTATGGCGCGGAACTGTCCCTGCAGGGCGATAGCATTCGCCTGGCGAGCGCGGTAGTGCTGCCCAGTGGCAAGGTGACCCTGGAGGCCCGTGGTGATGTGGTACTGACCGATGCCGCGCTGATCGATGTGGCGGGCCGCGCCATGGTCTTCAACGACCTGACCCGCTACGGCAGCGGTGGCGAGGTGCTGTTGCAGAGCCGCGCCGGCAATGTGCTGCAGGCGGCTGGGTCGAGCATCGATCTGTCGGCCAATAACAATCAGGCCGGCAAGCTGCGGGCGGTGGCCGTGGACGGCAACGCCGGGCTGGTGGAGCTGGCGGGCAAGATCCTCGGCGCCAGCAGCGGCTACTACGATGCCGGCGGCACCCGGGTGCCTTACCTGGGCGGCGCGGTGGAAATCCAGGCCCAGCGCCTGGGCGCCAGTGGCACCCAGGACGAACAGTTCGCCGCCCTCAACCAGCGGTTGAACCAGGGCCAGGTGTACGGCGCGCGCAGCTTCCAGCTCAAGCAGGGCGACTTGACCATCGGTAACGGGGTCAAGGCCAGCAGCATCAACGTCTCCCTGGACAATGGCAGCCTGCAGGTCAACGGCCTGGTGGACGCCAGCGGCGAGCGGGTCGGCAGCATCAACCTGGCAGCCAGGCATGGCCTGACCCTGGACAGCAGCGCGGTGCTCGATGCCCATGGCAGCCAACTGCGGGTGGACAGCTACGGCAAGATCATCGACTCGCCCAACCGCGCCACCGTGGTACTCGGCTCCGGCGAGGGCCGGCTGACGTTGGCCGATGGCGCACGCATCGACCTGCGCCATGGCACCGATGTGGCTGTGGGGAGCGCCGCCGGGCAGAACGACGGCCGCAGTCGCGGCACCCTGGAGTTGAACGCGCCACGGCTGGTTCAGGTGGACGGCAGCAGCAACGATATCGATATCGATGCCCATGGCCGCTTGGATATCCAGGGCGCCCGTTCGATCGCGGTCAACGGCATGATCAGCTACGACGATGCGCCACTGAAAAATGACAGCACCGCCAGCGGCCGGCCGTATCAGCAAATCACCCAGGACTACCTGGACAAAAAACACCAACTGAGCACGGCCTTTATCAACGCCGCGTTGCAGAACAACGACCTGTTGCAGAACAAGTTGGCCGGCTTGAACAACGCCACCTACGCCGATGCCTTGCACTTGCGCCCCGGCGTGCAGATCGTCAGCAAGACCGCCGATGGCGACCTGGTGGTGCAGGGCGACCTGGACCTGTCCGGCTATCGCTATGCCAGCCTCAACCCTCATAGCCAGAAGACTTCGGTATATGGCTCCGGCGAGGTCGGCAGCCTGACCCTGCGTGCCGGTGGCGACCTGAATATCTACGGCAGCATCAATGACGGCTTTGCGCCGCCGCCACCGACCGTGGATGACAAGGGCTGGGTGCTGCTGAAGGGCGTGGACTTTACCGGTGGCAACATCATAGTGCCGGGCACTGGGGTGACCCTGGCCGATGGCACCCGTTTCCCCAGCGGCACCACCCTCAACTACGACTTGCCGATCAAGGGCCTGACCCTGGCGGCGGGCACCCGCCTGCCGGTGACCGTGCAACTCGATCAGAGCCTGACCCTGCCGGCGGGCACCGTGCTGGCCGCCGCTGTGCGCGATGCCGCGGGCAACCTGCTGTTCGCCGCTGGAACCCTGCTTGGTGAGGCCCAGACCCTGATCGCCGGTACCCAGCTGGAGGCCGGCAACCTGCTCGGCCAGAACATCCTGGTCAAGCCCCTGACCTGGCCCAAGGGTGTGGAGTTGCCCAAGGTGGTGGGCGGGGTGCTGCTCGACGGCAGCAAGCCGCTGCCCAAGGGCGCGCTGATTCCCACCGGAACGGACGTCAAGCTGCCGGGGGGCGTCGAGTCGGTGCAACTGCGGCCGGAGGTGGCGGGGCGCAGCAACCAGCTCTGGGCCATTGCCCCGATGCTGGCCGAGGGTTCGCAGTCCTGGTCCCTGCGCCTGGTGGCCGGGGCCGATACCGAGGCCGCCGACAGCCGCATCCTGCAGGCCAATCCGCGCAGCGGCGACCTGCATCTGGCGGACAGTCACTACGGCATGTTCGCCAAGGAAATGCCCTCCAAGAGTGTGCGCATCTGGACCCAGCAAGCGGCGGACGAACTGGCCGCGTCGGATATCGTGGTCAAGGCCGGGGATCCGATCGATGAGCAGTTTCTGATCGATCTGGGGCAAACCTCCATCGACCAGTTCTGTTCGGACAACCCGAGTTACTGCGCAGTCAAGGCCAGCTTCGCCTGGACCCAGCAGGCCGTGGACGACCTGGCCGGGGCCGGCATAGTGATCAAGGCCGGCGACCCCATCGATGCGAAGCTGCTGGCCGACCTGGGGCAGCCTTCGGTCGAATCCTTCTGCAAGGACAACCCGAGCTATTGCACGGCCATGGCCGACAAGGAATACGCGCCAAAACCGTCCAGCAGCCGCTTCAGCGTGGTGCGCACCGGCACCGGCGACCTGCAACTGCTGAGCGCCGGCAACCTGAGCATGGATTCGTTGTACGGGGTCTATACCGCCGGTACGTCATCCACCGCCACCTCCGCTGCCGATCCTTACAACCAACCGCGGAATCTGGGCGCTGGCGGTAAGGTGCTCAACGACCCAGGCAGCTACTTCGAGCAGTTCGTCAATGGCAGTGGTACCAGCCTGTACCGCGCCTGGTACCCGGAAGGTGGGGGTAACCTGCGGATCGATGTCGGCGGCAACCTGACCGGCAATATCACCGGTGTGGCGGGCAATAGCCTGGCCTGGCCCAACCCCAAGGACAACGGCCAAGACTCGGCCGAAGTGGGCAACTGGCTGTGGCGCCAGGGCAGTGCCGATGTCGCCACCGGCGGCTCGGCCCAGCCCACGGCCTGGTGGATCAACTTCGGTACCTACACGGCGGCGGGCGCTGCCGACCGGATGGTGGGCTTTACCGGGTTCGGCACCTTGGGTGGTGGCAATCTTGAACTGAATGTCGCGGGCGCTGCCGGGACCGTCGACACTCCCGCGAATGCCAACGATCCGGCCACTGTGGCTCCGCGCAGCCAAGGGCTGGTGCTGGCGGTGGGCAGTACCGGCCGGGTAGCCAGCGATGGCAGCTTGCAACTGACGGGGGGGGGCGATCTGCGGGTGAATATTGCGGGTGCCTTGAACCCCGCCAGTGAAATGGCGATGGAGCGTCGCAACGGTATGCTGGTGAACCTGCGTGGTAACACCACCTTGCACAGCGGTTCCCAGGGGAGCATCGATCTGCTCTATGGCAGCGTCGCCACGGATCACAATCCAAGTGAGACTCGCGCCTTCGACTCCTTGCGCTCGACCCTTGGCGTGACCCGGGGGGGGCTGAGCTTGATGCCCGGAGATGCCACCTTCAACCTGCAGAGCCTGGGGGATCTGGTGGTGCAGAATGTTGAAGACCCAGGCCGGGTCAGGCAGTTCAACCCTGCGCTTTTCAACCGTGGCAGCCAAACAGGCACCGGACAGAGTTGGTTTACCCTGTGGACCGATCGCACCGCTATCGATCTGCTGTCTCTGGGCGGAAATTTGGCCCCCATCACCAACCCCGCCGGCACCGATCTGGCGGTGGTCTATCCGTCCATCCTCAGGGCAGTGGCAGCCAGTGGCAGTCTTTACTATGGCCAGGCCGGCATGCAGCAGACCGGTACGATTGCCTTTCGTGAGCCGTTGCTTCTGGCGCCAGGGGGCCATGGCCAGTTGCAGTTCCTTGCCCAGGACTCGATCCATGCCGGCGGCTTCATCGTCAGCCAGTCAGGCGCTGCGGCCAGCTCGATGGCCACTCCATGGCACCCGGCGTTTGTCGGTCGAATCGGCGGTGTGGTGGCGGCCAGCAATCTGTCGATCAATGGCAACTCGGCCTCTTCCAGCTTGCCATTGTTTGCCTTTGGCTCGGGCAGTGTCGCCGGGCCTGTTGGTGGGGCTGCGGACCCGGCACGGTTCTACGCAGTGAGCGGAGACCTGGTGGGGGTCAGCAGCGGTCGGAGCATTGCCTTTAACAGCGCATCGTTGCACCCCGGCCAGACCTGGTATGAAGGCAGTCGTCCGGTATGGATGATGGCCGGACGCGATATCGTCGGCAGTGGGCGGCTTGTTGTCGACTTTGACCCTAATAGTTCGTCGACTTCGCAGGGCAACCTGTTCGTGCACAACAACCCCAACGACATCTCCATCGTCAGCGCCGGGCGCGACATTCTCTACAGCAACTTCATGGTTGCCGGCCCCGGCACCCTGGAGCTGACGGCGGGGCGCAATATCCTGATGGAGGACAAGGTCAGCATCACCAGCATCGGCGCTGTGGCGCCGGGCGACAGCCAGCCAGGGGCGAGCATCGTGATGCAGGCCGGGGTCGGCCCTAAGGGCCCGGACTACCGGCGCTTTGTCGACGCCTACCTGGACCCGGCCAGCCTGGCCGGAGGCAAGGTCTACAAGCTCTACGATGGGGAACTGCAGGCCTGGCTGGCTGAGCGCTTCGGTTTCACCGGCGACAGCGCCCAGGCCCGGGCCTACTACGCGGCGCTGCCGGCGGAGCAGCAGCGGGTGTTCGCCCGTGAGGTGTATTTCGCCGAGCTCAAGGCCGCCGGCCGTGAGTACAACCAGGACGGCGGCGTGCGCCAGGGCAGCTACGCCCGGGGCCGGGCGGCGATTGCCGCGCTGTTCCCGAGTACCGACGTGGCCGGCAACCCGATTACCTACAAGGGCGATATCACCCTGTTTGGCGGGGCCGGGGTGCACACCAACTTCGGCGGCAATATCCAGATGCTGACCCCGGGCGGCAACCAGACCTTCGGCATCGAAGGCACCGCGCCACCGGCGTCGGCGGGGATCATCACCCAGGGCGCGGGGGACATTCAGCTGTATTCCCTGGGCAGCATCCTGCTGGGCCAGAGCCGGATCATGACCACCTTCGGCGGCTCGATCATGGGCTGGTCGGCGGCGGGTGACATCAACGCCGGCCGGGGTTCCAAGACCACCGTGGTCTACACCCCGCCCAAGCGCGTCTACGACACCTGGGGCAATGTCAGCCTGGCGCCTTCGGTGCCCAGCACCGGGGCGGGGATCGCCACCCTCAACCCGATTCCCGAGGTGCCGGCCGGCGATATCGACCTGATCGCGCCTCTGGGCACCATCGACGCCGGCGAGGCGGGGATCCGGGTCTCGGGCAACGTCAACATTGCCGCGCTGCGGGTGGTCAACGCGGCGAACATCCAGACCCAGGGCAAGTCCTCCGGGGTGCCGGTGAGCGCCACGGTCAATACCGGTGCTATGACCTCGGCCAGCGCCGCCGGCTCCGCTGCGTCCCAGGCCGCGGAAGATGCCGCCCGCAACCAGCAGGCGGCGGCCAAGCAGGGCCGGGCCTCGATCGTCACCGTGGAAGTGCTGGGCTTTGGCTCCGAGCCGGTGCAGCGCCAGCGCGAAGAAGCCAGCCGCGCCCCGGGCTACGACCCCGACAGCCCGGTGCAGGTCCTGGGCGCCGGCCCCCTGAGCGACCAGGCCCGGGCGCGTTTGACCGATGAGGAGCGGGGGCAACTGACGCTGTAGGTTCTCTCGTGGTAGCAAGCTTGGGGGGCGATCGTTGATCGCCCCTTTTTTTGGCTGATGGGAACGGGGTTGTGTTGCTGGTTGGCGGGGAGGGAAGAGAAGAGCCGGGGCGGCGTGCAGGACGGTTTGCTTATAGTTCCGGCCTGCGATCTGGGTGTTCTGCGTCGAAGCCCTGGGTGGGGTGTGGGGGGAGG
>NZ_QKLN01000047.1:0-1657 GCF_003225665.1 Pseudomonas sp. TKO26
CCCATGATCCCAACCCCGCAAAAACTCCCCCCGCGACTCCGGCAAACGGAAGTTGCCCTCGCCCTCGCCCCCGGTGTTGAAGGTCGTCCCCAAGTAAACCGCCAAATCCGGATAGGTCGCTGTGCTCTGCACACTGCCATCCACTTCCAGAAATCCCGCCGGCACCACACCTTTGGGAAACGGCACCATGGCCCCCACCGGCAGGGCCGACATGTTCTTCAGCAGCGCTTCGATCTCAGCCTTGGTGTAGGTCACCGACTTGGTATAGGCGTCGGTGATGCCGTACTCGGCCAAGGTGCTGCGAATCTTCTCTGGCGGTATCGAATCCCGGACGATGGCCTTGATCGCCGCCAGCAACTGGTCATGCTCGGCCTCGGCCGGCTCCTTCCCACCCGCACGAATCACATTGAGCAATTCATCGGTCACCGCATTTCCCCAGTCGGAAGAAATCAGTGAGCCGACTTGCCCCGTGACCGGGTTCTCGTCAACAAACTTCCCATTAACCAACCCAACACTTGGCACACTCTTTGGATAATCCACTCGTCTGTCCTCTCGTTGTCATTCATCCACGCCGAGGGAGTTCAGCGTGGACATAGTTAGAAAACTGGAAAAGAAAACGCCCCGGCGAGGCGGGGCGTTTATTGAACTTGCTTGGCAATCCAGGGGGGCGCTAGCGGACGCAAATCGGCGTCGGGGAAATCCACCGATTGCGGCCAATCGCGCAGGGCTTGCATATACACCAGCAGCTCCTTGAACTGCTCCCCATCAATGCTGGTCGGGGCTTGAATATCGAGCTGATCGCGATGCCGCTCACGCAGCCACATCAGCGAAGTCAGTTCGTTATCACGCCAGTTGCGCTCCGTATCTTCCTTGGTAGGCAAGGCAGTTGTCGCACTGGCGATATAGGCTTGCACCTGTGCTTCGGACATTGGCAACAAGCTGCTTGGGATGAACTCACCAGGAGCATCCTCATCGTAGGCGTGGACTTCGTTGGTCTCGGGGTTATGGAAATACTTCATGCGCGCAACTCCGCCCAACACAAGTTAACTGGATTGTTGAGTGTGACTGTATAAGTGGCTCCAGCAGGTACTACGAACGCTGCGTGATACGCCGAGAAAGATACGTCCACAGGACCTACCCGGGCGTAAACAGCTCCACTCGAGATCGCCACATGTACCTGAATCGGGCGCCCAGTCGTATTGGTGTAGACAGTTCCAGAAACGCGGCTTGTTGTAAGGTTTTGCCAGATTTGGCCATCGCCCAGGCCACGTGGCCTAGCCTCAAGTGCCGCAACGTTTGCGGCCAAGCCTGCGATATCGATATTTCCCTGGTTGACCGGAGCGTTCCAGGCTTTGATGCACCACATGACCGCCAGGTTGCGTGGACGGACATACATTGCAGAGTAAGCAATAACGTCGGATCCAGTAGTTCCCGCATAGATATCTGAAACACCAGTGATTGGCAGCGGAGGAGTGCCATCAGAATTGAGCCTCGACTTATTCCCCTCCAAGCTCTCATCCGCGTTGTTGTAAAACGAAACTACTGCAGCAGATGTTCTTGTCCCGTCACCAGCACTGACAATCGTGGCAGCCTGTCGACTGCCAATAACCCGCCCCGTATCGATACCACGCCCATGATCCCAACCCCGCAGAAACTC
>NZ_QKLN01000006.1:0-317581 GCF_003225665.1 Pseudomonas sp. TKO26
GGTCGGGGGTGTCCGGGGGGACGCTTTCGCGAGCAAGCTCGCTCCTACAACGGCAATGCCAGCCCTGTAGGATCGAGCTTGCTCGCGATCGAGTGCACAGCACTCGCCGCATCAGGAATCTTCTTCTATATCCAGCAGCAGGTGCTCCAGGGCTTCACGATAATCGCCGGGCTCTTGCCACAAGCCGCGCTGCTGAGCCTCCAGCAGGCGCTCGGTCATGTCGCGCAGGGCGTGGGGATTATGCTGGCGGACGAACTCGCGGGTCGAGTCGTCCAGCAGATAGGCATCGGCCAGCAACGCGTATTGGTGATCGTCGATCAGTTCGGTGGTGGCGTCGAAGGCAAACAGGTTGTCCAGGGTCGCGGCCATTTCGAAGGCGCCCTTGTAGCCGTGCCGCTTGACCCCTTCGATCCACTTCGGATTGGCCGCCCGGGAGCGGATCACCCGGTTCAGCTCTTCCTTGAGGGTGCGGATCTTCGGCAGGTCCGGCTGGCTGTGGTCGCCGTGGTAGCTGGCGGCCTTGGCCCCGCTGAGGCTTTCCACCACCGCCAGCATGCCGCCCTGGAACTGGTAGTAGTCGTTGGAATCGAGCAGGTCGTGCTCGCGGTTGTCCTGGTTCTGCAGCACCGCCTGCACCTGCCCCAGGCGGTTGGCGAACTGCTCGCGGGCGGCGGTGCCTTCATCCTGGCCGCCATAGGCGTAGCCGCCCCAGTTCAGGTAGACCTCGGCCAGGTCTTCGCGGCTCTGCCACAGGCGACCGTCGATGGCGCCCTGGACCCCGGCGCCGTAGGCCCCGGGCTTGGCGCCGAAGATCCGCCAGCCGGCCTGACGGGCCGCGGTGTCCCGATCCAGGCCGGAGGCGATCAAGGCTTCGCGCTCGGCGCGGACCCTGGCCGCCAGCGGGTTCATCTCCTCAGGCTCATCGAGGGCCGCCACCGCTTGCACCGCCGCGTCGAACAGACGGATCAGGTTGGCGAAGGCATCGCGGAAAAAGCCGGACACCCGCAGGGTCACGTCGACCCGCGGCCGGTCCAGCAGGCTCAGGGGCAGGATCTCGAAATCGTCGACCCGCTGGCTGCCGGTGGCCCACACCGGGCGCACGCCCATCAGGGCCATGGCCTGGGCGATGTCGTCGCCGCCGGTGCGCATGGTGGCGGTGCCCCACACCGACAGGCCCAGGTGCAACAGGTGGTCGCCGTGATCCTGCAGGTGGCGTTCGAGGATCAGGTTGGCCGACTGGAAACCGATGCGCCAGGCGGTGGTGGTGGGCAGGTTGCGCACGTCCACCGAATAGAAGTTGCGCCCGGTGGGCAGCACGTCGAGCCGCCCACGGCTGGGCGCGCCGCTGGGCCCGGCGGGGACGAAACGCCCGTTCAGGGCTTCCAGCAGGCCGTGCATCTCCGCCGGGCCGCAAGCGTCCAGGCGTGGCGCGACCACCTCACGCAGGCCGTCGATAATGCTCTGCACTGGCTCCCAGCCGGGTTGGTCCAGCTGCGCCACCGGGCCCCGTAGCGCCGCTTCGATCAACTCGGCGGCATACAGCTCCAGACGCTCGCGCGCATCGCCAGCGGTACGCCACAGCGCATCACTGATCTGCCGTAACGCTTGCGGCCGACGCCCGGTCCAGGGCTCGGCCAGGGCACAGTCCAACGGATCAAAATCCAGGTCGAAGGCCTTGGCCAGGGCCCGCAGCAGGCTGGCGTGAGCGCCCTTGCCATCGCCCCGGGGAATGCGCAGCAAGGCCAGCAGGGTGTCGAGGCGCAAGCGACCCTCGGGGGATTCGCCGAACACGTGCAGGCCATCGCGGATCTGCGATTCCTTGAGATCGCACAGGTAGGTGTCCAGCCGCGGCAGCCAGATGGCGGCGTCGGCGTCGTTGTCGAGGGCACCCTCCAGTTGCAGCTCGCGGTCGATATGGGTTTCGCGCACCAGTTGCAGGATGTCCCGCTGCAGCTCCCGCGCCCGCCGTGGATCCAGCAGTTGGGCTTCGTAGTATTCGTCCGCCAGCAGTTCCAGGTTGCGCAGCGGGCCGTAGGTTTCGGCGCGGGTCAGCGGCGGCATCAGATGGTCGATGATCACCGCCTGGGTACGGCGCTTGGCCTGGGCGCCCTCCCCCGGGTCGTTGACGATGAACGGGTAGATGTTTGGCAGCGGCCCCAGCAGCGCATCCGGCCAGCAGTTCTGCGACAGGCCGACGCCCTTGCCCGGCAGCCATTCCAGGTTGCCGTGCTTGCCGACGTGGATCAGCGCATGGGCGCCGTAGGTCTGGCGCAGCCAGAAGTAGAACGCCAGGTAGCCATGGGGCGGCACCAGGTCCGGGTCGTGGTAGACCGCGCTGGGGTCCACCTGATAACCCCGGGCCGGCTGGATGCCGACGAAGGTCAGGCCAAAGCGCAGGCCGGCGATCATCATCCGCCCGTTGCGGAACATCGGGTCTTGCTGCGGTGCGCCCCAGCGTTGCAGCACCGCTTCGCGATTAGCTGGCGGCAGCGCCTGGAACATCGCCGCGTAGTCGTCCAAGGCCAGGCTTTGCTGGCACGGACGCTGGTCGAGGCTGTCCAGGTCGTTGCTGACCCCACCCAGCAACTGCCGGATCAGCTCGCTGCCGCTGGCGGGCAACTCGGCCGGCAGCGGATAGCCTTCGGCGCGCAGGGCCTTGAGGATATTCAATGCCGCCGCCGGGGTGTCCAGGCCGACGCCGTTGCCGATGCGCCCGTCGCGGGTCGGGTAGTTGGCCAGCACCAGGGCAATGCGCTTGTGGCCGTTGTCCAGGCGCCCCAGCTCGACCCAGCGCCGAGCCAGTTCGGCGACAAAGTCCATGCGCTCGGGCTGGCCGCGGTAGCACACCACGTCCGACTGGCTGCGCTCGCTGCGCCAGGCCAGGTCCTTGAAGCTGATGGGCCGGCTGATGATGCGCCCGTCCAGTTCCGGCAAGGCGATGTGCATGGCCAGGTCCCGCGGGCCCAGGCCCTGCTCGCTGTCGCGCCAGCCGGGCTCGTTATCCTGGGCGCAGATGGCCTGGATTACCGGGATGTTGCGCCGGAACGGCCGCAGGTGCGGGGCTTCGGGGCTGGACTGGGCAAAGCCGGTGGTATTGAGGATCACCCCGGCCGCGGTTGCCTCCAGCCAGTCTTCGACCTGGCTCAGGCAGCCGGCTTCCTTGAGGCTGGCCACGGCGATCGGCAAGGGGTTGAGCCCTGCTGCCTGCAGGCGCTGGCAGAACAGATCGATGAAACCGGTGTTGGCCGCCTGCAGGTGAGAGCGGTAGAACAGCAGCGCCGCCACGGCTTGGCCAGGCTGCCAATCGGCCTGCCAGTCGCTGAGGGCGGCCTGGCTTTTTTGCGGGTGATAGATCGCCGTGCGTGGCAGAGTCTGCGGTTCGCTCCAGGGGTAGTCGCGCCCCAGCAGGCCGCTGGCCAGACAGCGGTAGAAATTCAAGGCATTGTCGCGCCCGCCCTGGCGCAGGAACTGCCACAGGCGGTCGCGCTCGGCGGGCCCCACGGTGCTCAGGTCGCTGAGTTCCGGGTCCGGGCGGTCGTCCCCCGGCACCAGGATCAACTGCACGCCGCGCTGGGACAGCTCCACCAGCCGCTCGACGCCGTAACGCCAGTAGCCGATGCCGCCGTGCAGGGAAATCAGGATCACCTTGGCGTGGCGCAGCACCTGATCCACATACAGGTCGACCGAGGCGTGGTTCTGCACCTGCATCGGGTTGGCCAGGCGAAAGCTCGGGTAATCCTCGGGCAACTGCTCGGCGGCATCGGCCAGCAGCGCCAGGCTGGAGTCGCCGCTGCACAGGATCACCAGCTCGGCGGGGGTTTGTCCAAGGTCGGCAATGTTGTCATCCGAGACGAAACCGCCGGGCTGGGTCCTGAGCAGGTGCATGGCTTACACGCTGAGCGCGGCGCGCAGTTGCGCTTCGAGCTGGGCGGCGTCCAGTTCCTGGCCGATCAGTACCAGGCGCGTGGTGCGGGCTTCATCGGCGCCCCACTTGCGGTCGAAGTGCTTGTCGAAGCGCGTGCCCACGCCCTGGATCAGCAGGCGCATCGGCTTGTTGGGGATCGCGGCAAAGCCCTTGACCCGCAGGATGCCGTGCTTAACCACCAGTTGGGTCAGGGCGTCCAGCAGCAGGCTTTCGTCGGCCTGGGGCAGTTCGATGGAAATGGAATCGAAGGCGTCGTGATCGTGGTCGTCGTGGTCGTCATCGCCGTCGTGGTGATGGTCGTGGTGGCTGTGACGGCTGTCGATGTGTTCCTCGGAACCGGCGCCCAGGCCCAGCAGCACGTCCAGTGGCAGGCGGCCGCTGCTGGCTTCGATGACCTTGACCGCCGGCGGCAGTTCCTCGGCCACTTCCAAGCGTACCTTGGCCAGGTCTGCGGGATCGATCAGGTCGGTCTTGTTGAGGATCACCAGGTCGGCGCTGGACAGCTGGTCGGCGAACAGCTCGTGCAGCGGCGATTCGTGGTCCAGGTTCGGGTCGAGCTTGCGCTGGGCGTCCACTTGCTCGGGGAACGCGGCGAAGGTACCGGCAGCCACGGCCGGGCTGTCGACCACGGTGATCACCGCGTCGACCGTGCAGGCGCTACGGATTTCCGGCCACTGGAAGGCCTGGACCAGGGGCTTGGGCAAGGCCAGGCCGGAGGTTTCGATGAGGATGTGGTCCAGGTCGCCACGGCGCGCCACCAGCTCGCGCATCACCGGGAAGAACTCTTCCTGCACGGTGCAGCACAGGCAGCCGTTGGCCAACTCGTAGACCCGGCCGCTGGCCTCTTCCTCGGTGCAGCCGATGGCGCACTGCTTGAGAATCTCGCCGTCGATGCCCAGCTCGCCGAACTCGTTGACGATCACCGCGATGCGCCGGCCCTGGGCGTTGTCCAGCATGTGCCGCAGCAAGGTGGTCTTACCCGAGCCAAGGAAGCCGGTGACGATGGTGACGGGAAGTTTGGCCAGTGTTTTCATCGGATGCCCCTAGGCAAAGGTGGCGGGCATACGGGACGAGAACCGCAGCGCGAAGGCGCGCGGAGATTTCGCCACCGGATCACCCCGCCCGGTTGTAGTGAGAATCTTCGATCGAGGCAGGTCTCCTGGCTGAGGGCTTGCCGGTACGCGACCGACGCTTGCTGCGCCTTCCCGCCGGCGTCGTCGACGCCCATGCAGTGGCCTTGCAGCAATCCAACCCTTCACAGTTGCGGGGGCAGCCGCGGCATCGACCGCGTTCCCTTCTTAGCTTCGACCGCTGGCCGAAGAACCTCGAACGCGCAAGGCTACGCAGAGCGCGGGGGACGGTCAATCGGCAATGCAGCGCCTGGCGCAATTGACGGCATCACCCCGCCCATGATTTGCTACGCGCCTTGTTACGGGTGCCCTTCACAGGGTGAAACGGGAAACCGGTGAATCACGTGCTTAACTAAAAGGCCGTGACCAGTCCGGTGCTGCCCCCGCAACGGTAAGCGAGCGAAGTGTCAGATCCACTGTGCCCCGGCATGGGAAGGCGACACTTAGCGGCATGGCATCAGCCCTGCACCTCGCGAGCCCGGAGACCGGCCCGCAACACTTACATAACAAACCCGCGGTGGGCGGGCGCTGTTGCAAACCCTGCGTGCTCCTCACGCGGGGTTTTGCTGCGCTCCTCCCCAGCCGACACTCCAAAGGGAAGCGCCATGTCGATCATCAGCAGCACCAGCCATTCCGCCAGCAGCACCTCCACCCTGAGCCAGCGTCTGGTGGCCGCCATCGGCGCGTCGCTGCTGGGCGCCTGCCTGGTGTATTTCGCCGGTTTCTCCCATATCGAAGCGGTGCACAACGCCGCCCACGACACCCGTCACAGCGCCGCCTTCCCTTGCCATTGAGACTTGCCGAGATGATCAAGCGTATTGCGCAAACCGCAGGGTTCACCGGGCTGCTGGCGGCCCTGCTGCTGACCCTGCTGCAAAGCTTGTGGGTCGCTCCGCTGATCCTGCAGGCGGAAACCTATGAACAGGCTCCGGTCGCCGAAGCCCATGAACATGCCTCCGGCGCCATGGCCGCGCACAGCCACGATGCCGAAGCCTGGGAGCCGGAAGACGGCTGGCAGCGCACGCTGTCCACCACCGGCGGCAACCTGGTGGTAGCGGTCGGCTTCGCCCTGATGCTGGCCGGGCTCTACACCCTGCGCGCGCCCAGCCGTGCCTCGCAAGGCCTGCTCTGGGGGCTCGCCGGCTATGCGACCTTCTGCCTGGCGCCCACTCTGGGCCTGCCGCCGGAATTGCCGGGCACTGCAGCCGCCGACCTGGTGCAGCGCCAGGTGTGGTGGATCGGGACTGCCGCGTCCACCGCAGTGGGCATTGCCCTGATCGTGTTCGCCGGCCACTGGCTGCTGAAACTGCTGGGCGTGGCGATTATCGCCGTGCCCCACGTGATCGGCGCGCCCCAACCTGAAGTGCACTCGATGCTGGCGCCAGAAGCGCTGGAAGCACAGTTCAAGATTGCCTCGCAGTTGACCAATGCCGCCTTCTGGCTGGCCCTGGGGCTGATCAGCGCCTGGCTGTTCCGGCGCAAGAACACGGATCTGTACCCGGCATGATCGACATGCGCGCGGCGCCGGCCCTGGTGGTCGGCCTGGGTTGCCGGAAGGGCTGCCCGGTGACCACGCTGCGCGCCCTGCTTGAGCAGGTACTGCAAGCCCACCGCCTGGAGAGCGGGCAACTGCTGGCCCTGGCCAGCATCGACCTGAAGCGCAACGAGCCCGGCCTGCTGCAACTGGCGGATCAACTGGCCCTGCCGCTGACCTGCTTCAGCAGCAGTCAACTGGCGCCATACGCCTCGCGCCTGAGCCACCGCTCGCAGATCGCCTTTGAACGCAGCGGCTGCTACGGCGTTGCCGAAAGCGCCGCCCTGGCCCTGGCCGAACAGTTGCACCCCGGCCCGGCCCGGCTGTTGATCCCCCGCCAGAAATACGCCCAGGCCACCCTGGCATTGGCCGCCAGCCGGTAAACTGGCCGACAATTCCCCGTCGCGAATATGAACATCGTTCATCTGCGACCCTGTTCCCGCCCTTTTTTTCACAGGACACAGCCATGACTGTCTATTTCATCGGTGCCGGCCCCGGCGACCCGGAGCTGATCACCGTCAAGGGCCAGCGCCTGATCCATCGCTGCCCGGTGATCATCTACGCCGGCTCGCTGGTGCCCGCGGCCGTCCTCGAAGGTCACCGTGCGGACCGGGTGATCAACAGTGCCGAACTGCACCTGGAACAGATCATCGAGGCGATCCGCGAGGCCCATGCCCAAGGCCAGGATGTGGCCCGGGTGCACTCCGGGGACCCGAGCCTGTATGGCGCCATCGGCGAACAGATCCGCTGCCTGCGGGAGCTGGGCATTCCCTACGAGATCGTCCCCGGAGTCACCGCCACCGCTGCCTGCGCCGCCCTGCTGGGGGCCGAATTGACCCTGCCGGATGTGTCCCAGAGCGTGATCCTGACCCGCTATGCGGACAAGACCGCCATGCCCGCCGGCGAGGAGTTCGCCAGCCTTGCGGCCCACGGCGCCACCATGGCGATCCACCTGGGGGTCAATCACCTGGAAAAGATCGTCGCCGAGCTGCTGCCCCATTACGGCGCCGACTGCCCGATTGCCGTGGTGCATCGGGCCACCTGGCCGGATCAGGACTGGGCGCTGGGCACCCTGGCGGACATTGCCGAGAAGGTTGCGGCCAAGGGCTTCCGGCGCACGGCGCTGATTCTGGTAGGCCGGGTACTGGCCACGGACGCGTTCAGCGAATCGTCGCTGTACCGCGCCGGGCACGCGCACCTCTATCGCCCCTGACCCCCTTGGTCTCGGCATTGATGCAAGGCTTGCAGGCCCTTTCGCCGGCAAGCCGGCTCCTACGGAGGCTTTTTTTGGGGCGCTGGTTTGCGGGCATAAAAAAACGGCGCTCACGGGGCGCCGTTTTTCATGCCGCAGTGAACGCCTTAGTAGTAGGCGTTTTCTTTCTGCGTGTGGTCGGTGACATCACGTACACCCTTGAGCTCGGGGATGCGCTCGAGCAGGGTGCGCTCGATGCCTTCCTTCAAGGTCACGTCGGCCTGGCCGCAGCCCTGGCAACCACCGCCGAATTGCAGCACGGCGATGCCGTCGTCCACCACGTCGATCAGGCTGACCTGGCCGCCATGGCTGGCCAACCCCGGGTTGATCTCGGTTTGCAGGTAGTAGTTGATGCGCTCGTTGATCGGGCTGTCGGCATTGACCATCGGCACCTTGGCGTTGGGCGCCTTGATGGTCAGTTGGCCGCCCATGCGGTCGGTGGCGTAATCGACCACCGCATCATCGAGGAAACCCTCGCTGAAGGCGTCGATATAGGCGGTGAAGCTCTTCAGGCCCAGGGCCTTGTCTTCGGGTTTCTCTTCGCCCGGCTTGCAATAGGCGATGCAGGTCTCGGCGTACTGAGTCCCTGGCTGGGTGATGAAGATGCGGATGCCAATCCCCGGGGTGTTCTGCCTGGACAGCAGATCAGCCAGATAATCGTGGGCGGCGTCGGTAATGGTTATGGCGCTCATGGTGGTTCCTCGCAGACGTGGGCGCAGTTTACGCCAATCGAAGCCGCCGACAAAGTCCCAGTATTTTTGTCGGGATAGACCTTGGTATAAGGCATCCCCGGGGCCCGCCAGCGGGCGTCCCGAGGACAGATAGTGGCCCTGTATCAGAGGTTTTCGTAACGGTTCATGTCCAGAACCCCGGCCTCCACCGGGTCGGTTTCCTGCAGGTAGCGGGTCTGGTCGTGGAAGTACTGCCAGAACTGCGGGTGGCTGCGACGAATGCCCCAGCGCTCGACGACCTTCTCGAAGCTGGCGGCATCCCGCGCCTCTTGCATGGCCTGGACAAACGCCGGCACCTGCTCGGCCGGAACGTTGAACATGAAGTTCGGGTAGCTGCTGAGAATGCCCGGGAAAATCGTCAGGGTGTCCAGCCCCGGCTGGTAGCGCAGCGATTCGCCGAGCATGAAGGCCACATTACTGTGGGCTCGATTGCGCAGCATGCTGTAGAACTCGCGCTTGCCGCTCGGGGCCTGGACCCGCAGCAACGTCGCCTCGGGCAGTTGCTCGATGACCCTGAGCCCCGCCGCCGGACGCGACGCCAGGCGACTCAGGGCCTGCTCGGCGTCCTGCAGCGCCGGGTCGATGTTCGGGCGCGAACAGTAGGCGCCGTCACAGCGGTTGATCGGATCGGGCTTGGCGTTGAGCTCGCCGTAACGCGCCAGCAACTGGTTGGCGAAGTCTTTTTTCGGGTCCTTGAGGTCGAGCTTCAGCGCGCTGCGCTTGCCGTCGTCGATGGACTCGTAGTCCAGCCACATCTTGAACTTGCCGCTGTTCTGGTACCAATCGTCGAGGAAGTCCTCGCGGGTGCCCGCTGGCATCAGGCGCAGGAAGTTCTGCTCGGCGCCGTTGCGGATCAGGTCGAAGTACAGCCGGGTCTGGGCCTGGTGGGAAACGTTGCCGAACACATCGAAATTCACCGCCAACTGATAGTAGGTGCGCTCCAGCAACGGGTAGTCGAACAGCCACATCGTTTGCGGCACTTCGCCGATCAGGCCCTTGGTCACCGAGGCGCTGTCGAAGTGGCGGAAGATGCTCAGCAGCGCGTTGTCGTTGCCGGCCCACAGGCTGGACCAGCTGGGCGCCGGGGCCTCGGCATAAAAGTCGCGGCGCAGGGCTTCGTATTCGTTGCGCTTGTCGCGATAGGCCAGCCACAGGCTGAGCACGCTGCCGACATCGTCGTTCTGCCCGGGCATCGCCAGCAGCGGCGTGGCCTGGCCGCGATAGGCCGGGTCGGTGATGTACAGGTCGTGTTCCGGGGCCTGGAACAGCGCCCAGAAGTTGTCGCGAATCACATCCGTGGCGATCTGCCCGCGACACACCGGGCCGCGAATGAAGGTGCGCACGAAGTATTCGGCGTTATCCAGCATGAACTGGTAGCGGGCCTTGGCCGGAATCGCCTCGAAAGTCTCGAACGGGTTGGCCCGGCGCGCCGGCCCGTAGCCGGGCAAGGCGTTGACCTGCCAGTCGCCGCTGTAGAACAGGGTCTTGACCCGGGCCATCTTCGCCGCGCTCAGCGGGTAGGTGATGTGAGTCTTGTGCACGATCACCCCCTGCACCGGCCACAGGCGGTAATACACCTGGGTGCCCGGATCGTCGTTGGGGCGCCGGGTGTTGATCAGGTCGATGGGCTGGCCGCTGGGGGTACGCGAGCGCACCCACTGGAAGAAGTGCCCCGGCTCGCCGCCTTCGAAATAGATATGGGCGAGGAACCAGTGCTCGTAGAGCCAGCGCGCCACCAGGCTTTCACGGGCACCGGGGGCGTTGAGCAGGTTTTCCCACTGGGCCACTTGCAGGCTTTCCCGGGCACTGGGAACCAGGCCCTGCTCGTCGATTGGTGCGCCGGAGGCCAGCCAGCGTTGCAGGGTCTGGTATTGCTGGTCGCTGAGACCGGTGACGGCCAGGGGCATGCCTTCCTTGGGATGAGCACCGGCATAGGCGTCGAATTCACCCGGCTGCGGGCACATGTTCTCGCGGCTCAGGCCCAGCACGATGTCACTGGGCAGCTTGGCATTGGGCTGCAATGGCGTGCGGTGGCCGAGTTCGAGCATGCGCGCCATCAGCGCCGCCTGGCTGCCCTGGGCATCGAGCACCGAATAGAAGCCCTGGCGCTGCCAGGCCGCCTTGCCGCTGGCGTCATAGAACAGCCGCGTGGGCGCCTGGGCGTTGCTGCGCTCGCCGTCGTACACCGGGATCTTCGACGCGCCGCGGCTCGCGCCTTCGCCGCTGCCCAGATTGAGCTGACAAGCGGAGTCGTAGCAGGCATGACAGGCCACGCACTTCTCGGTAAAGATCGGCTGGATGTCGCGGGTATAGGAAATGGCCGGCGCCGGACCCTGGGCCATGCACAATGAACTGAGCAGCAGCAAAGCGCTGGCAACGACAAAACGGTACGGCATGTCCCTGATCCCGAAAGTAAAAAACGCCGCGATTCTACCGATGTCGCCCGACCACCAACATGAGCGATATTCATGCAAAACCCGCACATGCCGCAAAACCATGCAGGTTTGCTATGATCCTCGCCCTTCGTAATGGCCCTACCAGGTAGTTCTCATGTCTGATCGCAGTGCTCGCCTCCACGCTCTCCAGCAAGCCCTCAAAGAGCGCATTCTGATTCTTGATGGCGGCATGGGCACCATGATCCAGAGCTACAAGCTCGAGGAGCAGGACTACCGCGGCAAGCGCTTCGCCGACTGGCCCAGCGACGTCAAGGGCAACAACGACTTGCTGGTGCTGACCCGCCCCGACGTGATCGGCGCCATCGAAAAAGCTTACCTGGATGCCGGTGCCGACATTCTCGAAACCAACACCTTCAACGCCACCCAAGTGTCCCAGGCCGACTACGGCATGGAGCAACTGGTCTACGAACTGAACGTAGAAGGCGCCCGCCTGGCGCGCAAGGTGGCGGATGCGAAAACCCTCGAGACTCCGGACAAGCCGCGCTTCGTCGCCGGCGTCCTGGGCCCGACCAGCCGCACCTGCTCACTGTCGCCGGACGTCAACAACCCCGGCTACCGCAACGTCACCTTCGATGAACTGGTGGAAAACTACACCGAGGCCACCAAGGGCCTGATCGAAGGCGGTGCCGACCTGATCCTGATCGAGACCATCTTCGACACCTTGAACGCCAAGGCGGCGATCTTCGCCGTGCAGGGCGTGTTCGAGGAGTTGGGCTTGGAGCTGCCGATCATGATCTCCGGGACCATCACCGATGCCTCCGGCCGGACCCTGTCGGGCCAGACCACCGAAGCCTTCTGGAACTCCGTGGCCCACGCCAAGCCGATTTCGGTGGGCCTGAACTGCGCCCTGGGCGCCAGCGAGCTGCGCCCGTACCTGGAAGAACTGTCGAACAAGGCCAGCACCCATGTCTCGGCGCACCCCAACGCCGGCCTGCCCAACGAATTCGGCGAATACGACGAACTGCCGGAGCAAACCGCCAAGGTCATCGAAGAGTTCGCCCAGAGCGGTTTCCTCAATATCGTCGGTGGCTGCTGCGGCACCACCCCGGGGCACATCGGCGCCATCGCCAAAGCCGTGGCCGGCTACGCCCCGCGGCAGATCCCGGACATTCCCAAGGCTTGCCGTCTGTCGGGCCTGGAGCCCTTCACCATCGATCGCAACTCGCTGTTCGTGAACGTCGGTGAACGCACCAACATCACCGGCTCGGCGAAATTCGCCCGGCTGATCCGCGAGGACAACTACACCGAAGCCCTGGAAGTGGCCCTGCAGCAGGTGGAAGCCGGCGCCCAGGTGATCGACATCAACATGGATGAGGGGATGCTGGATTCGAAGAAGGCCATGGTCACCTTCCTCAATCTGATCGCCGGCGAGCCGGACATCTCCCGCGTACCGATCATGATCGACTCCTCCAAGTGGGAAGTGATCGAAGCCGGCCTCAAGTGCATCCAGGGCAAGGGCATCGTCAACTCCATCAGCATGAAGGAAGGCGTGGAGCAGTTCATTCACCACGCCAAGCTGTGCAAGCGCTACGGCGCCGCCGTGGTGGTGATGGCCTTCGACGAAGTCGGCCAGGCCGACACCGAGGCGCGCAAGAAGGAAATCTGCAAGCGCTCCTACGACATCCTGGTCAATGAAGTGGGCTTCCCGCCGGAAGACATCATCTTCGACCCAAACATCTTCGCCGTGGCCACCGGCATCGAGGAACACAACAACTACGCGGTGGACTTCATCAACGCCTGCGCCTACATCCGCGACGAGCTGCCCTATGCCCTGAGCTCCGGCGGCGTGTCCAACGTGTCGTTCTCGTTCCGTGGCAACAACCCGGTGCGCGAGGCGATCCACTCGGTGTTCCTGCTGTATGCGATCCGCAACGGCCTGACCATGGGCATCGTCAACGCCGGCCAGCTGGAGATCTACGACCAGATCCCGCAGCAGTTGCGTGACGCCGTGGAAGACGTGGTGCTCAACCGCACGCCAAACGGCACCGACGCGCTGCTGGCCATCGCCGACCAGTTCAAGGGCGACGGCAGCGTCAAGGAAGCGGAAACCGAGGAATGGCGCAGTTGGGACGTCAACAAGCGCCTGGAACACGCCCTGGTCAAGGGCATCACCACCCACATCGTCGAAGACACCGAGGAGTCGCGCCAAAGCTTCAGCCGCCCGATCGAAGTCATCGAGGGCCCGCTGATGTCCGGCATGAACGTGGTCGGCGACCTGTTCGGCGCCGGCAAGATGTTCCTGCCCCAGGTGGTGAAATCCGCCCGGGTGATGAAGCAGGCAGTGGCCCACCTGATCCCGTTCATCGAGCTGGAAAAAGGCGACAAGCCGGAAGCCAAGGGCAAGATCCTCATGGCCACGGTCAAGGGCGACGTGCACGACATTGGCAAGAACATCGTCGGCGTGGTCCTGGGCTGTAACGGCTACGACATCGTCGACCTCGGGGTGATGGTGCCGGCGGAGAAGATCCTCCAGGTGGCCAAGGAACAGCAGTGCGACATCATCGGTCTGTCCGGGCTGATCACTCCGTCCCTGGACGAGATGGTCCACGTCGCCCGCGAGATGCAGCGCCAGGATTTCCACCTGCCGCTGATGATCGGTGGCGCCACCACCTCCAAGGCCCACACCGCGGTGAAGATCGAGCCCAAGTACAGCAATGACGCGGTGGTCTACGTCACCGACGCCTCCCGCGCGGTGGGCGTGGCCACCCAGTTGCTGTCCAAGGAGCTCAAGGCCGGCTTCGTGCAGAAGACCCGCGAGGAATACGTCGAAGTGCGCGAGCGCACCGCCAACCGCAGCGCCCGTACCGAGCGCCTGAGCTACGCCGCGGCCATCGCCAAGAAGCCGCAGTTCGACTGGGCCGGCTACCAGCCGGTCAAGCCGACCTTCACCGGCGCCCGGGTGCTGGACAACATCGACCTCAAGGTACTGGCCGAATACATCGACTGGACGCCGTTCTTCATCTCCTGGGACCTGGCCGGCAAGTTCCCGCGCATCCTTGAAGACGAAGTGGTGGGTGAAGCCGCCACCGCGCTGTACAAGGACGCCCGGGAGATGCTCGACAAGCTGATCAACGAGAAGCTGATCAGTGCCCGGGCGGTGTTCGGCTTCTGGCCGGCCAACCAGGTGCAGGACGACGACCTGGAAGTCTACGGCGACGACGGCCAGCCCCTGGCCCGCCTGCATCACCTGCGCCAGCAGATCATCAAGACCGACGGCAAGCCGAACTTCTCCCTGGCCGACTTCGTCGCGCCCAAGGACAGCGGCATCACCGATTACGTGGGCGGCTTCATCACCACCGCCGGGATCGGCGCCGAGGAAGTGGCCAAGGCCTATCAGGACGCCGGCGACGACTACAACTCGATCATGGTCAAGGCCCTGGCCGACCGCCTGGCCGAGGCCTGCGCCGAATGGCTGCACCAGCAGGTGCGCAAGGATTACTGGGGCTACGCCAAGGACGAGCAACTGGACAACGAGGCGCTGATCAAGGAGCAGTACAGCGGCATCCGCCCTGCCCCGGGCTACCCGGCCTGCCCGGATCACACCGAGAAGAGCACGCTGTTTGCCCTGCTCGACCCCGAGGCCAGCGAAGGCCGCGCCGGCCGCAGCGGCGTGTTCCTGACCGAGCACTTCGCCATGTTCCCGGCGGCGGCGGTCAGCGGCTGGTACTTCGCCCACCCGCAGGCGCAGTATTTTGCCGTGGGCAAGGTCGACAAGGATCAGGTGCAGAGCTACACCGAGCGCAAGGGCCAGGACCTGGCGGTCAGCGAACGCTGGCTGGCGCCGAACCTGGGCTACGACAACTGACCCAGATGCGGTAGGGCCGGATTGTCGGCGAAGGCGTGGTTGAGGCGTCTTCGCTGGCAAGCCAGCTCCTACGAGCCAGTTCCCACACACGCCCGCCATCACCGACGGCATTGTCTATGCTCTGTTGACACCCCACCGTGTCGAGGGATTTATGGACGATCCAAGCAACGACCACCAGCCCCCAACCTTCCTGCAGATGCTGCAAAGCGTGCTGGCCGCGGCCTTTGGCGTGCAAAGCGGGAAAAACCGCGCCCGCGACTTCAGCCACGGCAAGCCCAGTCACTTCATCGTGCTGGGCATTGTCTTCACTGCCCTGTTCGTCCTGGTGCTGTTGGGCATCGCCAATCTGGCGATGCATCTGGCTGGGGTATGAAACCCGGTCAGCGCAGCAACAGCTGCAAACCGAAGGGATAGCGATAGCCGTCTGGTTTGCCTTGGGCGGACAACCCGTGAAAGTCGACACGGGCCCCGGCCTGATCGCCAAGGCGCAAGAGCTGCTGGGCTTGAGCACGGGTCAATGACTGGAACAGCGGCAATTGCCAGTCGGGCCCTCCCAGACGCCGGGGATCGAGCCCCAGCGCATCGTCATGCAGGGCCACCAGAGCCCAGCCACCGATGGTGAAATGCCCGGCCATGAGTACCGACAGCTGCCCGTCGATCAATGCCCGCAAGGCTTCGGGTGAACTATTTAGCCCGCTGAACAGCAGGTCGCCCCCTGGCTTGCGGCCCAACTCCCGGGCAGCCTGCATGGCCCCCAGAGCCATCTCATCGTTGGCCGACCAGACCAGTTGCGTCTGCGGATAGCGCTGCAGCAGTTGACGCGCCTGTTCGTGCGCCCGCTGCCGGTTCCACTCGCCATACACCATTTGCCGCAGGCGCACCTGAGGATGCTCCTCCAGGGCCCGACGCAGCCCTTGTTCGCGCAACTGCGCCGCCGGCGTGACTTTCACCCCGGAGAACGCCAGCAAGTCGATGCTCTGCCCCTCAGGCACAGGGCCGTGCTTGAGCAGCAGCTCGTTGAGCATCCGATAGCCGGCCTCTTCGTCGTTGCCCACCATGCTGCCGATCCAATCGGAATAACTGCTGCGACTCTGGTTGATCAAGGCCCGCTGATCTTCGGTCAGCGGACTGTTGACGATAAACAGCTTGACCCCGGTGCCCTGAGACATGCGCAGGATCTGCGGCGCGACATACTGCTCGTTGACCAGCATCAGGTAATCGGGCTTTTGCGCCCGCTGAAACAGCTCGCGGGCCTGATCGAGAGAGTTCTGGGGATTGCGTTCGCCATAGAGAATCTGCAGGTCCATGCCCAGGTCCCGGGCGGCGGCCTGCATGAATTGCGAATAGCTGACCCAGAAGGTTTCGGTTGAATTGCCAGGATTGAGAAACACCACGGATGTCGCCTGAGCCACCGCCCAGAACGGCAGACTCAGAAACAGCAAGCACTTGAACAGAACCTTGAACATTACGAGAAGAGCCCCAGAATTATCCCAGGCAGTATAACTGGCAAAGTACTGGCCAACGGCGGCAAATTGTCATGATTGTCCGACAATTCGGGCTCCTGGTTCGGACTCGACTACTGGTGACTGACCCAAAACACGGCCGTACCCACGACCAGTATGATCAGAAAGAGAATGGCCCAAGCATCAACACTACTGTCACTTTTCCTTGTTTTGGTTGGATGGCTCATAGCATCGCCTCTAGTAGATTTTGTCGGTGACTGCTCAAAGACACGTCCACAGTTAAGCTCAGGATTGCCCCTACCACAAATGGGGTTACTGCATCCTCCCTACCGTTAGTCGTTTTGGTTCTTTTCATATACTCAAACATCACTTTTGCGCATAACCACAAACTGGTATCGTTCGCCGGCTCCGAAGGGAGTGCGCGGCCGTGCGCGCAGATTTGCTTACATGGGTGGCGTTGAGCGTGTGCGCTGGTGTGCCACCTGTAGCCTGAGAACTGGACCTATATGTACGTATACGACGAGTACGATCAGCGGATCATCGAGGACCGCGTCAAGCAGTTCCGTGATCAGACCCGACGCTATCTGGCAGGCGAGCTGAGCGAAGAAGAATTCCGCCCCCTGCGTCTGCAGAATGGCCTCTATATCCAACGTTTTGCCCCGATGCTGCGAGTCGCCGTGCCCTACGGCCAACTGACCTCGCGCCAAGCGCGGATGATGGCCAAGATCGCCCGCGACTACGACAAGGGCTACGCGCACATCAGCACCCGGCAGAACGTGCAGTTCAACTGGCCGGCCCTGGAAGACGTGCCGGACATCCTCGCCGAGCTGGCCACCGTGCAAATGCATGCCATCCAGACCAGCGGCAACTGCCTGCGCAACGTCACCACCGACCAGTTCGCCGGTGTTGCCGCCGATGAGCTGATCGATCCGCGCCCCTGGTGCGAGATCGTCCGTCAGTGGACCACCTTCCACCCCGAATTCGCCTACCTGCCGCGCAAGTTCAAGATCGCCATCAACGGCTCGACTTCCGACCGCGCGGCCATCGAAGTCCACGATATCGGCCTGGAGCCGGTGTACAACGCCGCCGGCGAGCTGGGCTTCCGGGTCCTGGTGGGTGGTGGCCTGGGCCGCACCCCGGTGGTTGGCGCCTTCATCAACGAGTTCCTGCCGTGGCAGGACCTGCTGAGCTACCTCGACGCCATCCTGCGGGTCTACAACCGCTATGGCCGTCGCGATAACAAGTACAAGGCGCGAATCAAGATCCTGGTCAAGGCCCTGACCCCTGAAGTATTCGCCGAGAAAGTCGAGGCGGAAATGGTCCACCTGCGTGGCGGCCAGACCACCCTCACCGAAGCCGAAGTCCATCGTGTGGCCAAGCACTTCATCGATCCGGACTACAAGGCCCTGAGCAACCAGGACGCCGAACTGGCGGCCCTGGACAAGGAGCACCCGGGCTTTGCCCGCTGGCGCGCGCGCAACACCCTGGCCCACAAGAAGCCGGGCTACGTTGCCGTGACCCTGTCGCTCAAACCTACCGGCGTAGCGCCGGGGGATGTCACCGACAAGCAGTTCGACGCCATCGCCGATCTGGCCGACCGTTACAGCTTCGGCCAGTTGCGCACCTCCCATGAACAGAACGTGATTCTCGCCGACGTCGAGCAGAGCCAGCTGTTCACCCTGTGGGGCGAGCTGCGTGAAAACGGTTTCGCCACGCCGAACATCGGCCTGTTGACCGACATCATCTGCTGCCCGGGTGGTGACTTCTGCTCCCTGGCCAACGCCAAGTCGATCCCGATCGCCGAATCCATCCAGCGCCGTTTCGACGACCTGGACTACCTGTTCGACATCGGCGAGCTGGACCTGAACATCTCCGGTTGCATGAACGCCTGTGGTCACCACCACGTCGGCCACATCGGCATCCTCGGGGTGGACAAGAAAGGCGAGGAGTTCTACCAGGTGTCCCTGGGGGGCAGCGCCAGCCGCGACGCCAGCCTGGGCAAGATCCTCGGCCCGTCCTTCGCCCAGGACGACATGCCCGACGTGATCTCGAAGCTGATCGACGTGTACGTGGAACAACGTACCGAAGACGAGCGCTTCATCGACACCTATCAACGTATTGGCATCGACCTCTTCAAGGAGCGCGTCTATGCAGCGAATCATTAAGAACAACGAAGTCATCGACGAGACTTGGCACCTGCTGCCCAAGGACGCGACCCTGGACGGCATCTCCAACTGCGATGACCTGATCGTGCCGCTGGCCCTGTGGCGCGACCACGCCCACGCCCTCAAGGCTCGCGACGGCGGTCTGGGCGTATGGCTGGATGCAGACGAAGAAGCCGAGGAAATCGGTGGCGACGTCGAGCATTTCCAGGTCATCGCCCTGAACTTCCCGGCCTTCACCGATGGCCGCAACTACTCCAACGCCCGCCTGCTGCGTGACCGTTATGGCTACAAAGGCGAGCTGCGGGCCATTGGCGACGTATTGCGCGACCAACTGTTCTACCTGCACCGCTGCGGCTTCGACGCCTACGCGCTGCGGGCCGACAAGGACCCTTACGAGGCCCTGGAAAGCCTCAAGGACTTCTCGGTGACCTACCAGGCCGCCACCGACGAACCGCTGCCGCTGTTCCGTCGCCGCTAAAGCCTGGCGCCAACAAAAAGCCCTGAACCGGGAAACCGCTTCAGGGCTTTTTTGTATCCGCCTCTCCCACCACCTGTAGGAGCCGGCGCCTGCAACGCGGGGGTTACCAGAAGCGCTGCTGAGTCAGGCGGCTCCACCAGGTCAGCAGCACGCGGTCGATGGAACCGCTGGCCGCCAGGCCTACACGCTCCTGCAGACTCTTGCGCTCGGCATAGTGCAGGTGGAACACCTCGGCATTCTTGGCTTTATCCGCCAGGTACTCATCACTGGTCTGCAACTCGTCCACCAGCAGCTTTTCCTGGGCTGCCACGCCCAGCCAGACTTCACCGGTGGCCACTTCATCAATGGCCAGTTGCGGGCGATAGCGGGACACGAAGTTCTTGAACAGTTGATGGGTCACGTCCAGATCTTCCTGGAACTTCTCCCGGCCCTTCTCGGTGTTCTCGCCAAACACCGTCAGGGTGCGCTTGTACTCGCCGGCGGTGAGCACTTCAAAATCGATGTCGTGCTTCTTCAGCAGACGATTGACGTTGGGCAACTGAGCCACCACGCCGATGGAACCGAGGATGGCGAACGGCGCGCTGATGATCTTCTCGCCGATGCACGCCATCATGTAGCCGCCACTGGCCGCCACCTTGTCGATACACACCGTCAGCGGCACCCCGGCCTGGCGAATACGTGCCAGTTGCGACGAAGCCAGGCCATAGCTGTGCACCATGCCACCACCACTTTCCAGGCGCAGCACCACTTCATCCTTGGGCGTGGCCAGGCTCAGCAAGGCGGTGATCTCGTGGCGCAGGCCTTCGGTAGCCGAAGCCTTGATATCGCCATTGAAGTCCAGCACGAACACCCGGGACTTGGCTTCGGCCGGTTGTTTCTTCTGCTTTTTCTGGCTCTTTTCGGTCTTGCTCTGGGCCTTGCGCAGGGCCTTGAGCTGATCCTTGTCCAACAGGCTCTGCTCCAGACGCTCGCGCAGGTCCTTGTAGAAATCATTCAGCTTGCTGACCTGCAACTGCCCGGCGCCCTTGCGGCGCCCCTTGCCACGCAGGGCAACGGCAGTGACCAGCACCACCAGAATGGCAACCACCAGGGTCACGGTCTTGGCCAGGAAACTGGCGTATTCGGTGAAAAACTCCACAGGGACTCCTCAAACATGAACCGCTGCCAACCCGCAGCGCAATGGGCTCAAGCATACCGGCGCGACCTGCCGGCCACCAGTCGCGAAACCTCGTGTTACGAGGCTCCAACAAGCATTTCAAACAAGCGTATGTTTTTTCATTGACAGCTCACCGGCATCCTCATAACCTCGCAAAACTTTCAACGTACCGGGACGACACGGACGTGGGCAGCATCTATTTGATTCGACATGGCCAAGCCTCATTCGGTGCAGACGACTACGACGTGTTGTCCGCCACCGGCGTGCGCCAGGCTGCGGTGCTCGGCGAGCATCTGGCTGCGTTGGGCATCAGCTTCGATCGCTGCCTGTCCGGCGACCTGCGGCGCCAGCAGCACACTGCGCGCACCGCCATGGAACAGATGAGCGCCGCCGGTGTTGACCTGCCGTCTCTGGAAATCGATGCCGCCTTCAACGAGTTCGACGCCGACGCCATTATCCGCGCCCTGCTACCGAACCTGCTGCCCCAGGAACCCGAAGCGCTGAATATCCTGCGCAATGCCGCGCAGAACCGCGCCGAGTTCCAACGCATCTTCGCCCTGATCATCCAGCGCTGGCTGGCCGGCACTTACGATCCTCCCGGGCTGGAAAGCTGGCTGGGCTTCGTCGAGCGGGTCCAGGGCGGTCTGCAGCGGATTCTCGAAGCAGCGGACAACCAGCACAAGATCGCCGTGTTCACTTCCGGCGGCACCATTACCGCCCTGCTCCACCTGATCACCCGGATACCTGCCCAGCAGGCGTTCGAACTGAATTGGCAAATCGTCAACACCTCGCTCAACCAGCTGAAGTTCCGCGGGCGCGAGGTGTCTTTGGCTTCCTTCAACGGTCATACCCATCTGCAACTGTTGAAGGCTCCGGAGCTCATCACTTTCCGCTGAGCCCGGCTTACTGTGACCCTTGCTGTAACCACCCATAAAAGGATCGAACCATGACCTCCGTAGCTGACGCCGTACAAGCCATGCAAGCCAAGTTCAACCCAGCTGCCGCTGCCGGCCTGGACCTGGTTTTCGGTTTCCGCATCGATGAATCCAAGCATTTCTCGCTGGTCGTCAAGGACAGCACCTGTGAACTCAAGGAAGGCGAAAACCCTGACGCGCAAGTCACTCTGGTAATGGACGGTGAAACCCTGGACGGCATCGTCAGCGGCGAAACCGACGGCATGCAAGCCTTCATGGGCGGCAAACTGCGCGCCGAAGGCGACATGATGCTGGCCATGAAACTGAGCGAGCTGTTCCCAGCCTAAGACCGCATCAGACCTGGCTGCCCGCGAATCCCGCCCCTGTGGCGGGATTCGTCGTTTCTGGGCCACGCAACGCCTCTAACTCGCCTGTTTGCCCTGGATCAATACTACTGGGCGGCTCACCCCGCAGGCCACACGCTTGATTGATCTCGGTCAGTTATCCCATCGCAACGCCCCTCTACTCTTGCGCCTCCATCGCGGCCAGGGACGGCACAGCCGGAGCCCTTTGCCACTGTGCTATCACTCACGGAAGAGTCTGCTTATGCGATCACTGAAGATCATCCTGCTGTCCACCGCCTTCAACGGCCTGACCCAACGCGCCTGGCTCGACCTGCGCCAGGCCGGGCATCGCCCCAGCGTGGTGCTGTTCACCGGTGAAGAAGACGTCTGCCGGCAGATCGAAGAAGCCCGGGCCGACCTGGTGATCTGCCCGTTCCTCAAGGACCGGGTGCCGCAACGGCTGTGGAGCAACACCAAGCGCCCGGTGGTGATCATTCATCCGGGGATCGTCGGCGACCGCGGCGCCAGCGCCCTGGACTGGGCCATCAGCAAGGAACTCAAGCGCTGGGGCGTCACCGCGTTGCAGGCGGTGGAAGAAATGGACGCCGGGCCGATCTGGTCGACCCATGAATTCAACCTGCCCGCCGGCCTGCGCAAATCCGAGCTGTACAACGGCCTGGTCAGCGACGCCGCCATCCGTTGCATCCGCGATGTGGTGGAGAAATTCCGCAACGGCTTTACCCCCGTGCCCCTGAACTACGACAACCCCGCAGTGCTTGGCCGCCTGCAGCCGAACATGAAGCAGTGCGACCGCACCTTCAGCTGGCACGACAGCGCGCAATTCATCAAGCGCAGCATCGACGCCGCCGACGGCCAGCCCGGCGTATTGGCCAGCCTCGCCGGCGGTCAGTACTACGTGTACGACGCGCACCTGGACTCGCGTACCGGCATGCCTGGGCAACTGCTAGCGGTGCATGACGATGCGGTGCTGGTAGCCTGCGGCGATCACAGCCTGTGGATCGGCTCTCTGCGCCTCAAGCCTCAGCCCGGCGAAGAAACCTTCAAGCGCCCCGCCCGCCACGTACTCGGCGAACGCCTGGCCGAGGTACCGGTGCTGGACTGGTCGATATCCAGCAGCCCGTTCAGCACCGAGTCCTACCAGCCGATCCGCTACCGCGAGTCCGGCCGAGTCGGTGAGCTGACCTTCGAGTTCTACAACGGCGCCATGAGCACCGAACAGTGCCAGCGCCTGGTCAGCGCCCTGCGCTGGGCCAAGGCCCGGGACACCCAGGTGCTGCTGGTACGCGGCGGCCGCGGCGCCTTCAGCAACGGCGTGCACCTGAACGTGATCCAGGCCGCCCCGGAGCCGGGCCTGGAAGCCTGGGCCAACATCCAGGCGATCGACGACGTCTGCCTGGAACTGCTCAGCGCCCGCCAACTGGTGGTCAGCGGCCTGACCGGCAATGCCGGCGCCGGCGGCCTGATGCTGGCCCTGGCCGCGGACGTGGTCCTGGCCCGCGCCGATACCGTGTACAACCCGCACTACAAGAGCATGGGCCTGTACGGCTCCGAGTACTGGACCTACAGCCTGCCCCGTGCCGTCGGCCAGGCCATGGCCAAGCAACTGACCGAAGCCTGCCTGCCCATCAGCGCCCTCCAGGCCCTGCAGATGGGCATGGTGCAAGAGATCGGCCCGCGCTGCCCGGACGAGTTCGGCCTGTGGCTGCTACAACGGGCCAACGGCGTCCTTACCGACCCGCGCTACCAGCACCTGCGCCAGCGCAAGCTGGATGCCGACCCGCAACTGATGCAGCACTGCCGCAACGCCGAGCTGGAAGAGATGCACATGGACATGGTGCAAAACCGCAAGGGCTTCGCCGAGAAGTGCAGCAACTTCGTCTACAAGCGCAAGACCTGCTGCACGCCAGAGCGCCTGATCGAAGCCTGGGCCAAGCCTCAGGACATCGCCCTGGTGGGTTGATCCACGGTCAATACACGGCGCCGTCACCGCCCGGCTCGACACCGGGCGGTTTCATTTTCCCGGCTGCAGCAACAACGCCACCAACGCCGTCCAGCCGGTCTGGTGACTGGCCCCCAGCCCGCGCCCGGTTTCACCATGGAAGTACTCATGGAACAGCACCAGAGAGCGGTCCTCGGCCTCCACCTGCAACTGCGGGTAGCCACTCATGGACGGCCTGCGTCCTTCCTCGTCCAGCAGAAACAGTCGCGTCAGGCGCTGGCTCAAGCCGTCGGCCACTTCCTCCAGGGACGCCAGATACCCGGAGCCCCGCGGGTACTCCACCGAGAAATTGACGTCGTAATAACGATGAAACTCCCGCAGGGATTCGATCAGCAGGTAGTTGATTGGCATCCACAGCGGCCCGCGCCAGTTGGAGTTGCCGCCGTACAGCCGTGAATCGGACTCCGCCGGTACATAGCGGGCGCACAGCTGCTTGCCGTCCACTTGCAGGGCGAACGGTTGCTCGAAGGCCTTGGACAGGGAGCGGATGCCGAAGTCCGAAAGGAACTCGCTTTCATCGAGCATGCGCTTGAGCAGGTCCTTGGTACGCTCGCCGCGCAACAGTGCCAGGAGCATGCGGTTGCCCTGGCCCGGCTCGTACCAGCGCGACACCAGGCTCGCCAGGTCCGGACGATGATGCAAGAAGCCCAACAGGCGCTGAGCCAACCCCGGCAGGTTTTCATGCTCGTGCTGCTCCAGCACCTGCACCGCGAACAGCGGCATCAGGCCGACGATGGAACGCAGGCGCAGGGGTTCGTTCTGCCCGTCGGGGCGGTGCAACACGTCGTAGAAAAACCGGTCCTGCTCGTCCCACAGCCCCTCGGCACTTTCATCTACCCGGTTGATGGCCCCGGCGATATAGAGGAAGTGCTCGAAGAATTTCACCGCGATGTCCACGTACACGCCGTTGCGCTTGGCCAACTCCAGGGCAATGCGCATCAGGTCCAGGGCATAGGCCGCGACCCAGGCCGTGCCATCGGCCTGATCCAGGGCGAAGCCATCGGGCAAGGGTGCAGAACGGTCGAACAGAGCAATATTGTCCAGGCCGAGAAAACCGCCCTGGAACAGGTTGCGGCCCTCGGCATCCTTGCGGTTGACCCACCAGGAAAAATTCAGCAGCAACTTGTGGAAGATGCGTTCGAGAAAGTCCAGGTCGCCCACGCCGGTCAGGGCCTTTTCCCGCTGATAGCCCCGCCAGCAGGCCCAGGCGTGCACCGGCGGGGTGGCATCATCGAAGCGCCACTCGTAGGCCGGCAGTTGGCCGGTGGGGGGCATGAACCGATCCTTCACCAGCAACAGCAGTTGCTGCTTGGCAAAGCCTGGGTCGATCAGGGCAAAGGCCACCGCCTGGAACCCCAGATCCCAGGAGGCGTACCAGGGGTATTCCCAGGTATCGGGCATGGCAACGATGTCGCAGTTGGACAGATGGCGCCAATGGGTATTGCGCAAATGCTCGCGCGCCATCGGCGGCGCCGGCTGCCCGGGATCGCCATCAAGCCATTGCTTGACGTCGAAGTAATACAGCTGCTTGGACCACAGCAACCCGGCCAGGGCCTGACGCTGCACATTGCGCGCATCCGCGCTTTCGATGCCCTGCTGCAACGCCGCGTAGAACTCATCGGCCTCACGCCGCCGCTGCTCGAACAGGTGACGGGCGCTGACCGGTTCGCTGCCGGCCGGGGCAAAGCGCAGGAACAGCCGCTTGCTCTCGCCACCGGCCAGTTCCAGGACGAAATGCGCCGCCACCCGGGTGCCGCCATCGAAGACCACCGCACTGGCTTGCCCATCCACCAGGTAGTCGTTGATGCCGTCCTTGAACGGCCCCGGCGCCGCCAGCCCGTCCAGCTTGGGAAAGTTGCTGTCGTTGTTGCAGAACAGCCACTGGCAAGGCTCGGCCCCCCAGGCGGTGATCTGCCGCTCGGGCAGTTGCCCGCGCCGCGCCAGCACCCTGTCACCCTCCAGACGCAGGCTGGGTATCGGTTCGTCGCCACCCCAACTCCAGGTGTTGCGCGCCCAGACCTGGGGCAGCACCCGCAACCGCGCCGGCTGGTGGAAACGGTTGTGCACGGTGACGTGCATGAAAATGTCATCGGCCGTGTGCTTGGCGTACTCCACCGTCACATCGAAGTAACGGTTGTCCTCGAAAACCCCGGTATCGAGGATCTCGTACTCGGCATCATTCAGGCCGCGCCGGGCGTTTTCCGCCACCAGGTCGGCATAGGGAAAGACCGCCTGGGGGTACTTGTAGAGCATGCGCATGTAGGCATGGCTGGGCACGCCGTCGAGATAGAAATACAGCTCCTTGACGTCCTCGCCATGGTTGCCTTCGGCATTGTTCAGACCGAACAGGCGCTCCTTGAGAATGCTGTCGTGCTCGTTCCACAACGCCAGCCCCAGGCACCAGTGCTGGGCCTTGTCGGAGAACCCCGCCAGCCCGTCCTCGCCCCAGCGGTAGGCGCGGCTGCGGGCGTGCTCATGGGGGAAATAGTTCCAGGCATCGCCATCGGCGCTGTAGTCCTCGCGCACCGTGCCCCACTGCCGCTCACTCAGGTATGGCCCCCACTGGCGCCAGTCCTCGGCGTCGCTGCCTTGCAGGCGCTGGCCTTCAAGCGTATCGAGAATGCTGGTGGTGGATGCTGCCGACATGGGAGGTGTCCTTGGCCATGGAGGTGACTTGCAGTGTAGGAGCGGCCTGCCGCACCGCCCCATGACAAATGTTTCACGGTGCGAACGCACAAGGCCGCAGAATCAGCACGAAAAGCCCGCGCCAGAGCCTGTGCGGTTAAATTTTCCGCTCCTGGCTCGTTATAATCGGCAACCCTTTTATGGCCATGCGGATTCACTGATGTTCAGTTGCAAAGCGTTTTTCCCGGCCCTGTTACTGCTGGCCACCTGTTCGGCCCAGGCCGCGGGCCTAGACCTGAGCTACCCACAACCGCCGTTGCCGGCCACCGCCCAGGCCCCGGCGCCAGAAAGCGACACGCCGAAGCTCAAGTTGCCGTTCAAGCCGGCCATCAGCTACGAGCACCGTTGCAGCGGCCAATGCACCTACGAAACCAATATCGACCAGTTGCACGACCGCGAAACCCGCCACAGCGCAAGCATCGGCTTCGACTGAGCCCCGCCATTGAACCTGCGGCACGCTTGATCCACACTCGCGCTCCTGAGTCCTACAGCAAACTCAGAAAGTCCTGTCCTGCCAGTGCCTTGTTCCGTTTTGGGGTACATGCCTATAGTCCCGGGTCGTCCTGATGACGAACGGGTTTGGCGACCCGATGAATGGATCGAACCCCTGAATGGAGTTGGACTCATGAATCGCTACATGCCGATCACCGGCCACGACTGCACCATCCCTTCCCTGCTGATCGATACCCAGGCCCCTCCCGATGTGCTGTACGAAGCAGCCGCCTATCGCATCCGCGCCGTCACTCAACTGCTGGAAAACTTCGCCACCCGCCCCGACATCCCCGGCGATGCCGTGGTGCTGCAAGAGCTGGCGCTGATCTGCGCCATACCGCTGCGCGATGGCTGCGATGTACTGGATGTGCTGGGTCGTCAGTTGCGCACCCAGGCCATAAGTTGAACCCCGTCAATGGCGAGGGCAATGCCGTCCTCGCCATTGGCAACTGCATGGACGTCATATGCCCAATAGAGGTTTTTACCTGAGCTTTCTCTATCCAGGCATATAGAGAAACTGAAGAGCACCGAACTACCAGATCAATCGCCACAAACAATAAGAGAATCCTCACAGACATAACGCTGTTTGAAAGATCTAATCATCCGAGCTTTTTCGATTTTCTTGGAGGATAAACACTGCAACCCGGCTTAAAACCTCTCCTGCTAGTTTGCCAAGCAGTCTGACCACACAGACAAAAAACCTAATTGCGACGAGCATTGAAGCTCAACACCTCACCATTGATACGAATCATTAATCGATCGTTCAATAACAATCAGGAAGATTGTGCAATGGCCAATCCTTTATGGTCTCATACCGCTACAACGACCCCCTCTCGCGGCGCCCCCCAGAGAATTACCGTTGATATAACTCGGTACGTCAATAAAATTCACAACGAAAGTGGCTGGCTGCTTGTTGGCATGGACAATGTCCCTCGCGAGAATTGGCCACAGCTTTTCAAGTATTGCAAGGTTACACTAATAACCACTAAAGACAATAAGACCTATTTCAACGTCCTTGAAGGAGCTCACAAAGGAAAAGTTGCATTCCTATCAGAAACAAACGCAAAGGAATACCTTGGAAAAATCGCACCAAAACAGAAGCCTATCGAGCTTGTCATGAACTATGAACGCTTAGACCAAAACTGGAAATCAATAACTAGAAACGAACATTTCCCACAACAAATAGCAAATGGAAACATTAACAATCTCAACTTCAAAGCAACGATGAATACAGTATGGAACGGTATATACTTCCCTATTCCAGCTGGCACTTACAAGATATTGCTACCTGACTTCCCTCACTCGAAAAACTACACCCAACAATATAAAAAAGAGTTCCCCAACCTGTCTCACCATCAAGTATGGTTCCCAATCGATCATGGTGACAGGAGCAGATACGTTCACGTAGGTAATGTATCGGAAGGGTGCATCACTGTCATAAGCCTGGATAAATGGTCTGAAATTCAAGAAATGCTTATTAGCCATCGCTCCTCCGATGGAAAAAGCGTGGGCAACCTTATTGTAAAAGGCAAGCCAGAGAGAGCAAAGTAATGCGCAAAAAAAATTTATACGCATGGCCCATCCTCACTGCATTGCTCGCCACCTTGCCTCATATAAATGCGTGCGCATCAGATACTAACGAACGCTATATAACCGACTGGGAATTTTTCAACCAGATCATAAAAAGATATAAATCCGGAATAAAGAACAAAAAAGACATTGAAAACTCAAGCAAAGCTGAAGCAAGGGGAAAAGAGGCATTTCTAAACAATGATTATGTAAAAGCTGAATTCCATGGCTATGGCGACGCACTGGCCTGGATTCCCAGACCAGAGTACTACTTTATAATTGGCGACATCCAACTACGCAGCAAGTTGCATCTTCATACCGACTCACCTTATTCCACCCCAGAATACAAAGCCTGCTGGGACAAATACCTGTTCGCCCTGGATGCACGCAGAAGTGTAATAGACCACTTTGAAAGAGGCTTTAGCTTAACTGCAGAGTTGAATTTATCTGCCACTAAAAACTCGAAAATCTACCAACAAGCCCTGACCAATGCCGCCTGCTTTGCCCGACTGACCAGCAAATACTCCGAAGGCGTTGGCCCTCAGTGCGTGCCGGTCGAAGAAGTCAAAAGCTGCCTCGGTACCCCCCTGCTGTTCTTGTATCACTAGGAAAATTCTGAGGCCGGTATCCAACAGTCATCGTGCGCAGGGATCGGCTGGTCATGGGTAATTCTGAGGCCGCCTTCGCGGGCAAGCCAGCGCCCATGAAAAGCCTTGCGTGCACTGGAACTGTCGAGGCTCCGTTTGCGGGCGCTGACCTGGGCTGGATGAGAGGTTTGCAAAACATTAGTCGGTATCAGGGCATACCTTATCTGGCCTTACAGTTATCCAACTCATCTTGAGTGGTTAATGTTGTCGTCAAACCCAACCGATATTTACAGTAGGCAATAACTTTCCGCCTCTCCAAGTCGCTTAATTCGGAGAGCGACTTATCGTCAGATTCATAGGCAAAGATGTTCTCAAACGCCATTTGAAAAGTTGGATATCTCTTGATGAAAAAAACTTTTTCCGGATAGGCGTCCTCCATTTTTTCGTAGAACCCGACATACAGATAAGCGACGAGCAGAATAGATACAGTAAAGAATAGTTTTTTCATGAGGATGGCGACTGTAATGTTTGGGTTAAGATTCGTCGATTTCGCATCCAATCCACTCCAACGCCACAACAACACCTATCGCCCTGACGTGCAGCGGGAAGCCCATCGAATATAACCTCTGGAGAACCTTCAGCTATTGAGTAGATGCCATGCCTAGGAACAGGGCAAAGGGGTGAGTCAGTTTTCCGTGCGACTGGCTTCGCCATAGTGCCCCCCCCGTGACCAAAAGTGCCTATGCCACCGACAACCTGGTAGAGCGACCGGGCACTTCATGAAAACCAGAAATATCGCACTCAACCGCATCAATTTCCGAATCGATTTGAAGCTTCAAGTCGTGACAGTCTGGGCGTTCCAATTATCAAAGACGATCCGGAGAGAGCACGCTAATGAACAAAAGACTCCTTTACGCAATCTGCATCACCACCGCATGTTCAACCCTCTCTCAACTCGCAAACGCCTATGAAGCCAATGAAAAATACATGCCAGACTGGGAAATGTTCAGACACATAGTGAAAAGTTATAAAAAAGAAATCAACAACCAGAAAAACATCAAATACGCAAAAGACGCCGAGGCACGGGGCAAAGCCGCCTTTCTCAACGGCGACTATGCAAAAGCGGACTACCGCGGCTACGGAGACGCAATAGCCTGGATCCCTCGGCCCGAGTACTACTTCATCGTGGGCGATCTCAATATGCGCAGCAAGTTATCCCTTCATACCGACTCTCCTTATTCCACCCCAGAATACAAAGCCTGCTGGGACAAATATCTGTTCGCCCTGGATGCACGCAGTAGCGTAATAGACCACTTTGAAAGAGGCTTCAGCTTAACTGCAGAGTTGGATTTATCTGCCACTAAAAACTCAAAAATCTACCAACAAGCCCTGACCAATGCAGCCTGCTTTGCCCGATTGACCAGCAAATACTCCGAAGGAGTCGGCCCTCAGTGCGTGCCGGTCGAAGAGGTCAAGAGCTGCCTCGGTAGTCCCCTGCTGTTGCTGTATCACTAGAAAACTCTGAGGCCGCCTTCGCGGGCAAGCCCGCTCCTACGCAATGTTCCAGCATTGAGTGGGATGCAGGGGAGACACCGCTGCAGTGCTCACAAAAACGCAACACCACACTGCGTCCTTTGTGATGGTTGGGCTAAGGTGCAAGCGCTACAGTCGGGTCATCAGCAACCCGACTGACGCCCGACACAAGGATGCGTTCGATGACTGATTTGCACGATCTATCCACCGCGCAGTTGCTGGCGCAGTTTTCCAGCCGCCAGCTCTCGCCCCTGGACTACTACGAACATCTGCTGACCCATATCGGGCGCTGGGAGCCGCATATCCGTGCGCTCTATGCCTTCGATCCGGAGTCGGTACGCCAGCAGGCCCGGGCCGCCACCGAGCGCTGGAACAAGGGTGCGCCCAACGGCCCGCTGGACGGGATTCCGGTGACGATCAAGGAACTGATCGCCACCCAGGGCACGCCGATTCCCCTGGGCAGCGCGGCCACCACGCTCAAGCCGGCGTTGCAGGATGCGCCACCCGCCGCGCGGATGCGTGAGGCTGGGGCGATTATCCTGGCCAAGACCACGGTGCCGGATTTCGGCATGTTGTCCTCGGGGTTGTCGAGCTTTCACGGCATTACCCGCAACCCCTGGAACACCGACTGCAATACCGGCGGCTCCAGTTCCGGTGCCGCAGCAGCCGCCGCGGCCGGTTACGGGCCGCTGCACATCGGTACCGATATCGGCGGCTCGGTGCGCCTGCCGGCCGCCTGGTGCGCTCTGGTGGGGTTCAAGCCGACCCTGGGGCGGATTCCCATCGACCCGTATTACACCGGGCGTTGCGCCGGGCCCATGACCCGCAGCGTCGATGACGCGGTACTGATGATGCGCTACCTGGCCAGGCCCGATGCCCGGGACGCCACTAGCCTGCCGCCCTTGACCGGCGACTGGAGCGATGCGCCGGTGTCTGTCAACGGCTTGAAGATCGGCCTGATGCTGGAGCCCGGCGCCGGGCTGCAGCCGGAAGGTTTTGTCTGTGAGGCGGTGGAGCGCGCCGCGCGGCTATTCGAAAGCCACGGCGCCCAGGTGCGCCCCCTGGCGCCGATCATGGACCGCGCGCAACTGGACGGCCTCGATCGCTTCTGGCGCGCCCGGCAATGGGCGGAACTCTCGGCCCTGGGCGCCGAACAGTTTGCCCAGGTGCTGCCCTATATCCGAGACTGGGCGGCGCCGGGGGCCGACTTGTCCGGGGTCGAGGCGGTGCAGGGCTTCAACCAGACCTTCGAGATGCGCCGACGCGCCGCCCAGGTGTTCAGCGAGTTCGACCTGGTGTTGTCACCCACCAACCAGATCAACCATTTTCCCGCCGAGTGGCCATCGCCGACCAATAACCCGCAGCAGCCGTTCGAGCACATTGTCTTCACCCTGCCCTGGAACATGGGCGAGCAACCGGCGCTGTCGATCAACTGCGGTTTTGCCGCCGATGGCCTGCCCATCGGCCTGCAGATGATCGCCCCGCGCTTCGCCGATCAATGGCTGCTGCAAGTGGCCAAGACCTATGAGAGCTGGCGCGGAGCGATCCACAGCTGGCCGAATCCGCCGTCTCACTGACACACCGAAACTGCCACCTTCACCCCAGCCCCGGGCTTCGCCGCCCGGGGCCTGGGCAACCTATGAATAAAAATTCGAGGGGCCAGTATGCACAGCCAAGCGTCCAATCCATGCGCCACACCCGAGCCCGAAACGCCCAACGCGGCGGGGGGCAAGCGCAGCGTGTTCGCGGTGATCCTCGGCAATGCCGTGGAGTTCTTCGATTTCGGGGTCTACGCCACCTTTGCGGTGATGATCGGCCACACCTTCTTTCCCTCCGACAGTGCCTTTGTCAGCCTGATGCTGTCGGTCACCGCCTTCGGCGTCGGCTTTATCGTGCGGCCCCTGGGGGCGGTGCTGATCGGTGCCTACGCCGACCGCGTCGGGCGCAAGCCGGCGATGCTCCTGACCCTGGTGATGATGGCCGTGGGCACCGGCAGCATCGCCATCCTGCCCAGCTACGAGAGCATCGGCATCGCCGCGCCAATCCTGCTGGTAATCACCCGGCTGATCCAGGGCCTGGCCTGGGGCGGCGAGGCCGGCCCCGCCACCACCTACATCCTCGAAGCCGCGCCGGCACACAAGCGCGGCACCTACGCCTGCTGGCAAGTGGTGGCCCAGGGCGTGGCCGCCATGGCCGCCGGCACCGTGGGCTACACCCTGACCCAGGTGCTGTCCCCCGAGGACCTCAACACCTGGGGCTGGCGCGTGCCCTTCGTGTTTGGCCTGTTGGTGCTGCCGATCGGCATCTACATCCGCCGCAACCTGGCGGAAACCTTCCATGGCCAGGGCGAGCAGGCCAGCACCGGCAGCCTGGTGCGCCAGGTGTTCGGCGAACATCGCCGGGCCCTGGTGCTGGGGTTGCTGATTCTGTCGGGCAGCACCATCACCCAGTACTTCATCAACTACATGACCACCTTCGCCCTCACCGAGCTCAAGCTTCCCACCAGCATCTCCATGCTTTCGACCCTGGTGGCCGGCGCGGCCATGGCGGTGTGCGCGATTGCCGGGGGCATGCTCTGCGACCGCTTCGGCCGCCGCACCATTCTCATGGCGCCACGGGTGGTGCTGTTGCTGGTGCTGTTCCCGGCCTTGCAACTGATGACCGAACACCCCAGCCCGGCGACCTTCCTGCTGACCTTGGCGGTGCTCTCCGGCCTGCATGGCATGAGCGGCGCGGCGCTGATCGTGCTGCTGGTGGAGAGCTTTCCCAAGGCCGTGCGCTCCACCGGTTTCTCCATCGTCTACGCCTTTGGCGTGGCGGCCTTCGGCGGCACCGCGCAGATCATCATCACCTGGCTGATCGGCACCACCGGCAACCCGATGTCGCCGGTGGGCTACCTGCTGGTGGCCAATCTGGTGTGCCTGACTGCGGCCTGGTTCGCCAAGGAAACCCGCCCGCAAACACCCGGACGCAGCCACCCCGGTCAACGGCTCGCACAAGCCCGCGCCCGCTGAGCATTCGCCTCACGGCCTGACACCCTTTTCCGGCACCGCGTTTTTCTCTACCCTGCCGGCCGCGCATGACCGCGGTCGGGCGGTGGACCGACGCCTTTGATTTGTGGGGAAGCACCATGCAACAGCCTGTACTGTTCACCCTGGCACTGGCGGCCAGTAGCGCCGTCATCGCCCAGGACAACCCGCGCCCGAGCCAGCAGGACCAGGCTCCAGGGTTCATCGAGGGCAGCCACCTGGACCTCAACCTGCGTCACTACTACTCCAACCAGCACACCCAGCGCGACACCTACCTGAGCATCAAGAAGCCCGACGGCATTGAACGTACCCGGGTCAGGGAAACCTGGGTGCAGGCCGGCATGCTCAAGTACAGCTCGGGCTACACCCAGGGCCTGATCGGCCTGGGTGTGGATGCCGCGCTGTTCAGCGCGGTCAACCTGGAACGCGGTCATGGCCGGGTGGCCAATGGCGGCGACCGGGTGCTGGTGGACAGCGACGGCGACGCCCTGCCCACCTGGAGCCGCCTGGGCATCGGCGATGTACGCCTGCGCCTGTCCAACACCGAGCTCAAGGCCGGGCGCCTGATGACCGACAACCCGGTGCTGCGCTACAAGGACAACCGCGCCCTGCCCTCAAGCTTCCAGGGCGTGGGCTTGTACAGCAACGAAACCGACTGGCTGGCGCTGCAGGCCGGCAGCTTCGACCGGGCCATCCCGCGCACCGGCACCGGCAGCGAGCGCCTGACCACCACCTTCGGCAACCGCGCCTACAGCGGCGAGCGCATCAGCTACCTGGGAGCCACCGTCAAACCCGGCCCGGGCCTGGAAGGCAGCCTCTACGCCTCGCGCTTCGAGAACATGTGGGACCAGTACTACCTGGGCCTAATCCACCGCGCCGGGGACAAGAACCAGCTGGCGCTGAAGACCGCGTTCAACTACTACCACACCCGGGACCAGGGCCAGCAACGCCTGGGCTACATCGACAACGACGCCCTGAGCCTGGCCGTCACCGGCAGTCACCAGGCCCACAGCCTGACCCTGGCCTGGCAGCAGGTGTTCGGCAACGAGTACTTCGACTATGTCTGGGAATCCACCGGCAACTACATGGCCAACTCCCTGTACTCGGACTACAACGGCCCCAATGAAAAATCCTGGCAACTGCGCTACGACCTGGATTTTGCCGCCTACGGCGTGCCGGGGCTGAGCGCCAGCCTGTGGCACGCCAAGGGCTGGGACATCGATGGCACGCACTATGACGGCGATCGCAACGGTCGCAACCGCGGCTACAACGTGCGCGGCCTGGACGGCGCCAAGCACAACGAAAACGGCCTGATGCTGGCCTACGTGGTGCAATCCGGGCGGCTCAAGGATGCAGTGCTGCGCACCATCGTCTACAACCACCGCGCCAGCGGCGGACAGATCGATGGCAGCTACGACGAGTTCCGCCTGGTGGGCAACTTTCCGTTCAACCTGTTCTGACCACCGCCCCTCCTCCGTAGGAGCCGGCTTGCCGGCGAAGAGGCCCGCTAGCCTTGCATCGCCTTGGCGGACGCCTTCGCGGGCAAGCCCGCTCCTACGCCACGCTATGGCGTTGCATGGTGCGGGCGAGCATTTCCTGGCATTTCAGCGTGGCCACCGACAATGGCCGATTGCGCACCACGCACAGGTCGACGCGGATCCGCTCCAGGTGTTCATCATCGATCGGCACCGCCACCAGACCATCCCCCAGGTCCCGGGCCTCGGCATCCACCTGGGGCAGGATCAGCACCGCCGCGCGCTGGCGCGCCAGGCTTTTCTGCACCTCCAGGGAGCTGGTGGTGAACACCGGCAGAATGCTCACCCCACGTTTTTTCGCCGCACCTTCCAGGGCCTGGCGCACGCCGTAGGCCGAATCGGGAATGGCCAGGGGCTGGCCCTCCAGGTCCGCCAGGCGAATGCTCGGGCACTGGGCAAAGGGATGTTCGGCGCTGACCAGCACCCGATGCCACAGTTGGCAATGGGCGGTCACTTCCACCTCGGCCCGTTCCGGCAGGTAGAAGGCCAGCCCGAGGTCGGCCTCGCCACTGCACAGGGCATCCAGGGTGGCGCCGGCACTGGCGATGACAATGTTGAAGGTAACCTTCGGATGAGCCCGGTTGAACGCCGCGAGCACCGGCGCCAGCACACTGGAAACGATACTTTCCGACACATGGATGCTGACGCTGCCCGCCACCTGGCTCTGGCGACTGGCAATCACATCGCGCACCTGATCGAAGCCGCGCAAGGTCGAGCTGACCTGCTCGGCCAGGCACTCGCCTTCCACCGTCAGACGGATGCCCCGCGGGCCGCGCTCGATCAGCGCGCTGCCGAAAAAGTGCTCCAGCTGCTCGATCTGCCGGCTCACGGCGGTAGGAGTCACGTACAGGCGCTCGGCCGCCTGACGCAGGGAGGCGCACCGGGCCACCTCGTGGAAGTAACGCAACGCTCGTAATTGCATGGCTACAGGCCCCCCTCGCTGAACGGACCCAGCAAGCACGCAATTACTGCGCCAGCCCTTCGCCCATCGGTCCTGGCCGCGCGGTTGTCACACAAAAGATTGATCTGCACGGTGCCCCTGCCTAACCTGCTAGAGCGCCGACGCCTCATTCGGCAGGCTCCATTCCCCGCGCCCTGGCCGGCCCGTTTGCAAGGAATCTCCATGAACATTCTGCCCCGCACCACCTCCCTAGCCTCACTTCTCGCCGCTCTGGCGCTGCTCAGCGCCTGTTCCAGCGTGACCCGGGAAATCCGGCAGGAACCCACCATCACCTCCGCCGGCATCCTGGCCTTTCGCGATATCTGCCTGAAATCCGCACCGTCCTTCGCCGGTGCCGAAACCGCCGCCCGGTCCCATGGCATTCTTGAACTCACCGATGCCGGCTTCGCCAAGATGGGCATGAACGAGGACCAGACCCTGGGGGTCCAGGTCCAGGCCGGCAAGGAATGCGCGATCACCACCCCGAGCCAGAACGACAGCTCGCTGACCCAGCAGTTTCTGAGCATGGCCGGCAAGTTCTCCAGCACCCCGCTGGCACAGAGCGTGCCGACCAAGATCACCCTCGACGGGCAGACCTTCATCCTCATGCACGATCGTCGTGGCGGTGAAGCCTATGTGCTGCTGAAGGCGCCGTAAGCCGCTGCCCGCTCCCGCAAGCAGGCCTCCAATCCAACGCCAATCACCTGCCCTCGGTCCTTGAGCGGCAGGTGAAGCTGCGTAAATCTCCCACTTGAGAACCAACCTCAAGGACAGCGCGAAAGCGCTGGCAAGAAGCTTCTTGGAAAACGACAAGGCCTTTCTTGCACGAATCCATAGCCGGTTTTTCTGAACTAACATGCTGGCGCCGCTTGCACAGCCTTCACTTCCCCGGGGTTATGCCGCCGCTTTTCCCGGCCCGGCACTCTGCAGCAAGTCATAAGGCTATGACCTCCACCACAAAGACAGTGACCGTCGAGTGACCCATTTTTCGCAACGAAAACCACCTGCTCTCACTTGCGTGTCTTCCGAGGGCCCCATGAAAAACAAACGTGTACTGATCGTCGACGACCACCCGATCATCTGCGCCGCCGTCGCCGAGCTACTTGAAGAACATGGCTACCAGCCGATCGGCGAATCCTCCGACGGCTTCGACGCGCTGGAGAAGATTCACAAGCTGCGCCCCGACTACATGCTGCTGGACATCAGCCTGGACAACCTGGACGGGCTCTCGGTCCTGCAACGCATTGCCATGGACAACCTGGAGGTCAAGACCCTGGTGTTCACCGCCAATCGCGCCAGCACCTACGGCGTGCGTTGCCTGCAGGCCGGCGCCATGGGCTTCATCAGCAAGAGCGCCGGCCTGCAGGAACTGGTCAAGGGCCTGAATGCGCTGGCCGACGGCTATCTGTATTTCCCGAGGGAGGTACTGGAGATGTACCGGGGAATCGGCCACGCCGCCAATGACGTACTGAACAACCTGACCAACAAGGAACTGGTGATCCTGCAATTGCTGGCCAGCGGCTACAGCAACCTGGAAATCGCCAGCAAGCTCAACCTGAGCAACAAGACCATCAGCGGACACAAGATCAACGTGCTGAAGAAACTCGGGGTGCGCACCACCATCGAACTGGCCACCATCGCCAAGGAGATGGACCTGCTGTGACCAACCCCGGCCCCGCGCAGTTACTGATGAGGCGCCCTCGATTTTTTTGGCAGAAACAACCGCGCCGTCGACCAGCAGGTGACGAGGGCGGCCAGGAACACCACAAACACCCCCAGCCAGTAGTCCTCATAGCGAGCCCTTTCGCTGTGCGTGACCACCTCATGGATAAACAGCGACACCCAGCCGGTGGCAAGCACGGCGCCCAGCAGCGCCAGGGCGTTGCAGCTGCGCGCCGAGCGCCTGACCTTGAGCAGCGACACCCCCAGCGCCAGGCCGAACAACGGCAGGAAAAACACCACGACCGCCACCAGCGGCGTCAGCAACGGCATCAGCAGGATCTCGGCGCCATGCACCTCGCCGATCAGCCGTGGATGAGTGGCGATATGCGCCACCAGCAGCACGCTATTGATCAGCCCCGCGACAAACCCCGGCACCAGGGGGCACAGGATAAAGATCATGAACACCTTGAAACGCGGGTAACGAACCTCAGTCATCGAGCAATCCCTGGCGAGCGTAAAAGGCCGGGATTGTGCACGGCGATCGCTCTTTTTGCCCTGTGATTTTTGCCCATTGCCCACTGTCCATTGGCCGGATAAAGGGTCGACGACTACGCTGCTGGCGACAAAAACAACAACAGGAACAGCGTCGTGCGAGACACCATCGAACACTTTCGCGAGCAGTATCGAGCCGCGGTCAGTCCGCGCTACAACCCTTGGCTGCATGGCGGTTTTGTCCTGGGCTATGGCCTGCTGTGCATCGCCCTGCTGTGCAGCACCCTGCGCCAGGTGCAGCCTCTGGAATGGCTGGCGGTGCCCCTGGCGCTGCTGTTCTTCAACCTGTGCATCTACCTGGTGCACCGTTGGCTGGGGCATCACAAGCAGCGCTTTGCGCGGCTGTTCTATGCCCGCCATAGCGGCGACCACCACAGTTTTTTCGCCCCCGGGCAAATGACCTATGAAGGTCGCAAGGACTGGCGGGTGATCCTGTTTCCGGCCTGGCTGATCGTGGTCCACAGCCTGCTCTTCGCCCTGCCGCTGTGGGCCTTGCTGCGCCTGTGGAACGGCAACGTGGCGGCGCTGTTCGCCAGCTGCACCTTGATCGGCTACCTGGCCTACGAAGTCTTCCATGCCTGCGAGCACTTGCCCGCCAGCCACCCCCTGGCACGCCTGCCCTGGGTGCGGCAGATGCGCCGCCTGCACGAGCTGCATCACCGCCGCGAGCTGATGCAGGAGCGCAATTTCAATATTGTCCTGCCGTTGATGGACTGGCTGTTCGGCACCCTGTACTGGCAGCCCGAAGAGTCGCCAGCGGCCAGCTTCGCCCCGGGCGGCCCCATGACCCACCTGCAGCACCAGGTCGATATCCCGCGCAACGCCGAGGCCACCCTGGCCTATGCCGCCAGTCCACGCTGCTGGCCGCAATGGCATCCGTCCTCGTTGCAGGTGCTGGGCGCCGAGGGCCCGTTGTCCGCCGGGCAGGGTTTCGAGGAAGACATCCATGCCGGCGGGCGCAGCGGCCACCTCAGCTGGCGGGTCGAGGAGTACCTGCCGGGGCAGCGCTGGCGCGCCAGCGCCCGGGGCGAGCATGGCCTGGAGCTGCGCCTGAGCTATGAGTGCCAGGCGCTGGCGGCCCAACGCACGCGCTTTATCCGCACCCTGGAATATCGTTTCCAGCCGCTGCTGATGCGCCTGGGCAATCAGCTGTTATTCAAGCGGCGGATTGAGCGAGAATCCGCCGCCTCATTGCTGGCATTGTGCGAAACGGCCCAGTACGCCATACCGCTGCCGCCCGCCCCAGCGCCAGGCCACCCGGCCTGAAGCCGCCCCCGACAGGAGTCATTGCATGAATCACATAGCCCCTCGACGTTTCAGCGCGGCACGGATTGTCCTGCTGGTGCTGCTGGCGATCCTGGCCTTCTTGCTGCTGTGGCCGACCAGGGTCCAGCCGGTGGCCTGGAACCCGGCACCCGCGCCCTCCCTGAGCCAGGGCACCTATGCCCAGAACCACAAGCTCAAGGCCGTGCAACCGGTGGGCGCCCGGGATATCGACGGCCCCGAAGCCCTGCTCCTGGAACAGGACCAGCTGATCAGCGGCCTGCATGACGGCCGGGTGATCCAGACCCGCCTCGACGGCAGCACCCTCAAGGTACTGGTCAACACCGGCGGCCGCCCCCTGGGGCTGGCCCGGCACCCGGACGGACGCCTGATCATCGCTGACGCCATCAAGGGCCTGCTGGCCCTGGACAGCCAGGGCCAATTGCAGCCCCTGAGCAGCGAAGCCAACGGCCTGAAGTTCGGCTTTACCGACGATGTGACGGTGGACGCCGCCGGGCGCTACGCCTACTTCAGCGACGCCAGCAGCCGCTGGGGCTACGGCCATGACGGCGAGGCGGTGATCGAGCACGGCGCCGACGGGCGTCTGTTGCGCTACGACTTCCAGAGTGGCCAGACCGAAGTCCTGCTAGACCGCCTGGAGTTCGCCAACGGCGTCGCCCTGGGGCCGGACGAGGCCTATGTGCTGGTCAACGAAACCGGCGCCTACCGCATCAGTCGCTACTGGCTCAAGGGCGAGCAGGCCGGCCAGCACGATCTGTTCATCGACAACCTGCCGGGGCTGCCGGACAACTTGAGCTTCAATGGCGCCGGGCGTTTCTGGGTGGCCCTGTATGCACCACGCAACCCGTTGCTCGACGGCACGGCGCCCTACCCCTTCGTGCGCAAGATGCTGGTGCGGGCGATGACGGTATTGCCCAAGCCGGTGGAGAAACGCGGCTTTGTGCTGGGCCTGGATACCCAGGGCCGGGTGATCGCCAACCTGCAGGACGCCAGCAGTGGCAACTACTCGCCGATCACCACGGTGCGCGAATACGGCGATGCGCTGTACCTGGGGTCGCTGACGGCCAGGCACATGGCGCGGCTGTCGTTGCAGGAGGCGCTGGCACCTTGAGGGTGGGGGGAGTTGATGCGCCGCGCCTTGTTGGAGGTGTGTGGCGGGTGTTTTAGGGCGGCTACGCCGCCCAGCGGGAGCAAGCTCCCTCGCCACAAGCAAGCTCCCGGGCAACAAGCAGGTTCCCTCGCTACAGCAGGCTTCCTTGCCACAACAAGCGTCTTTGCCGCAGCAAGCCTTCTTGCTACAGCAAGCGCCCTTGTCACAGGGGGAAGGTCAGGAACCGGCGGTGAGGTTCTCGGAGATTTCGTCCTTGATCAGCAGGCGCTTTTCCTTGAGCTTCTTCAGTTCGTCGTCGGCAGCAGCCGCCGCTTCGGCCTTGAGCACCTGATCGTCGATGATGTTGTATTTGTCGAACAGCGCATTCAGATGGGGGTCACTGGCCCGACGTTTCTGAATGTCTTCCTTACTGCAGCTCAGGTCCTGGTAAAGGTCGTGGGTCACCGGCATGGAACACCTCCGTGGTTGATGGCAGCAAGGGCGTGGTGACGCCCCTGCCGGAGATCAGAATGGCCTTGGCGCCCCGGGTCTGTCGACCGTTAATCAGACCAGCGGTAACCGTTCGTCGCCCACCCTGCCCTGGATCAATAACCGGCCAGGGCCTGGGCCAGAAACGCCGCGGTACGGCTGTCGCGCTGCCGGGCCACATGCTCCGGCGTGCCACAGGCCACCAGGGTGCCGCCCTGGTCCCCCGCGCCCGGGCCGATGTCCATGACCCAGTCGGCCTGGGCCACCAGGCGCATGTCATGCTCGACCACCACCACGCTGTGCCCCGCCTCCACCAGCTTGTCCAACTGGGCAAGCAAACGGTCCACGTCCTGCGGATGCAGGCCGGTGGTGGGTTCGTCGAGCACGTACAAGGTCGCGCCCCGGGCATTGCGCTGCAGTTCGGTGGCTAGCTTGATGCGCTGGGCCTCACCGCCGGACAGCTCGGTGGCCGGCTGCCCCAGACGCAGGTAATCCAGGCCGATGTCGCGCAGCACTTGCAGGGCGCGGCGAATGCCCGCTTGCTCGGCGAACACCGGCAAGGCCTGCTCGACACTCAGCTGCAGCACCTGGGCGATGTTCAGGCCCTGCCAGGTCACGGCCAGAGTCTCGGGGTGGTAACGGGCCCCATGACAAGTGGGGCATGGGGCGAAGACGCTGGGCATGAACAGCAGCTCGACGCTGACAAAGCCTTCGCCCTCGCAGGCCGGGCAACGGCCCTTGGCCACGTTGAAGGAAAACTGCCCGGCGTCAAAGCCGCGCTCCCGGGCCTCGGGGGTGGCGGCAAACAGCTTGCGCACCTGATCGAACAACCCGGTGTAGGTCGCCAGATTGGAGCGCGGAGTACGGCCGATGGGCTTCTGGTCCACCTGCACCAGGCGCTTGATCTGCTCCAGGCCGGCACTGACCCGACCGCCGCTGCTCGGCGGCGCGTCGTCTTCCAGGTCCAGCTCCGGCGCCTCCTCGCCGCCGCCCACCTTGCCCAGATGGGCCCCCACCAGCTCCAGCAGGGCCTGACTCACCAGGCTGGACTTGCCGGAGCCGGACACCCCGGTCACCGCGGTGAAGCAACCCAGGGGGAAGGCGGCATCCAGGTCCTTGAGGTTGTTGCGGCTGACCCCCTCCAGGCGCAGCCAGCCCCGGGGCTGGCGCGGGGTGCGCCGGGTCGGGGCCCGCTCGGCGAACAGATAGGCCCGGGTCGGTGAGGCCGCGACCGCCGCCAGCCCCGCCGGCGGCCCGCTGTACAGCACCTGGCCACCGCGCTCCCCGGCGGCCGGCCCCACGTCCACCAGCCAGTCGGCACGGCGCAGGGTCTGCAGGTCATGCTCCACCACGAACAGCGAGTTGCCGGCGGCCTTGAGCCGTTGCAAGGCCTGGAACAGCGCTTCGGCATCCGCCGGATGCAGGCCCGCCGAAGGCTCGTCCAGCACGTAGATCACCCCGAACAACTGCGAGCCCAACTGGGTCGCCAGGCGCAGGCGCTGCAATTCGCCGGAAGACAGGCTCGGCGTGCTGCGCTCCAGGGCCAGGTAGCCCAGTCCCAGGTCGGTCAGGGTGCCGACCCGCTCCAGCAGGTCCTGGGCGATGCGTTGCGCGGCCAGGCGTTTCTCCGGGGACAGGTTGGGCGTGCGCCGCGCCTGCGGTGCGCCCTGGACATGCCGCTGCTGGCGCGCGGCACGGGTCTGGGCATGGTTCGGCACCGGCTCATCGGCGGCGGCCTGCTCCAGATAAGCCGCGGCCGCCCCCGGCCGCAGCACCTCGGCCAGTTGCAGCAACGGCAGGCGCGCCAGCTCGCCGATATCCAGCCCGGCAAAAGTCACCGCCAGGGCTTCGCGCTTGAGCCGCTTGCCCTCGCACTGTGGGCACGGGCTGCCGCGCATGAACTGCGCCACGCGCTTTTTCATCAGCGCGCTCATGGTGTGGGTGAAGGTGTGCAGCACATAGCGCCGGGCGCCGCTGAAGGTGCCCATGTAGCTCGGCTCCTGTTTGCGCTTGAGGGCCTCGCGGGTCTGCTCCGGAGTCAGCCCGGCGTACACCGGCACCGTGGGGGTTTCCTCGGTGAAGAGAATCCACTCACGCTGTTTTTTCGGCAGTTCGCGCCAGGGAATGTCGACGTCGTAGCCCAGGGTCACCAGGATGTCCCGCAGGTTCTGCCCCTGCCAGGCCAGCGGCCAGGCGGCCACGGCGCGCTGGCGGATGGTCAGCGAAGGATCGGGGACCATGCTCGCTTCATCGACGGCATAGACCCGGCCCAAACCGTGGCACTCCGGACACGCCCCCTGGGGGGTGTTCGGTGAAAAGTCCTCGGCATAGAGCATCGGCTGCCCCGGTGGGTAGCTGCCGGCCCGGGAATAGAGCATGCGCACCAGGCTGGACAAGGTGGTCACGCTGCCCACCGAGGAGCGCGTGCTCGGCGTGCCGCGCTGCTGTTGCAGGGCCACCGCCGGCGGCAGGCCGTCGATGCGATCGACGTCCGGCACCCCGACCTGATCGATCAGGCGCCGGGCATAGGGCGCCACCGACTCGAAATAGCGCCGCTGAGCCTCGGCATACAGGGTGGAAAACGCCAGGGACGACTTGCCCGAGCCGGACACCCCGCAGAACACCACCAGGGCATCCCGGGGAATGTCCACGTCGACATTCTTCAGGTTGTGCTCGCGGGCGCCGCGCACCCGGACAAAACCGTCGCGCTCAGAAGGTGGCGTACTCGCCAGGGCATCACGGGGGACATGGGACGAAGAAGTCATGAACCTGCCTGCAGTTGGACATCGGAAGGGACGCAAACCCGCCCCGAGGCTGGCCCTGGTGCGGCTGTCTGAATCGGCTCAGCCCCCCAGCAACGAGCGCACCATGGCGCTCAGGTCCTCGGGGGCGTAGGGCTTGCTCAGCAGGTGGGTATCCGGGCTGAGCTGATGATTGCGCGAGATCATGTCCCGGGTATGCCCCGAGGTGAACAGCACCGCGACCGGCGGCGCCTGGGTCCTGGCCCAGGTGGCCAGGTCGGTGCTCTTGATCTGCCCGGGCATCACCACGTCGGTGAAGATCAGATCGACCACCAGCCCCTGCGCCAGCAGTTGCATGGCAGCATCGCCGCTGGCCGCGGAGCACACCTGATAGCCCTCGTGCTTGAGCATCTCCACCGCGGCGCCACGCACATCGGTGTCGTCCTCCACCACCAGGATCCGCTCCTGGCCCGCGCTCGCCCGGGGCACCGGGCCGGCGGCCGACAAGGCGGGCCGAGCGGCGCTGCGGGCAAAGTACATCTGCACCCTGGTACCCTGCCCCGGACGGCTGAGAATCTCGATATGGCCACCGCTCTGCTTGACGAAGCCGAACACCATGCTCAGCCCCAGGCCAGTGCCATGGCCGTCGGTCTTGGTGGTGAAGAACGGCTCGAAGGCCTGCTTCAGTACCTCGGCGGACATGCCGCCACCGCTGTCGGCCACCGTCAGCCGCAGGTACTGGCCGGGGCTCAGGTCCGTGCCGGCGCAGAACCTTCGGTCCAGCAGCAGATTCTCCACGCTGATGCCGATGGTGCCCTCGCCGGCCATGGCATCCCGGGCGTTGATCGCCAGGTTGAGCACGGCATTCTCCAACTGGTTGCGATCCACATGGATGCACCAGGGCTCGGCGGGCAGTTGCACCTGCAGGCGAATGGTTTCCCCCAGTGCCCGTCGCAGCAGTTCAGCCAAGCCCTGATCCAGTTCCCGGGGATCGTACAACGCCGGTGACAGCGGCTGGCGCCGGGCGAAGGCCAGCAACTGGGCCGACAGCTTGGCCCCCCGCTCCACCGCCGTCAGCGCGGCACGGGTGCGGCGCTGCACATTGCCGTTGTCCGGCTCGTGCCGGGCCAGCAGGTGCAGGTTGCCGGCAATCACCTGCAACAGGTTGTTGAAGTCATGGGCCACACCGCCGGTGAGGCCGCCAATGGCCTCGAGCTTCTGTGCCTGGCGCAGTTGCTCTTCGGCGGCCATGCGCGCGTTGACCTCCTCCAGCACCCGCTGTTCGAGACTGCGCGCCATCTGCCGCAGGTTGTCCTCGGCGGCCTGCCGGCGCTGTTCGGAAATCACATGGCCGGTGGTTTCCACGACGATGGCGATCACCCCGGCCGGCGCCTGGTCGTCGCCGGCCACCGGGCTGTAATAGAGGTCCAGCCAGACGCTTTCCGGCTCGCCGTTGCGCAGTAGCACCAGCTCCTTGTTGCGATAGGACAAGGTGCCGCCACTGAGGCAGGTGTGCATCACCCCGCGATTGAACTCGGCCACTTCCGGCCACCCCAGCTCCACTGCACAACCCAGCAGATAGGGATGGCGGCCGCCGGCAAATACCGCGTAGGCATCGTTGTAGATCATGTAGCCCAGCGGGCCCCAGAGCATCACCATCGGCACCGGCGAGCCGAGCATCAGCTGCACCGTGCTGCGCAGGCTGTGGCTCCAGTTGCGCAATGCACCCAGGCTGGTGACGGACCAGTCGAACGCCCGGATGCGTTCGGCCATCTCGCCTTTCCACCCCTGGCACCCGTGATGATCTGATAAGAACGGCATGAACGGACTCTGCGAAAAACGTGATACGGCATGGGTTTTCAGGAGATTGCAGCGCAGCCTCCAGAGCCTTTGAGCACAGCCTTTGCCGATGGTTTCACGGAAATTGCCGCGGCCCGGATCAGCCGATCCGGGGCGAGCCTGAAAGAACAGGATAGGCGATGCCGTCCGGTCCGGGAGGACGCCTGCGGGCGCCCTCCCGGCCACAGGCGGATTGCCCGCCCGTCAGGACCTCAGTCGGTGCCGTATTTCGGCGAGCGCGGACCGTACAGCAGGCCGGTGCGTTGCCCGGCCGACAACAGGCGCTGGCTGGTGATGCCGGCGATCGGGTGCCCGGCGTCGGTGCTGGTGTTGATGATCTGCTTCACCGCGGCGGTAATCAGCATGCCCACCAGGCCACCGCTGTTGCCGTTGTTGCCTTCCTCGCTGGAAGCCCGGGCGCTGCCGGTCCACAGGGTGGTGCCGGTCTTCAGGTCCACCAGGGTGGCGGTGGCGGTGACCACCGTCTGACTGCTGATCAGCATGTAGCTGGTGCCGTATTCCTTGACCGTGATGTACAGCCCGGCGTCGGCGCCGAAGATCTCGTTGAGCTTGGCCGGCGACAGGCCATGGATGTCCGCCGGGGTGGTCAGGCCGTTGTGGCGGAAGGTTTCATCCACCACGGCAATCGGCATCACGTAGTAACCGGCTTCGGCCAGGGGAAAGGTCACCTGGGACAGCATGCTGTAGGTGGCCTTGACGTCCGGCGATTCATTGAGCGGCGGCAGCACCAGGATCGACTTCGGCCGGGCCTGCTTGTAGGCCGAGTAGTCCACGGTCTTGGGCGCGGCGCAGCCCACCAGCAGGCTGACGGCCAACAGGCCCAGGAGGTTGCGCAAGGTGGTGAAGTTCATTGGGCAGCTCCCTGCTTGGCGTTTTTCAACAGAAAGTCCATGTACGAGGCGGACTCGGGAAACAGCGCCTTCTCGGTATTGAACTGCTGCACCATCTGGTCATCCTTGCCCAGGCCTGCGTAGAGCATGCCCAAGTGCGCGTGGTAACCCGGCGGTACCGCCCTGCCGGTGGACTTGATCTTCTGCAGGTCGCGCTCCAACGCCTCGACCTGGGCCTCGCGGGCTTCCTCGCCCTTGAAGTATTCGTAGGTCTGGGCCTGGTAGGTTTCCCACTGGTACAGCGTCTTCGGCCCGCTGCAACCGGCCAGCAAAACGCTGCCCAGCAAGGCGCCGGCCAGCAGTGGCCGCGCGGTGATTGTCTTGAACATGCTTACGTCTCCCTGTTAGCAGTGCTGATCAGCGGCCGGGTTTCCAGGCGCCAGTGTCGATGGCCTCGACCATGCGGTTGACCGCCTCGCGCATGGCCAGGTCCAGCACCTTGCCGTTGAGGGTCGAGTCGTAGGAGGCGGTGCCGCCGAAGCCGATCACTTCACGGTTGGACAGCGCATACTCGCCAGCGCCCTGGGTCGAATAGACCACTTCGGAAGTGCTGATGTTGACGATGTTCAACGCCACCTTGGCGTAGGCCACCTGGGTCTTGCCACGGCCGAGAATGCCGAACAGCTGGCGGTCGCCGGTTTCCTTGCGGCCGAACTCGGTGACGTCGCCGGTGACCACGAAATCCGCGCCCTTGAGTTTCTGCGCCTGGCCCTTGAGCGCCGCTTCCTGCTGGATCTCGCCCATGTTGTCGCGATCCAGCACGTTGAACCGGTTGGTCTGCTGCAGGTGGGTGATGAGGATGGTCTTGGCCTGGCCGCCGAGGCGGTCGACGCCGTCGGAGAAGATCCCGCGCATGTAGCTGGAACGGTTATCGAACTTGCCCACCGCCATCGGCACCCGGGCCCCGGTCCACACCTGGCTGGCGCTCTGGACCTTTTCCACCGGCAAGGCGCGGGAGCTTTCAGTGGCGCAACCGCTCATGCCCGCCAGCACCGCCAGTGCTACGCCGGACAACATCAACTTCGAGATCAATCTCACTCCAGGTTCCTTTTTGAGTATCCATTAAACGCACTTTCGCCCTGCCGCACGCGCCCCGAAACCCGGTCTGTGCGGGCTGGGCAAGGGCAGTCAGGGCGCTGTGAAACTTGATGCAGGGGGCAGCATCGGCGGCGATTATGCCAAAACGCCATCATTGCGAAAAGGAATAAAAAAGCTTGACGTCATTCTCTTGACTGGCCGCTCCACCGGCCGCTCCGACCCTTGCGGCAAGTGCCTGATCCCTCAGCGAAAATCCCGACTGCGCACGCTGATGCCATCCAGCAGCGGGCTCAGGTCCGTCAGGCGCCCGGCAATCAGGTGGCGCACTTCACCCTCGCTTTCCAGGGTGCCGTCGACCTTGAGCAACTGCGAGCCCACCAGCACCCGGCGCTGGCGCTCGGCCAGATCGCGCCAGACCACCACGTTGACGTTGCCGAACTCGTCTTCCAGGGTGACGAAGGTCACTCCGCTGGCGGTACCCGGACGCTGGCGTCCGGTGACCAGCCCGGCCACGCTCACCGAACGCCCGTGTTCCACCGCCAGCAGGTCGCGCGAGCTGCGGCAACGCCGGGCCTTGAGCTGCGCACGCAGCAGCGCCAGAGGATGGGGCCCCAGGGTGGTGCCGAGGCTGTGGTAATCGGCCTGCAGATCCTCGCCGACACTCGGTCGAGGCAGGTTCACCGGGGCCTCCTCCTGGCGTGGCAGATCGGCGAACAGCCCCAGTTGCTTCTCCACCCCGGCCACTTCCCAGCGCGCCCGGTAGCGATCCCCGGCCAGCGCCCGCAGGGCTCCGGCATCCGCCAGCAGTTCCTGGGCCCGGACATCCAGCCGGGCCCGCTCGGCCAGGTCGGCAATATCGACAAAGACCCGCTGCCGGCGGGCGCTTTCGATGCGCAGGCCATCCTCCTGGCGAAAGCCCTTGATCATGCGCAGCCCCAGGCGCAAGGCCGGCTGCCCGGACTGACCCTGTTCAGCATCCAGGCTGCAGTCCCAGTCACTGGCGCTCACATCCACCGGCAAAATCTGCAAGCCGTGGCGCCGGGCGTCCTGGAGGATCTGGTCCGGGCTGTAGAAACCCATGGGCCAGCTGTTGATCAGGGCGCAGGCGAAGGCCGCCGGTTCGTGGCACTTGAGCCAGCAGCTGGCGTAGGTCAGCAAGGCAAAGCTGGCGGCATGGGACTCGGGAAAGCCGTAGCTGCCAAAGCCCTTGATCTGCTCGAAGATCTGCGCGGCGAAGGCGTCGCTGTAGCCGTTCTTGCGCATGCCCAGGCGCAGCCGTTCGCGGTGCGGCTCCAGGCCGCCATGGCGCTTCCAGGCGGCCATGGAGCGGCGCAACTGGTCGGCCTCGCCGGGGGTGTAGTCGGCGGCGACAATCGCGATCTGCATCACCTGTTCCTGAAACAGCGGCACCCCCAGGGTGCGCTTGAGCACGCCTTCAAGCTCCGGAGACGGATAGGTTTCCGGCTCTTCACGGTTACGCCGGCGCAGGTAGGGATGAACCATGCCGCCCTGGATCGGCCCGGGGCGGACGATGGCCACCTCGATCACCAGGTCGTAGAAGTTCTGTGGCCTGAGCCGGGGCAACATCGACATCTGCGCCCGGGACTCGATCTGGAACACGCCAATGGTGTCGGCGCGGCCAATCATTTCGTAGGTGGCGCGGTCTTCGGCCGGAATGCTGGTGAGGCTGTAGCGCTGGCCGCGGTAGCCTTGGATCAGGTCGAAACAGCGGCGGATGGCGCTGAGCATGCCCAGGGCGAGGATGTCCACCTTGAGCAGGCCGACCATGTCCAGGTCGTCCTTGTCCCACTGGATCACCGTGCGCTCGGCCATGCTCGCGTTCTCCACCGGCACCAGCTGGTCCAGGGGCTGCTCGGAAATCACGAAGCCGCCGGGGTGCTGGGACAAGTGCCGGGGAAAGCCGATCAATTGCCCGGTCAGGCTCAGGACCCGGCGCAGCACCGGGCTCTCGGGGTCGAAGCCGGCCTCCTGCAAGCGCTCGACGCTGGGCGGGGTGTCGCTCCAGTGGCCGCAGCAGTCGGCCAGGGCGTTGACCTGATCCGGCGGCAGGCCCAGGGCCTTGGCCACATCGCGCACCGCCCCGGCGCCGTGGTAGGTGCTGACCACCGCGGTCAGCGCCGCGCGGTGCCGGCCGTAACGCTGGAACACGTACTGCAATACCTCTTCGCGGCGCTCGTGTTCGAAGTCGACGTCGATGTCCGGCGGCTCGTTGCGCTCGCGAGACAGAAAGCGCTCGAACAGCAGGGTCGAGCGGTCCGGGTCGATCTCGGTGATTCCGAGGACAAAACACACCACCGAGTTGGCCGCCGAGCCCCGGCCCTGGCAGAGGATGTGCTGGCGCCGGGCGAAGTCGACGATGTCGTGCACGGTGAGGAAATAACTCTCGTAGCCCAGGTCGCCGATCAACTGCAGCTCATGCTCGATCTGCTGCAGCACCTCGGCCCGGGCCCCGCTCGGCCAGCGCCGCAGAATGCCGCGCTGGGTCAGCAGCCGCAGCCAGGACCCGGCGTCATGCCCCTCGGGCACCAGCTCCCGGGGGTATTGGTAGCGCAGTTGGCCGAGGTCGAAAACGCAACGCCCGGCGATGGCCAGCGATTCATCGAGCAGGACTTGCGGGTACAAGCCTTGCAGCACCTCGATGGGGCGCAGGTGACGCTCGCCGTTGGCAAACAGGCGTTGCCCGGCCTCGGCCACCGGCAGGGGATGGCGGATCGCGGTCATGGTGTCCTGCAGCGCCCGGCGCCCGCGCACGTGCATGTGCACATCGCCACAGGCCACGGCCGGCAGCCCCAGTTGCCGGGCCAGGGCCAGCCGCTGTTGCAGGTGCCGGGCATCGTCCTGGCCGCAATGCAGCTCCAGCGCCAGCCACAGACGCTCGGCGAACACCTGCTGCAACCAGCGGCCCTGGGCCAGCGGCTCGCCGGCGCCCGTCAGCCACAGGGCCAGCAGCCCCGGCAAGGGCTCGGCGAAGTCCTCGCGCAGCAGACGATAACTGCCCTTCTCGGCCCGGCGCCGGGCCCGGGTGATCAACCGGCACAGGCCCTGGTAACCCGCCAGGTCCTCCACCAGCAGCACCAGTCGCGGGCCGTCCTCGACCTGCATTTCGCTGCCGACGATCAGTTTCAGGCCGCTGTCGCGGGAGGCCTGCCAGGCACGGACGATTCCCGCCAGGGTGCACTCATCGGTGATCGCCAGGGCCTCATAGCCCAGGGCCTTGGCGCGCTGGAACAACTCGGCGGCACTGGAGGCGCCGCGCTGGAAACTGAAGTTGGACAGGCAGTGCAGCTCGGCGTAGGCGCTCATGCGAACCAGCCTTGCAGGAGCAAGGGCCCGGGCTCGCCGACCTGACGATAGGCCCAGCCCTGCTGGCCGGCCGCAGTTTCGATCAGGTAATAGTCGCGGCGCACATCGGCGCCGTCCCACCAGCCGGACTCGATGCGCTCCGGGCCCATGAGAACCCGCACGCTGCCTTCGTTCAGGGCCTGGGGTTCAGTGAACAGCCAGCCGGGACGACGCAACCCGGGGTTGGCCGGGCACGGTTGCGAATCGCTCTGCGCCTGCCAACTGCGCTCCGGCCGGTGATCGGCGCGGTGCCCCAGGCCCTGCACGGCGTCATCCCCCAGGCGTGCCCGCAGGCGTTCGCGCAACTGTTCCCAGGGCAGGTTCTGCTGCGGGCGCTCGTCGAACAGTTCCGTGTGCCGGGGCACGAACAGCGGCAGGTCCTCGGCCACCAGCCGCAGGTTGCGTACCGGCGCCGGCACCTGGATCTGCTCCAGGCGCCCGCGGGCCAATTCGAACAGCATCGCCGGGTCGCGCTCGGCGCTGAGCAGCCCCACCGGGATCAGGGTGTCGGCGCCTTCGGCATGTTCCAGGTGCAGGGCAAAGCGCTGCACCCCGCTGTCGCGACCACAGAGAAAGGCCGCCAGGTCGGCGGTCAGCCGGCGCAGGGGAAACAGCAGCGCCTGGTGCGACAGCACATCGAAATTCAGCTCGATGCGCAGGTCGAAACGGTCCGGCGGCTGATAGAACGCCAGCCCCAGCGGACGCTCGCCGAGCAGGGTATCCAGGTGCTTGAGCAAGCGGCCGTCAAAACGCCGGGCCAGGCTGGGCCGGGGCAGCTCCCGCAGTTGCTGGAAGCTGCGCACCCCCATGCGCGACAGGGCCGTGGCCTGCTCCGGGGCCAGCCCCAGACGCTCGATGGGCATGCACCCCAGGGCCTCGATCAGGGCCTCGCCATCGGCCACCGCCAAGCCGTCATAGGCATTGGCCAGGACCCGGGCCGCCGCCGGATTGGGCGCGGCAACGATCCGATGGCGAAAGCCCAGGGCCTGCAATTCCCGACGCAGGCGCGCTTGCAACTGCGGCCAGGGGCCGAACAGGCCCAGGCTGGATTCGATCTCCAGCACCAGGGTCCGTGGGTAGGCGACGCTGACCTGGGAGCTGAAACCGTAGGCCCAGGCGGCGAGAAACTGCTGCCAGTGCTCGATCTGCCGGGGGTCGTATTCGGCGCTGGCAAAGGCCTTGGTCAGGGCCTGGGCGGCAGTCAGCGATTGCCCGGGGCGCAGGCCCAGCTCACGGGCGGCGCCGTTCACCGCCTGGATCACCCGGCGCTGCGGGGTGCCACTGAGCAGCGCCAGGGGCGCCTCGGGTTCGGCGCGCTGACGCAACACCGCGTCCAGCGCCAATTGCGGGAACAGGATACACACCCAGCGCATGCCAACCTCAGTGCCCGGCGGGCCAGGCAATAGGCGCCGGATGGGCCAGCCCGCCCCGGCACTTGAGCACCCGCAACTGTGCGGGGCGGCCCTGCACGGCAATCCTCAGGGCCGCCGGCGACGGGTTGTGCGCAGCCTCCAGGGGCCGATAGGCGAAGGCCAGGGTCTGGCCACTTTCCGCCGCCACCTGCAGGCGCCGCAGGGCGCGGTCGTCGACCTGCCGCGGCCAGCACAGCACCGCGCCGCAACTGCCGGAACGCAGGCACTGCTCGGCGGCCCACAGGGCATCGCGCTCCCCGGCCTGGATGATCGACAACTGGCGCACATCCACCCCGGCGTTCTGCCAGGCCTGGGGATAGGGCACGAACGGTGGCGCCACCAGCACCACCCGCTCCCCCGCCGCGGTCAGCCGCGCCAGGCTCGGCCACAGCAACTGCAGCTCGCCCAGGCCCTGGGCGGCGATGAGGATTTCCGTCAGCGCCGCCTCCGGCCAACCGCCCGTGGGCAGCACTGCATCCAGAGCGGCATGCCCCGTCGGGTGCAGGCTGACCGGCGCGGCCGCCGGGCGGCCTTTCCATACCCGTCCGCCATTGAACAGGGTATCCAGTGCGACCACGGCGCCCATCAGCCTGGCCTCACCAGGCCGCAGAACACGCCTTCGATAAACAGCTCGTGCTCGGCGCTGACCTCGATCGGCTGGTAGGCCGGGTTGCGCGGCAGCAGGCGGATGCCCTGGCCCTTGCGCTCGAAACGCTTGATGGTCACCTCGCCATCCAGGCGAGCGATCACGGTCTGGCCGTTGCGCACCTCGCTGCTGCGGCGCACCGCCACCAGATCGCCGTCGAGAATGCCGTCATCGATCATCGAGTCGCCCTGGACCCGCAGCAGGTAATCCGGAGTGCGGGAGAACATCCCCGGGTCCAGCCACAACTGGCCGTGTATCTCGGCATCGACACCAATCGGCGCACCGGCGGCGACCCGCCCCAGCACCGGAATTTCCAGCAGCTCGGGGCGCCGTGGCTGGTTGAGCAGGCGAATGCCCCGGGCCTGATGCGGGTTGACCTCGATGAACCCGGCCTCGGTCAGCGCCAGCACATGCTTGCGCGCCACGCTGCGCGAGGCGAAACCAAAAGCCTCGCTGATTTCAGCGAGGCTTGGGGGCTGACCGTGATCGGCAATGCGTTCGCGGATAAAGGTCAGGATGGCACTGCGGCGGGGAGATAAAGTCGTCATGGAGTACATTTGTACTCCTCTCGGATTTATCTGACAAGAACCGCCAATCAGTCCAGTCCGTGGCGGGCCAGAAAGCCGCCGACATAGTCGATGAACGCCTGCACCTTGGCGGTCGCCCGCCGGTGGCTGGGGTACACCGCGAGGATGTGCGGACCGAAGCTGTCCGGGTCGATCTCATAGTCGGCCATGACCTGCACCAGACGCCCGTCAGCCAGGTACGGCGCGGCGCTCCACAGCGGAGTGTGCAGCAGGCCGCGCCCGGCCAGGGCATTGGCCAGCAGCAGGTCGTAATTGTCACTGCGCAGGCGTGGCGCCTGGGGCTGGGGCAGGCTCAGGCGCTGGCCATCGCGCTCGACCCACCAGAACTCCCGGCTGAGCAAGGGGTGGCGATACAGCAGCCATTCATGCTCTTCCAGTGTCTGCGGGTTCACCGGCCGGCCCTTGCGCGCCAGGTAGACCGGGCTGGCGCACAGGGCCAGGCGGTTGCTCCCGACCACCCGGGCAATCAGCCCCGGCAGGTCGTCATGGCCTTCGCGCAGGGCCAGGTCGTAGCCGCTTTCCAGCAGGTTGACGAACTCGTCGCACAGGTCCACCTGCAGATTGATCTGCGGGTACTGCTCAAGAAAACCGTCACACACCTGATCGAGAAACGCCTGTCCGTAGGCCAGCGGCGCGGTGACCTTGAGGTTGCCGCGCAGACCGTGCTGCAACTGCTCGACCTCCTCGCCCACCTCCTCCAGCCGCTGCAGCACCTGGCGCGCGGTCTCCAGGTAGAGCCGGCCGACTTCGGTGAGCACGATGCGCCGGGTACTGCGCTCGAACAAGCGCGAACCCAGCTCGGCCTCCAGATGGTTGACCGCCTTGGTCAGGGCCGACGGGGTCTTGCCCAACTGCTCCGCCGCCCGGCTGAAACTGCCCAACTGAGCGGTGACCACAAACATCTTCAAGGCACTCCACTTGTCCATGGTTTTTCCATCCAGGCAAAAATGTTTTTCGTGAATCGGCCGTTCTGCCCGCTGCGGGCAGCCCCTAATCTGGCGATCAGACGCAATAACAAGGAAATGTTCAATGAAAAGATTGACCCCGACGCTGCTGCTGGCCGCCATGAGTTTTGCCTCGTTGGAAGCCATGGCCGCTGCCGACCTGGTGCTGCTCAACGGCCAGATCTTCACCGCCGACCGCGCCCAGCCCAAGGTCCAGGCCCTGGCCGTGGAGAACGGCAAGGTTCTGCAAACCGGCAGCGACCCAGAGATCAAGGCGCTGATCGACAGCCACACCCGGGTCGTCGACCTGGGGGGCAAGACCCTGATGCCGGGCCTGATCGACACTCACTCCCATGCGATCTTCGGTGGCCTGGAAATGACCAGCGCCAACCTGCAGGACGAAGTGGTCAGCCTCGACGAACTGGAAAAACGCCTGCGCGCCTGGCGGGACGACGGCAGCGCCCGGCATGCCGACGTACTCAGCATCGCCGGCATAAGCTCGGCCTACTGGGCCCAGGCCCAGGCTCTGGGCCAGCGTTTCAATCAGGGTGAATGGGCCGGCGTGCCAGTGGTATTCACCGGCAGCGATCACCATACCGCCTGGGCCAATGACTTCATGCTAAAGCGCGCCGGAATCGACGCCGCCCTGCTCAAGAGCCTGCCCGAGGCCGAGCGCAACACCATTGGCCAACTGCCCGACGGCCGCCCCAACGGTTTCCTGGTGGACGCCGGCTGGGACCGGGTGGCCGCGAAAATGCCGGCGCCGGGCCCGGAGCAGATGCTGCGCGCTGCGCAATCGGCCCTGCACTACAACAACAGCCTGGGGATTACCGCCTGGATGGACCCCGCCGCCAACGCCGCCCCCGGCGAAGCGGTGTTCGCCATCAAGCCCACCGAACACTCCGTCGGCGTGCTGCCGGCCTACAAGGCCCTGGCCGAAAGCGACGGGCTGACCGCCCATGTCGCCGCACTGCTGGTGGCCAACCCCCGTAGCCGCCCCGCCGACCTCGACACCCTGGACAAGGTACGCCAGCAGTTCCAGGGCATCCCCAACCTGACCCTGCCGGGCGTCAAGATCTTCGCCGACGGGGTGATCGAATACCCGGCCCAGAGCGCGGCGATGATCGAGCCCTACAACAACTCCCACAAACCCGGCGAACTGCTGATCGACCCGGCGCACTTCGGCGAGTTGGTCAGTGCCATCGACCAGCGCGGCTGGCTGGTCCACATCCACGCCATCGGCGACCGCGCGGTGCGCGAATCGCTGAACGGCATCGAGCAGGCACGCCAGGATCGTCAGAGCGGCATCAGCCACTCCATCACCCACCTGCAGATGGTCAACCCCAAGGAATTCGCCCGTTTCAAGCCGCTCAACGTGGTGGCTTCGATGCAACTGCTCTGGGCTTCGGCCGACGACTACACCACGAACATGATCAAGCCCTACGTCAGCGCCCTGGCGTTCCGCTACCAGTACCCGGCGCACTCGCTGCTCAAGCAGGGCGCGACCATCGCCGGCGCCAGCGACTGGCCGGTGTCCTCGCCCAACCCGTGGAACGCCATGGCCCAGGCCATCACCCGCCAGGGGCCGCTGGGGGTGCTCAATGCTGATGAACGCCTGGATCGCGAAACCATGTTCTACGCCTACACCCTCAATGCCGCACGCACCCTGGGCCTGGAACAGCAGATCGGCTCACTGACGGCCGGCAAGCAGGCCGACTTCATCGTCCTCGACCGCGACGTGTTTGCCGTGGACGAAAAGGCCCTGCATGAAACCCAGGTACTGCAGACCTGGTTCGCCGGTCGCGAGGTCTATAACCGCCCGCTCTGAGCTCCGCCCACCGTTGCAACGCCTGCCCCGCGCTCTGATGACGCCGGGGCACGGCGCCGCCTTGCCCGCTTCCCCCCATAACAATCACAACAACGGGATCCCCATGAAGCCCCTAACCCTGCTCACCCTGGGCGCCGCGTGCCTGCTGCCCCCGGCCAGCCACGCCCTGCCCCTGACCGACGACCTGACAGTGGAACTGGAACTGACCCTGGCCAGCGACTACCGCACCCGCGGCATCTCCCAGACCCAGAACGACCCCGCAGCCCAGGCCGCCGTGACGCTACTGCATGGCAGCGGCCTGTACCTGGGCAGCTGGAGTTCCAACGTCGACTTCGGTGGCGGTCTGAAGCCCCGTCAGGAGGTCGACTACTACGGCGGCTGGCTGTGGCAGGCCAGCCAGGACCTGAGCCTGGACCTGGGCTACCTGAAGTACAGCTACCCCCGGGAAGCGCAGTTCAACCAGAGCGAGGTGTACGGCATCCTCAGCGTTTACGGGGTCAAGCTCGCGGCCTATTACTCCAACGATGCCCCCGGCACCGACAGCCAGCAGAGCACCCTGTACCGCTATCTCGGCTACGAGACCCGATTGCCGCTGGAGCTGGGGCTGCACCTGCGCTATGGCGAGATGGACTTCAAGGACCCACGACTGATCCGCGCCTCGGGCCAGAGCGATGACAGCTACCGCGAGTGGGAGGCCAAACTGACCCGAGACATGGCCGGGCTGGAACTGGGCCTGAGCTACATCGGCACCGATCTGTCCCGCAGCCAGTGCACCAGCAACTACGGTTTCAGCGACCTGTGCGGCGCCACCTGGGTGGCCAGCGTCAAGAAGACCTTTTGAATGCTCCGTGGGCGATGCCCGTCCCGGGACCGCCTGCGCCGGCAAGCCAGCTCCAAGGAAAGACCTCGCGCCGGCTTGCTGGCGAACAGCCCGGAAAGAGCGGCACCACTGGCTCAGCCGCGCTGCAGGATCCGATCCATCACCCAGTCGGTCTTCAAGGCTTCGCTAGCCAAGGCCGGGTGCACGGCGTCACCGCGGATATGGGCATTCATGCCCTGCACGTGATGCCACTGGATGTGCGCGGGGTGGTCGATGACCAGGCTCAGGGTCTCTTCGGCTTCAAGTTGCAGCGGATGCTCGTCGAACACGGAAAAGCTGATGCGCCCCAGGCTGCCGATGATCTCCACCCGGTCCACCCGGCGGTCGGCGACGAAGTTCCAGGCGCCGCTGCCCAGCGCACCGCAGGCGAAGCGCCAGCTGGCGCTGACCGCGTCCTCGGCGGCATACAACCCGGCCTGACGGGTGCTGATGCCGGCCACCTCGACGATGTCGCCCAAAAGGTACTGGAACAGGTCCAGGCCATGGCTGGCCAGATCGGCGAAATAACCGCCGCCGGCAATCCGTGGATCGGTCCGCCAGTTGGCCGCGCCGCTGCGATCGGCTTCGGAGGCGGGCTTGCTCAGGCTCCAGTGCAAGTGCCGGACTTCACCGATGCGACCATCCGCCAGCCATTGCCGCACCTGCGCAAAGCGCGGCAGGGAACGCCGGTAATAGGCGACGAACAGGTGCAGCCCGGCCTGCTGGAATGCCTGCTGCATGGCCTGGCTCTGCCCGGCATGCAAGGCCATGGGCTTTTCCACGCAGCAATGCTTGCCGGCGGCGGCCACTTGCAGGCTGTAGGCGTAATGGCTGTCGGGGGGCGTGGCGATGTACACCGCGTCCACCTCGGGGTCGTCGATCAGGGCCTGGGCATCGGTGTAGCTGCGGGCAATGCCGTGGCGCTGCGCGTAATCGCGCACCGCCTCGGCGCGGCGGCCCATCACCGCCACCAGCGCCGAACCCGGAACCTTGTAGAAGGCCGGGCCACTCTTGCGCTCGGTGACGCTGCCGCAACCGATCATGCCCCAGCGCACGGTGCGCAGCGGCCCGGCCCCGGTGTTCATTTCGCCGCTTGCAGCGCGCGCAGGTCGAGCCGGCCGTTGTGCAGCGGCGGGCACCAGTAATAGCCACCGGTGAGCGGCCGGCTCATGCGGTACAGACCGTCGACGATGCCATCTTCCAGGCCGCTCATGCGTCGCAGTTGGACTTCGAAGGCGTTCAGGCTGTGACCGAAGGCGAGGAACATCAGGCCGCCCTGCTCACCTTCGATCCAGGGCATCGAACGGCGCACCATGAAAGCCTCCGGGGTGAAGCTTTCCTGGGCGGTGCGCTTGACGTGGGCCGATTCCGGCGCGTCGTCCAGTTCTTCGTTGTCGCTCAGGCGCCGGCCGATGATGTGGTCGCGCTCTTGCTGGTGCATCGCGGCAAAACCCTTGAAGTCGTGCTGCCACTGCTGGATCGCGGCAAAGCTGCCACCGCGCAGGCCGTCTTCACCCTCGGCCAATGCGGCGGCCGCGGCGGCTTCATCCTGGGGGTTTTCGGTGCCGTCTTCGTAACCGGTGAGGTCATGGCCGGTCTTGTGGCGGAAGGTTTCGTTCATCGCCACCAGGCGCAAGGCCGGGGCCAGGGCCGCCTCCAGCTCGTTGCTGCGGTGCAGCAGCTCGCCGCGATCATCACCGTGCAACCAGACCCACAGCGCATGCTGGGTCGAAGGGTTGTCGACACCAACGCCGGTCAGTGCCGGGAACGCCTTGAGCCCTTGCACCCGGCCACCCAGGGCCTTGACCAGCGAGGCGCCAAAACCCGCCACCGCCGTGGCGCCATCCACCCGCGCCAGCAACTGGTCGAGGGCCTGGGGCAATGCCTCAAGGGACTCAAGAGCAAAGAACAAATGACGGGCCTGGGATGGAACGGGGGCAGCGAGGATGCCGGACTGGTAGTAACTCATGGGAACTCCTGAATAAAGGCGAGGGAGTTTACCGCCAAGGGCCCGCGGCGTCAGCGTTGCAACCGTCACAGCAGGTGTGGCAGCGACAGACAACCTCGATCCGCGGCGGGGTAGCCGCGGTCCCAGGCGGCGAACACTGGCTCAGGGCTGGCGAGGACCTTAAGGCCAGCGCGGCGATCAGCCGCCCGGAGCGACGCAAGCCAGCAGGCAAGATCAGCCTCAGCGCACCCGGAATCGACTGTTGCCCGATACAAGCTGAAACGTTTAATCTCAAGTCGCGATCGCTGATCCGCCAGCGGCCCGCCGTCCCGCGCCATGAGCCGCCGCGTCCGGCGCCCGAGCGTACAAAGCGCTAAAACCGCAGCCCATTCAGGCGTATAAACCTGGGAGCGATGGCGCCACTGTCATCCGCGCCGCCGCCATTTCCAACACGGGGTAGAGTCATGACCACAGCCAATGTCCTCACCAACCTGTTTCCCGCTGCCACCGACATCCCCGAAGCCTATCGCCTGCCCGATCCGGTGGAGCAGCGCGACTACCTGGTGGACGGCGAGCTGCGCACCTGGAACGGCCCCCTGGCCCAGGTTCGCAGCCCGATCTACCTGAGCGGCGCCGACGGCGACCGGCAAGTGATCCTCGGCAGCACCCCGCTGCTGGACGCCGACACCGCCCTCACCGCCCTGGACGCTGCCGTGCGCGCCTACGACCGTGGCCAGGGCATCTGGCCGACGATGCGCGTGGCCGAGCGCATCCAGCACGTGGAAGCCTTCCTGGCGCGCATGCGTGAACAGCGCACGGCGGTGGTCAGGCTGCTGATGTGGGAAATCGGCAAGAACCTCAAGGATTCGGAGAAAGAGTTCGACCGCACCTGCGACTACATCGTCGACACCATCGGCGCGCTCAAGGAACTGGACCGGCGTTCCAGTCGCTTCGAACTGGAACAGGACACCCTCGGCCAGATCCGCCGCGTGCCCCTGGGCGTGGCCCTGTGCATGGGCCCCTACAACTACCCGCTGAACGAAACCTTCACCACCCTGATCCCGGCGCTGATCATGGGCAACACCGTGGTGTTCAAGCCGGCCAAGCTCGGCGTGCTGCTGATCCGCCCGCTGCTCGAAGCCTTCCGCGACAGCTTCCCGGCCGGGGTGATCAACGTCATCTACGGCAGCGGCCGCGAGACCGTCAGCGCGCTGATGGCCAGCGGCAAGATCGACATCTTCGCCTTCATCGGCACCAACAAGGCCGCCAGCGACCTGAAGAAGCTCCACCCCAAGCCCCATCGCCTGCGCGCGGCCCTGGGCCTGGACGCGAAGAACCCGGGGATCGTGCTGCCCGACGCCGACCTGGACAACGCGGTCAGCGAGGCCGTCACCGGCGCGCTGTCGTTCAATGGCCAGCGCTGCACCGCGCTGAAGATCCTGTTTGTCCACGAAACCGTGGTCGAGCGCTTCATCGAACAGTTCAACGCCAAGCTCTCGGCCCTCAAGCCGGGCATGCCCTGGGAACCCGGGGTGGCCCTGACGCCGCTGCCGGAAAACACCAAGGTCGACTACCTGCACGCCCTGGTGGCCGATGCCCAGGCCCACGGCGCCCAGGTGGTGAACCCCCATGGAGGCGAGTCGCGGGCGTCGTTCTTCTACCCGGCGCTGCTGTACCCGGTGACCCCGCAGATGCGCGTCTACCACGAGGAACAGTTCGGCCCGGTGGTGCCGATCGTGCCCTACAACGATCTGGACACGGTGATCGACTACGTCCTGGAATCGGACTTCGGCCAGCAACTGAGCCTGTTCGGCAGCGACCCGGCGGTGATCGGCCGGCTGGTGGACACCTTCGCCAACCAGGTCGGGCGGATCAACATCAACGCCCAGTGCCAGCGCGGCCCGGACACCTTCCCCTTCAACGGTCGCAAGAACTCCGCCGAGGGCACGCTGTCGGTGCATGATGCGCTGCGCACCTTCTCGATCCGTACCCTGGTGGCGACCAAGTTCCAGGAGCGCAACAAAGCGCTGATCAGTGACATCATCCGCAACCGCGACTCCAGCTTCCTGACCACCGACTACATTTTCTGAAGCACCCTGCCGGGGCTCGCCACGCGGCGAGTCCCGGCCACTGCGGCAATCACTCGAACCACTGGGAGAAACCTGTCTGGGCCCGTTCAACCTCCTACGGGGCATCACCCTGCCCCCCTTGCTGCGCCGCCTGCTGCGTCCCGTGCTGGACCCGTACCGGCGCTACCGTCACGCCCGGCTGATCCACGCGGTGCGGGTCGCCCTCGGCCTGATCGCCACCATCCTCCTGACCACCGGCCTCAACCTGCCCCACGGCGAATGGGCCTCGGTGACCATGCTGGTGGTGATCGGCGGCCTGCAGCACCACGGCAACATCGGCAAGAAAGCCGCCGAGCGGGCCATCGGCACCCTGGTGGGCGCCGGGGTCGGCCTGGTGCTGGTGGTGCAGCAGGCGTACTTCGGCCAGCCCTGGCTGACCTACCTGGGGATGTCGGCGGTCTGCGGCTACTTTTCCTATCACGCCATCGGCAAGGGCGGCTACACCGCGCTGCTGGCGGCGATCACCGTGTTCATCGTCGCCGGCCACGGTGACAACCAGGTCAGCGACGGTCTGTGGCGCGCGGTGGACATCCTCATCGGCATTGCCCTGGCCCTGGCGTTTTCCTTCGCCATTCCGCTGTACGCGGTGTACTCCTGGCGCTACAACCTGGCCAGCGCCCTGCGCGACTGCGCCCAGCTGTACGGACGGATCGTCCAGGGCCAGTCGGTGACCGACGACGAACACCTCAAGCTGCTGGGCCGGGTCAACGCCGCCATGCTGCAACTGCGTTCGCTGATGCCGTCGGTGTCCAAGGAAGTGCGCATCTCCATGACCGAACTGGACGCCATCCAGCGCAACCTGCGGATGTGCATCAGCACCCTGGAGATCCTCGGCAACACCCGCCCCGACGCCAGCGACCGGCAGGCCATGGCGCAGATGCAACTGGCGCTCAAGGCCGAGCACCGGCAGATTCGCGTGCAACTGATCGGCATGGCCCGGGCCCTGCAAACAGGGGTCACCCAGCGCCTGGAAAAAGCCGTGGAAGGCAGCCCCGAGAACGCCCTGGAAGCGCCGGTGTATTCGGCGCTGGATGGCTACCGGCTGCTGACTCGGCAGCTGGCGGCGACCCTGGGCGAGATGCGCCAGCGCCTGGGCAAGAGTGCCCGGCATTGGAAGATCTAGGCCCTAGGCTTTGTACGAAAAGCCTTGATACTCGGTGATGCTGCGTTGAAAACGGTCTCGGAATGCTCATTTACAACCCGTAAACTCCGCTTCCTCGACCGTTTTCGCCTTGCCTGACCTTCGTCTCAAAACTTTTCGCACAGAGCCTAGAACAGCTCGCTGAAGGGAATGAAGCGCGCCGGGTCACCCACTTGCAGGGTGTGGCCCTCAAGCACCTCCACCAGGCCATCGGCCCAGCTAGCCCCCAGCAGCACCCCGGAGCTCTGGTTCGGATAGAGCACGGCACGCCCCTGTTCCAGGCGCGCCCGTAGGTATTCCCGGCGGCTGCCGGCCTTGGGCCAGGCGAAGGCCACCGGCACCTCGACGCTCAGCGGCGCCACCTCCTGTACCCCTTGAATCCGCAGCAAATAGGCCCGGGCCAGCAGGCCGAAGGTCACCAGCGCCGAGGCCGGGTTGCCCGGCAGGCCGATCATCGGCACCTGGCCAAAGTGGCCCACGGTCAGCGGCTTGCCGGGCTTGATCGCGAGCTTCCAGAACAGTGGCCGACCGTTGCTGCGCAGCACCTGGCCAAGGCAGTCGGCGTCCCCCGCCGAGACGCCGCCGGTGCTCAGGATCAAGTCCGCGCCGTGCTGCAACTGCTCCAGCCGCAGCCGGGTCTGCTGCGGCTGGTCGGGCAGAATCCCGGCGTCGATGACCTCGCAACCCAGGCTGTCGAGCCAGTGGCGGAGCAAGGTGCGGTTGCTGTTGTAGATGCAACCGGGGCGCATCGACGTGCCCGGTTCCAGCAGCTCATCACCGGTGGACAGCAACGCCACCCGCGGACGGCGCACCACGTGCAGCTCGGTGCAGCCCTGGGCCGCGGCCACCGCCAGTTCGAAAGGTCCCAGGCGCTTGCCGGCCTGCAACAGCACCTGGCCGACACGGTTTTCCTGGCCCTGGGGGCGGATGTTCTGCCCCGGTTTCAGGGTCTGGGTGAAACGCACCCGGCCATCCTCCAGCAGCTCGACGTTCTCCTGCATCTCCACGCAATCGGCGCCGGCCGGCAGCGGCGCGCCGGTGAAAATCCGCGCACAGCTGCCCGGCGGCAAGGGGTCGCCGGGCTGCCCGGCGAAGATCGTCTGCGACACCGGCAGTGGCTGGCCATCCCAGTGCTGCAGGTTCAGGGCGTAGCCGTCCATGGCGCTGTTGGGCCAGGGCGGCAGGTCCAGGGTTGCCACCAGGTCAGTGGCCAGCACCCGTTGCCGGGCTTCATCCACGGCGAGGGTTTCACTCTCCGGCAGGCGCTGGGCATCGGCCATGGCCAGCAGGCTGGCCAAGGCATCTTCCAGCGGCATCAGGCAACCCTGGCTCATCCGCGCGACTCGCAGGCCTGCACCGGCTTGAGGTGCGGCACGAAATTGCACGGCCGATGGCGGGCATCCAACTGCTCGGCGAGGATGCCTTCCCAGGCGGTGCGGCAGGCCCCGGTGGAGCCCGGCAGGCAGCACACCAGAGTGCCGTTGGCCAGTCCGGCCAGGGCCCGGCTCTGCACCGTGGAGGTGCCGATATCGAGAATCGAGATGGCGCGGAACAACTCGCCGAAACCGTCGATGTGCTTGTCCAGCAGGCAGCTCACGGCTTCCGGGGTGCTGTCGCGGCCGGTGAAGCCGGTGCCGCCGGTGATCAGCACCACCTGGATGCGCTCGTCGGCGATCCAGGTCGCCACCTGGGCGCGGATCTTGTACAGGTCGTCCTTGAGCAGGTTGCGCTCGCTCAGGGTGTGACCGGCTTCCAGCAGGCGACTGACCAGCAGTTGCCCGGAGGTGTCCGTGGCGTATTCACGGGTATCGCTGACTGTCAGCACGGCTATGTTCAAGGGTACAAACAACGCATCCGACTTCACGCTCATGTCATTCTCCGACCGGCAAGATAAAAACCATGGGCTCAGGCTAAGGGCGCCAAAGCGCGGCTGTCTAATCGTTCTGGCTGACCGGATTATCGATCCGCTCTATCGTCGCCAGGACCTGGCGGCCCGTCCGATAAGCCGGATCGATCGGCCATTCGATACTTGCGATTGGACGTGCTCGAAAGACAATGCGATGGTTTGCGCCACCCACCGGATATGCACCCGAACATGACCCCGACCCGCCCTGCCCCGACCCTCTGCGCACCCTGCTCGATCCTGCTGCTGGCGGGGGGACGCGGCGCGCGCATGGGCGGTCGCGACAAGGGCCTGGTGGCGTGGCAGGGCCGGCCCTTGATTGCCCATGTACAGGCCACGGTGCGGCCCTTCAGCGATGACCTGATCATTTCCTGCAACCGCAACGCCGAGCAGTACCGGCCCTATGCCGATCGCCTGGTGGCGGATGAGCAGGCGGACTTTCCCGGCCCCATGGCCGGCGTGCTGGCGGGCCTGGCAGTGGCCCGGCACCCCTGGCTGCTGGTGCTGGCCTGCGACGCGCCGCGGATCGACGGCGCGCTGATCCAGGCGCTGCTGGATGCCCGCCCGGCGGACAGCCCCGGCCCGTTGATGGTGCAGCAGGACGGACAGTGGCAACCCATGTTCAGCCTGATACCCACGGCCCTGGCAGCCGACTTGCGCGCCGCCTGGGAGCGCGGCGAGCGCAGCCTGCTGCGTGCCCTCGCCGCCCACGGCCTGAAGCCTCTGCCCTGCGCCGCCGACGATCCGCGGCTGAGCAACTTCAACACCCCTGAACTACTGTCTGAAACAGACCCCGGGCCCTTGGCTTGAATGCCGACGGTGTGCCCCGAGGGTTCGGCCCGGGAGGATTGAACGTCTTTCCACGGACCGGACTCCTGCGTTAATACTGACTCCGATTCCCTTCACCACAGGTGCCATTGTGGACATCAAGCAACTCAAGTTTCTGATCGCCCTGGAGCAGACCCGGCACTTTGGCCAGGCTGCCGCGCGCTGCCACATCACCCAGCCGACCCTGTCCATGCGCCTGCGCAACCTGGAGGACGAACTGGACCTGATCCTGGTGACCCGCGGCCAGCGTTTCGAAGGTTTCACCGAGGCCGGCGAGCGGGTCCTGGCCTGGGCCAAGACCCTGCTGGCGGCCCATGACGGACTGTTCGCCGAGGCCGCCGCCTGCCGCGGGCAACTGGTGGGTAACCTGCGCCTGGGCCTGGTGCCGCTGAGCGGCTTCAATCCCATCAGCTATGTGCAGAAGCTTTCGGCGAGCTTTCCCGAGCTCAAGTTCAGCCTGTCGTCCGCCAGTTCCGACCGGATCATCGAGGACATCGGCAACAACCAGCTGGACCTCGGGGTCTGCTACCTGGACCACGTCAACCCCAACTACCTGGACTTCTTCGAGATCGGCGAGACCCGGGTCGGCCTGCTCTACGACACCCGGCACTTCCATTTCGAAGGCAGCGAGATGAGCTGGGAAGATGCCGCCGAGCTGCCCCTGGGCATGCTCAGCACCGGCATGCACTATCGCAAGTCCATCGACCTGAGCTTCCGCAGCCGTGGCCTGAACCCGACGCCGATCCTGGAAAGCGATTCCACCTACCAGCTGTTCCAGGCGATCCACGAGGGCTTCTGCTGCTCGATCATGCCCCTGGACAGCGGCCTGGATTCGCCCATCGACAACCTGGCCTTTATCCAGCTGCCGGATGCCAGCGTGCTGGCGCCCCTGGGGCTGGTGATGCGCAAGACCGAGCCGCGCTCGGCGATTGCCGAAAAGTGCTTCGCCGAAGCCAGGAAGCTGTTTGCGCTCAAAGACTGAATGAATGCCCCGGGCCGCCCGTGGCCCGGGGCGAATCGACTGTATCGAGGTGTAGTCATGGTGTGCCGGATCGAACAACCGGAGCAACAACCCGAAGCCAACGCGCCGGCGCCGGCGCCGCAGCGCGTGGCCTATCGCGAATACGGCCCCGACGGCGTGGTGGCCGAGGCGCCGCTGGCCGCCGAGATCGCCCTGGCGATCACCTACAACGGCCTGAGCCAGGCGGTGATGATGGTGTCCCCCGGTAACCTGGAAGACTTCATTCGCGGCTTCAGCATCACCAACGACATCGTCAGCGACCTCAGCGAAATCTACGATATCCGCCTCAGCCACTTTCCCCAGGCCTGCCAGGCCGACGTGCAGATTTCCAGCCGGGCCTTCTGGGCCCTCAAGGACCATCGTCGGCAGATGGCCGGCACCAGCGGCTGCGGATTATGCGGCGTCGAAGCCCTGGAACAGGCGCTGCCGCAACTGCAGATCCTCGAACCTTCGCCCCTGCCCCCGGCCGAGCACCTGCAGGGCCTGCGCGAGCGCATCGAACAGGCCCAGCACATGGCCCGCAGCAGCGGTGCCCTGCATGCAGCGCTGTACTTCGACGCACAGGGCGAGGTGCGCCTGTGCCAGGAAGACATCGGCCGTCACAACGCCCTGGACAAGCTGATCGGCGCGCTGTTGAACGCCGGGATCGACGGTCGCCAGGGCTTCACCGTGGTCACCAGCCGCTGCAGCCTGGAGCTGATCCACAAAGCCGTGCGCGCGCGCCTCGGCACCCTGGTCAGCCTCTCGGCGCCCACCGCCCTGACCGTGCAATGGGCCAACAAACACCACCTGAACCTGATCCACGTGCCCCATCGCAATGCCCCGCGGATCTACAGCCCGATCTGAAGTGGCGAGGGAGCTCGCTCCCGCTCGGGCGCGCAGCGGCCGCCAAGCCTGAATCCGCAATCCACCTGACAAACCACGGATTCAGGCCCTGGGAAGGCTAAGCCTTCCAGCGCCAGCAAGCTCGCTCGCCACTGGCCTTGTACGACCGCTTTCGGCTGCCCTTCAGGGCCGGACCCAGCGTTGAGCGGCTTGCCGGTCGCTCTCGCGCCCGTCGATCCAGCGTTCGCCGCCAGGGGTGACTTCGCGCTTCCAGAACGGCGCCTGGGTCTTCAGGTAATCCATGATGAAGGCGCAGGCCTCGAACGCCGCTTGCCGATGGGCACTGGCCACGCCGACGAAGACGATGGGCTCGCCCACCTGCAGCAACCCGACCCGATGCACCAGGCGCACCCGGTTCAGCGGCCAGCGCGCCTGCGCCTGTTGCACGATGCCCTGCAGCGAGCGTTCGGTCATGCCCGGGTAGTGCTCCAGGAACAGGCTCTGTACCGCCTCCCCCAGGTTGAGGTCGCGCACATAGCCAACGAAGGTCACTACGCCACCGACACTGGAGTCGCCGGCCTGCAGCCCGGCATTGAGTTGATCCAGGTTGAAGGCCTGGGTCTGCACCTGAATGTCCATGCCTCAGCCCCCGGTCACTTGGGGAAAGAAGGCGATTTCATCGAAGTCCTCGATCACCGCGTCGAGCTTGCACAGGTCCTGGTTCAGCGCGCACATCAGGCTGTTCTCCCCCAGCACCGCGGCCCAGGTTTCTCCCCGGGCCATCAGCCGCCGACGCAGGTCATCGACGGTGCGCAAGCCGGCGTCCAGCGGCAGCTTCTCGCCGCCGCTGCCCAGTTGTTCGCGGTAGCGGGCAAAGTAATTGACCAGAATCATGGTGCGTCTCCTGCGATGAAAACCCCTGACTTGCCGCCCTGCTTGCTCAGCAGGTGCAGGCCCTCGATGAGCATGCCGCGATCCACCGCCTTGCACATGTCGTAGATCGTCAGCGCCGCGACGCTGGCGGCGGTCATGGCTTCCAGTTCGACCCCGGTGGCGCCGTTGAGCCGGCAGCAGGTGGTGATCTGCACCCGGTCCGGCGGCAGCGCCTGCAGCTCGACGTGGATAGCGCTGAGCAACAACGGGTGGCACAGGGGGATCAGCTCGTGGGTCTTCTTCGCCGCCATGATTCCGGCGATGCGCGCCACGGCGAACACGTCGCCCTTGGGATGCCCCTGGTCCTGGATCAGTTGCAGGGTGCTCGGGTGCATGCGCACCCAGGCCCGGGCCCGGGCCTCGCGCTCGGTGGCCGGCTTGGCAGTGACATCCACCATGCTGGCCCGGCCCTGGGCATCCAGATGAGTGAGTGGGTTCATGTGCAACCTCGGATAAGGACAGTGGTTCAGCTCAGGACATAGTCCACCGGCAACAGCACCGGCGGCAGTTCGGTGGCCCCCTGGGCCTCGAGAATCTCGCGCTCGATGTTGCGCACGATGGCGTTCAACGGCAGGTCGTTCTCGTCGTGGCCAAAGGGGTCTTCCAGCTCGTCGCCAATGGCGTCCAGGCCGAAGAAGGTGTAGCTGACGATGGCGGTGAAAATCGGCGTCAGCCAGCCCAGGGGCTCGGCCATGGCAAAGGGCAGGAGGATGCAGAACATGTAGCTGGTGCGGTGCAGCAGCAGGGTGTAGGGAAACGGCAGCGGCGTGCTCTTGATCCGCTCGCAGGTGGTTTGCGCGCCGGTCAGCGTCGCCAGGTGATTGGCCAGCAGCTGGTAGCGCCACTCGCTGATCCGGCCCGCCAGGGCCTGGTCCGAACACTGGCGCGCCACCTGGCGCAGGAGACTGTCCGGCAGGTTGCTGGTATTGGCCGGCGGCAGCTGGCTGAGCCAGGTTTCGGCGGCGCCCAGTTCATCTTCCTGGCGCAGCCGGGCCTTGAGGGCGTGGGCGAAACCGCAGAGGTCGCCGAGGATCGCGCGGCGCGCTCCGGGCTCTTCCAGCACCTGGGTTTCGCGGATCAGCGAGCGCACCTCGGTCACCACCGTGCCCAGGGCCTTGCGCGCCTCGTACCAGCGGTCGTAGCAGGCGTTGTTGCGAAAGCTCATGAAGATCGACAGCGACAGGCCGAGCAGGGTGAAGGGCGTGGCGTTGACCTTGGAAAAGTACGCCGGGTGCAGAGTCTCGATCAGCACGATGGCCGAGGCCAGCAGGGTCACCAGCAGGCTGCGCAGGGCGATGCGCTTGGCAATCGAGCCCTTGAGGGAAATCAGTACGCTGATCAGGTTGGGTTTGGATCTGACGATCATCGGGGCGAAACCTGTGCACGAAGGAAAACGGCAAAGACCGGTGCTTCAACCGCCGGTCATGTTCATGAAGCGCACCACCTGCACCTCGTCGTTGAGTTCGAAGTGGTGGCGGTAAGGCTTGAGTTTCATCGCCTCGACCACGGCCCGCCGCAGGCGCTCGGAGTCACCGGGATGGGCCCGCAGCACGGCCTTGAGGTCCACCGAATGCTCGTTGCCCAGGCACAACAGCAAGCGCCCTTCCACCGTCAGCCGTACACGGTTGCAGGTGCCGCAGAAGTTGTGGCTGTGGGGCGAGATGAAGCCCAGGCGGATCTGCGGCGCCTCGGCCAGGCGCCAGTAACGCGACGGCCCCTGGGTCGACTCGGCGGACTCCATCAGGGTGTAGCGCTCGGCGATCCGCTCGCGGACCTGGGCGCTGGAAAAGAACGCGTCGCGACGGCTGTGCTCGCTGATGCTGCCCAGGGGCATCTCCTCGATGAACGAGAGGTCCAGGCCGCGGTCGATGGCGAAGGCCACCAGCTGATTGATCTCGTGGTCGTTGCGGCCTTTCATCACCACGCAATTGAGCTTGGTGCGGACAAAACCCGCGGCCAGCGCCGCGTCGATGCCGGCGATCACCTGGCTCAGCTCGCCGGTGCGGGTCAGCTGGCGAAACAGCCCCGGGTCGAGGCTGTCGAGGCTGATATTGAGGCGCTTGACCCCGGCGTCGAACAACGGCGCGGCGAGCTTGCCCAGCTGCGTGCCGTTGGTGGTCATGCACAGCTCCCGCAACCCGGGCAATTGCCCGATGCGTTGGCACAGTTGCACCACCCCGGGACGGATCAACGGCTCGCCACCGGTGAGGCGGATCTTGCGCGTACCCAGGGCGACGAAACCCGCGGCCAGCTGGTACAGCTCCTCCAGGGTCAGGATGCGTTGGCGCGGCAGGAACTGCATGTCCTCGGCCATGCAATACACGCAGCGCAAATCGCAGCGGTCGGTCACCGACATGCGCAAGTAGTCGATCCGTCGGGCAAAGCCATCCACCAATACTTGATCTGACATCACAGCCTCTGTCGACGGTTAGGACCCTGGGGTCTTAGTTATTGTTTGTGGCCATGAACGGCCATTGAACAAGTTGTTGGCGGCAAGACTAAGAGTGATTAAAAGTGGCGTCCAATCGCTATTAACAACCGATTGATCAATGCAATCTATCAGATGAAAAAGCCCCCTCTCCCGACATGAATATTTAAATACAAACCATTGATTCATATCGAGTTAAAGACTTGATAGAGGCTTTCGATCAACCGGTCATTAATTGCGATTAGACAGCCAATACAGGCGCCGAATAGGCTTTATTCGTGGCCCATAGAAAGGGCCTTATAAGTGATTCCGTTACCCCAAGCAGATCCGAACTTGAACGGCTTCACCACAAAACCGCATTTAGCCTGTGCAGTTAAACAATCACTGACATCGATTATTGGTCGGGCGGTTGCCTGCGTGCGCTGTATTGGAGAAATATCATGAGCGAAGTTGATCGATATAAACCCTACAAGGGGGCGGCCGCCGGTTGGGGGGCACTGATCGCGGTGACCAGGAACTGGCTGGGCAGCGAGAACGCCTTCAAGAACATCCGCGCCATGCTCAAGACCAACCAGAACGGCGGCTTCGACTGCCCGGGCTGCGCCTGGGGCGAGTCGCCGGAAAACGGCATGGTCAAGTTCTGCGAGAACGGCGCCAAGGCGGTCAACTGGGAAGCCACCGGGCGCCTGGTCAACCCGGCCTTCTTCAACAAGTACACGGTCTCGGCCCTGGCCGCGCAGAGCGACTACTGGCTTGAATACCAGGGCCGCCTGACCCACCCGATGCGCTACGACGCCACCCAGGACCGCTATGTGGAAACCACCTGGGACGAAGCCTTCGAGCTGATCGCCAGCCACCTCAAAGGGCTGGACTCGCCGAACCAGGCGGAGTTCTACACCTCGGGCCGGGCCAGCAACGAAGCGGCCTACCTGTATCAGCTGTTCGTGCGCGCCTATGGCACCAACAACTTTCCCGACTGCTCGAACATGTGCCACGAGGCCAGCGCCGTGGGCATGTTCGAAAGCGTGGGCGTGGGCAAGGGCACCGTGGTGTTCCATGACCTGGAAGAAGCCGACGCGATCTTCGTCATCGGCCAGAACCCCGGCACCAACCACCCGCGGATGCTCGAACCGCTGCGCGAGGCGGTGAAGCGCGGCGCCCAGGTGATCTGCTTCAACCCGCTGAAAGAGCGCGGGCTGGAGCGTTTCCAGCACCCGCAGCACCCGCTGGAGATGCTCACCAACGGTTCCGAACCCACCTCCTCGGCCTATTTCCGCCCAGCCCTGGGCGGCGACATGGCGGCCTTTCGCGGCATCGCCAAGTTCCTCCTGCGCTGGGAACGCGAAGCCCTGGCCAGCAACGGCGAGCCGGTGTTCGACCGGGCCTTCATCGCCGAACACACCTCGGGGCTGGACAGCTACCTGGCCGAGGTCGATGCCACGTCCTGGAACCATATCCTCGAACAGTCGGGCCTGAGCATGGCCGACATCGAGCTGGCGGCGCGCATGTACCGCAAGGCCAAGCGCACCATCATGTGCTGGGCCATGGGCCTGACCCAGCACACCCACTCGGTGCCGACCATCCAGGAAGTGATCAACGTGCTGTTGCTGCGGGGCAACATCGGCCGCCCCGGCGCCGGCCTGTCGCCAGTGCGCGGCCACAGCAACGTGCAGGGCGACCGCACCATGGGCATCAACGAACTGGCGCCCACCGAACTGCTGGACGCCCTGGAGGCGCGCTTCGGCTTCAAGCCACCGCGCGAGCACGGGCACAACACGGTGATGGCGATCTCGGCCATGGAACAGGGCCGGGCCAAGGTGTTCATCGGCCTGGGCGGCAACTTCGCCCAGGCCACCCCGGACACCCCGCGCACCCACGCCGCCCTGCGCAACTGCGAGCTCACCGTGCACATCGCCACCAAGCTCAACCGCAGCCACCTGGTGACCGGGCGCGAAGCGCTGATCCTGCCGTGCCTGGGCCGCACCGACATCGACATCCAGGCCAACGGCCCGCAAGGCATCACCGTGGAAGACACCTTCAGCATGGTGCACATCTCCCACGGCCAGCTGAAACCCAAGTCGCCGCACCTGCGCTCGGAACCTTCGATCATCGCCGGCATCGCCAACGCCACCCTGGGCCCACGCCCCATCGACTGGCTGTGGGTGGTCGAAGACTACGGGCGCATCCGCGACCTGATCGCCGACACCATCCCCGGGTTCGAAGACTTCAATCTCAAGCTGCTGCACCCCGGCGGCTTCCACCTCGGCAACGACGCCAGCCAGCGGCGCTGGAACACCGCCACCGGCAAGGCGCGCTTCATTCCCAGCGTACTGCCGGAACACCTGGTCAGCGCCGGGGTGCGCAAGCTCAAGGTCAAGCCGGACCTGATCCTGCAGACCATGCGTTCCCACGACCAGTACAACACCACCCTGTATGGCCTGGACGACCGCTATCGCGGGGTCTACGGCATGCGCGAAGTGCTGTTCGCCAACGAGCAGGACATTCGCCAGCTGGGCTTCGAACCGGGACAGAAGGTCGACATCGTCTCGCTGTGGGATGACGGCCGCGAGCGTCGGGTCAGCGGTTTCACCCTGATCGCCTACGACATTCCCGCCGGCCAGTCTGCCGCCTACTACCCGGAGACCAACCCCCTGGTGCCCCTGGAAAGCTATGGCGACCGCACCTACACGCCAACGTCCAAGTTCATCGCCATCCGCCTGGAGCCGGCGGCGGCCAGCAACCTGATCCAGTCCGTCGGCGTTTGATCCGGCCGGGGCGGCCAAAGCGCCGCTCCAGCCCGCCCCGCGCAGCCTCCTTCGGTGCGCCGCGAACCCAGGTTCGTGGCGGCCGCACGGCGCCTGCACGGCCACCAGCCATCACGAGGGTTTCGTCATGTTTCATCTACAGGCGCTCGACCTGGCACGCATCCAGTTTGCGTTCACGGTTTCGTTCCACATCATCTTTCCCGCCATCACCATCGGCCTGGCCAGTTTCCTGGCGGTGCTCGAAGGCCTGTGGCTCAAGACCCACAACAACACCTACAAGGACCTGTATCACTTCTGGTCGAAGATCTTCGCCGTCAACTTCGGCATGGGCGTGGTCTCGGGGCTGGTCATGGCCTATGAGTTCGGCACCAACTGGAGCCGTTTCTCGGACTTTGCCGGAAGCATCACCGGGCCCTTGCTGACCTACGAAGTGCTCACCGCGTTCTTCCTCGAGGCGGGCTTTCTCGGGGTCATGCTGTTCGGCTGGAACCGGGTCGGCCGCGGGCTGCATTTTTTCGCCACGGTGATGGTGGCCATCGGCACCCTGATCTCGACCTTCTGGATCCTCGCTTCCAACAGCTGGATGCAGACGCCCCAGGGCTTTTCCATTGTCGACGGGCGAATCATGCCCATGGACTGGCTGGCGATCGTGTTCAACCCATCGTTCCCCTTCCGCCTGATGCACATGGCGATCGCCGCCTTTGTCGCCACGGCGTTCTTCGTCGGGTCCAGCGCCGCCTGGCACCTGCTGCGGGGCAACCACACGCCGCCGGTACGCAAGATGCTGTCGATGGCGCTGTGGATGGCGCTGATCGTGGCGCCGATCCAGGCGGTAGTCGGTGACGCCCATGGCCTCAACACCCTGGAACATCAACCGGCGAAGATCGCCGCCATCGAAGGCCACTGGGAAAACCACGGCAACGAGCCGTCGCCCCTGGTGCTGTTCGGCATTCCCAATATGGACACGGAGAAAACCGACTACGCCGTGGAAGTGCCCTACCTGGGCAGCCTGATCCTGACCCACAGCCTGGACAAGCAGATCCCCGCGCTCAAGAGCTTCCCCAGGGCAGACCGGCCCAACTCGGCCATCGTGTTCTTCAGCTTCCGCATCATGGCCGGCCTGGGCATGTTGATGATCCTCACCGGCTTGCTGGGCCTGCTGCTGCGGCGCAACGGCGCGCTGTACCGCAATCGCCTGTTCCTGCGCCTGGTGCTGTGGATGGGCCCCAGCGGCCTGATCGCCCTGCTGGCGGGCTGGATCACCACCGAAGTCGGGCGCCAGCCCTGGGTGGTGTACGGCCTGCTGCGCACCAGCGACGCCGCGTCCAACCACAGCGTGGCGCAACTGAGCATCTCCCTGGCGCTGTTCGTGGCGATCTACTTCTCGGTGTTCGCGGTGGGCATCGGCTACATGATGAAGCTGGTGCGCAAGGGCCCGCAGCCCCATCACGAACATCCGCCGAGCGGCCCTTCCAGCCAGGAGCCGACCCCGCGCCGTCCGCTGTCCGCCATCGCCGAGACCTTTGCGTCCAGCGACCACCACCACTGAAACAAGGGATATCGACATGACGATTCAAGGCATAGACCTGTCGTTGATCTGGGGCGTGATCATTGCCTTCGGGGTGATGATGTACGTGATCATGGACGGCTTCGACCTGGGGCTGGGGATTCTCTTTCCGCTGATCCCCGATGCCCGGGAACGGGACGTGATGATGAACACCGTGGCCCCGGTCTGGGACGGTAACGAAACCTGGCTGATCCTCGGTGGCGCGGCGCTGTACGGGGCCTTCCCCCTGGCCTACTCGGTGATCCTCGAAGCCCTGTACCTGCCGCTGATCTTCATGCTGGCGGGGCTGATCTTCCGCGGCGTGGCCTTCGAGTTCCGTTTCAAGGCGAGCCCCGAACAGCGGCCTATCTGGGACTGGGCGTTTATCGGCGGCTCGCTGCTGGCGACCCTGTGCCAGGGCATTGTCATCGGCACCTACATCAGCGGCATCCCGGTGCTCAACCGGCAGTTCGCCGGCGGCGCCCTGGACTGGCTGGCGCCCTTCCCGCTGTTCTGCGGCCTGGGACTGATCGTGGCCTACGCACTGCTGGGCAGCACCTGGCTGCTGGTCAAGACCGAGGGCATGCTCGAAGCGCGCATGCGCCACTACACCCGGCCCCTGGCGTTCGCGCTGATGGCGGTGGTGGCGGTGCTCTGCGTCTGGACCCCAGTGCTGCACCCGGACATCGCCACCCGCTGGTTCAGCCATGCCCATGTGGTGATCTTCGGCGCGTTGGCGGTGCTGGGCCTGCTGGCGTTGTGCGGGCTGCTGGGGACCTTGCGCCAGCATCATTCCCACTGGCCGTTCGTGTTCACCCTGGTGCTGGTGTTCCTCGGCTACATCGGCCTGGCGTTGAGCATCTGGCCAAACATCGTGCCGCCGTCCATCAGCCTGTGGGACGCGGCATCGCCCCTGACCAGCCAGCTGTTCATCCTGATCGGCACCCTGTTCATCCTGCCGATCATCCTGATGTACACCTGCTGGAGCTACTACGTGTTCCGCGGCAAAGTGAGGATTGGCGATGGCTACCATTGATCGAGCAAAGACCCTGTCGCGCCTGCTGTGGATGCTCGGCCTCTGGCTGGCCAGCGTCCTCGGCCTGGGGCTGGTGGCCGGCCTGCTGCGCCTGCTGATGCAGGCTGCCGGCATGCACAGCCACTGAGGATGGGCGCTCACCGCTGAAACCCCGGCCCGCAGCAGCGGGTCGGGGTTTTGCGGTTATTGGCCGGTCGGCGCGCGCTCGGCCAGCTGTTCCAGCAGATCGGCGGAAGGCACGAAGAACAGCCCGCCGGTGACGGCCGTGCTGAAGTCCAGCAGGCGATCGTAGTTGCCCGCCGGGCGACCGACGAACATGTTTTCCAGCATCTGCTCCACAGGGCGTGGCGAACGGGCGTAGCCGATGAAGTAAGTGCCGAACTCGCCGGCCCCAGGACGGCCAAAGGGCATGTTGTCGCGCAGGATCTTCACCTCCTCGCCGTTCTCTTCCAGGGTGGTCAGCGAGCTGTGGGAGCAACTGGGCTTGACCGACTCATCGAGCTCGATATCCGACAGCTTGGTACGGCCGATGATGCGTTCCTGGGCTTCCACCGTCAGTTGGTTCCAGGCCGTCATGTTGTGCAGGTACTTCTGCACCAGCACATAGCTGCCATTGCAGAACGACGGATCCTCGTCGCCGATCAGGGTGAAATCCACCGCCTCGCGGCCTTCCGGGTTCTCGGTGCCGTCGACGAAGCCGACCATGCTGCGCATGTCGAAATAGCGAAAGCCCTGGACTTCGTCCACCACCGTGACCGCCTGCCCCAGGGGCTTGAGCAGTTGCGTGGCCAGCTCGAAGCACAGGTCCATCTGCTCGGCGCGGATGTGCAGCAACAGGTCACCGGGGGTCGACGGCGCGCGCCGCCCCTCCACGCCCACCTCCATGAACGGGTGCAGCGACGCCGGCCGCGGACCGCCGAACAGCCGGTCCCAGGCTTCGGAGCCAAACCCGCAGACACAGGACAGATTGCCCCCCGGCACGCGCTTGCCCACCGAACGGGTCAGCGCGGCGACGTCGGCGCACCAGTCACGCAGGGTTTGCGCGGCAGCGGCACCGGGGGCCAGGGTGGCGACGATGAAAATTGCACTGCGGGTGATGGGATTGCAGATGGCTTGCGGCTCGGGCTTGCGCTCGGCCAGGGAGGAAGACTGGGTCATTGTGGGTTCCACGGGCTGCGGTCGGAAAAATCACCGACAGGAAAATAGCAGATTGCGCCGCCCCCGCGGCAACCATGATCTGGCCTGCATCACCTCGTCGTCCGTGGAGTCGCGGCCGAGGCGGCACCAAGGTCCGCAGGACAGTGCCTGAGGACCTCCCGCCGCACACCCGCACCCTCACCCGGCCCCTCGTGGAGCCGGTCAGCCCAGGGTCGAGCGCATCACCCGCACCGGCACCGATTTGTAGGACGGCGTGCCGCTGTCCACATCCAGGTAGTCCAGGGGCACCAGGCGGTTGGCCTCGGGGTAATAGGCGCCCACGGTGCCCGGGGCGATCTTGTACTCGATGGCGGTGATGTTTTCGTAGCGCAGCCGACGCCCGCCGATGACCGTCTCGATGTCCACCAGGTCACCGTGGGCCAGGCCACGGGCGGCCAGATCTCCGGGGCTGATGAACAGCACGTCGCGACGGCCGAACACCCCGCGATAGCGATCGTCCAGGGCGTAGATGGTGGTGTTGTACTGGTCATGGCTGCGCAGGGTGATCAGCCGCAGCACATCGGCGCCGTCCACTTCCTTGTCCTCGTGCAGCCCGGGGAAGACGAAGAACTCGGCCTTGCCCGAGGGTGTCAGCCACTGCCGTTCGGCCGCCGCCAGGGGCATGCGGAAGCCGCCTGGTACGCGAATGCGGGCGTTGTAGTCGTCGAAGCCGGGCACCGTCTGTTCGATCAGGTCGCGGATCTTGTCGTAGTCGGCCACCAGTTCCAGCCAGGGCACGCGGCTGCCGGGCAGCGTGGCCTTGGCCATGCCGGCGACAATCGCCGGTTCCGAGAGCAGCAACGGCGACGCCGGGGTCAGCTTGCCCGCCGAGGCGTGGACCATGGACATCGAGTCCTCCACGGTGATGGCCTGGCGCAGGCCGTCCTGCAGATCCAGCTCGGTGCGGCCCAGGCAGGGCAGGATGAAGGTCTCCCTGGCCACCAGCAAATGGCTGCGGTTGAGCTTGGTGGCCACGTGCACGCTCAGGTCGAGCCGGGCCATGGCCGGGAAACACTGGCCCGGGTCCGGCAGGGCCACGGCGAAGTTGCCCCCCAGGCACAGCAGCGCCTTGGCCCTGCCGTCGATCATCGCCTGCATGGCCTGCACCGCATCGTGGCCATGGGCCGAAGGCGGCGTGAAGCCGAAGGTCTGCTGGAGCTTGTCGAGAAAGGCCTGCGCCGGCTTCTCGGTGATGCCCACGGTGCGGTTGCCCTGCACGTTGGAGTGGCCGCGCAACGGACAGATGCCGGCCCCCGGCTTGCCCAGGTTGCCGCGCAGCATCAGCAGGTCGCAGATCAGCCGCACATTGGCCGTGCCTTCGTTGTGCTGGGTGATGCCCATGCCGTAGGTGACGATGGTGGCATTGGACTTGGCGTAGGCCGCGGCGACCATTTCCAGGTCCGCCTGGTGCAGGCCGCTGGCCTGCTCGATGTCCGCCCAGGCGGTGGCGTGCAGGTCCGCCGCCAGGGCCTCGAAACCCTGGGTGTGCTCGGCGATGAACGACTTGTCGAGGACTTGCCCGAGGCTGTCCTCCAGGGCCAGCAGGGCCTTCATGATGCCCTTGATTGCCGCCGCATCGCCGCCGGCCTTGACCTGGAAGTAGGACGAAGCGATGCGGGTCGAGCCGTAGGTGGCCATTTCCACCATGTTCTGCGGGTCGGCGAAGCGCTCCAGGGCGCGCTCGCGCAGCGGGTTGAAGACCATGATCGGCACTTTGCGCCGCGAGGCTTCATGCAGGGTGCCCATCATCCGCGGGTGGTTGGTGCCCGGGTTGTGGCCGATGGAAATGATCAGCTCGCAAAGGTCGAAATCCTCCAGGGACACCGTGCCCTTGCCGATGCCGATGGAGCGGGGCAAACCGACGCTGGTGGGTTCGTGGCACATGTTCGAGCAGTCGGGGAAGTTGTTGCTGCCGTATTCCCGAGCGAACAGCTGGTACAGGTAGGCCGCTTCGTTGGAGGCGCGGCCGGAGGTGTAGAACTCCACCTGCTCGGGCTGCAGGCCCTGCAGGATCTGGCCAATACGCTCGAACGCCGCCTGCCACGCCACCGGCTTGAAGGTGTCGCTGGCGCGGTCATAGATCAGGGGCTCGGTGAGGCGGCCCAGGTCTTCGAGCTGATAGTCGGAACGCTGCAGCAGCGAAGTCAGCGGATGCTCGGCGAAGAAGGCCGGGGTCACCCGTTTGTTGGTGGCTTCCCAGGTCACCGCCTTGGCGCCGTTTTCACAGAACTGGAAGGTCGACTTGTGCTCCTTGTCCGGCCAGGCGCAGCCCGGGCAGTCAAAGCCATCGGGCTGGTTGGTGCGCATCAGGGTCAGGGGCGCCTTGAGCGCGTCCATCTGTTCGCGCACCGCCGTGGCGGTGGCCTTGAGCGCGCCCCAGCCACCGGCGGGACCATCGTAGTTGCGGATTCCGGGAACCTTGCGTCGAGTGCTCATGATCGCTCCAGGGCCGACCCGGCACGACGCGAGTCGGTGGTTGCGGATGGTCGAGGCGTACCCGGGCGGGCTGCCAGGGGCCTGGATCACAGGGGGGTAGTGCGTGGCAACTGTGCCGACACTGGATAAAAGCTAGCGCTGCGCCCCGGCCTGTCAAGCTCAGGCGCCGACCGGCACAGACGCGACGCGGGCGCCCGGGCCAGCTGGCGTGCAAGCCATTGCCGGCCCCCGCCCTGCCGCCCCGCTGCTCATTGCAAAACCCTGCGCCGGCGCTTGAGGGTCCAGCCCTGCTGCATGCCGGCGGCGGCCAGCAGAATCGCGGCGACGCCCAGCCACTGCAACAACCCCAGGCGATGCCCGAAGGCCAGCCAGTCGACCAAGATCGCCGCGATCGGATAGATGAAGGACAAGGCGCCGGTCAGCGCCGTTGGCAGTTTCTGGATCGCCCCATACAACAGCACATACATCACCCCGGTATGCACGATGCCCAGGGTCAGCAGGCTGGCCCAGGCCGTGGCCTGCTGGGGTGGCTCGGCCAGGTTGGCCCAAGGCGCCAGCAGCAAGACTCCGGTACAGACCTGGATCAGCGCGATCAGGTGTGGCGGCGTACCGCTCAGGCGCTTGATCAGCAGCGCGGCGAAGGCATAGAGCAACGCCGCGCCCAGGGCCAGGGCGATGCCCAGCAGGTAGTCGCTGCCGGCTTCGCCTGCGCTGCCATGGGCGCTGACGATGGCCAGCATCCCGGCAAAGGACAGGCTCAGCCAGACCAGTTTCTGCGGGGTGATCTTCTCTCCCAGAAACAACGCGCCCAGGGCCACCAGAATGAACGGCTGGACGTTGTACACCGCGGTGCCGATGGCGATCGAGGCCCGGGAGTAGGAGCCGAACAGCAGCACCCAGTTGCCGACAATCGCCACGCCGCTGAGCACCGCCAGAAACAGGCTGCGTCGAGTCAGAATATTCCTTCGAAAAAAACCGAAAGCGCCGCAAATCAGCAGCAACGCGCCGGCACCGAACAGGCAACGCCAGAACACCACGTCCAGCACCGGTTGTCCGGACACCAGGACGAACCAGCCAATGGTTCCGGAAATCAGCATCGCGGCGGTCATTTCCAGTGATCCGCGACGGGTCAGTGCATCCATCATCAATCTCCTCTGACAGTGGCCAAATTATGCCCAGCGGCACACGGCCATCGCCAGTTCAAAACCTGGGCTAGTATGCATTCAGGCCTTTTTTATCAAGGCATAAACGCCCATTCACCTAACGAGGTTGCCATGCTCGACGCCATTGACCAGGCCCTGATCAGTGCCCTGATGCAGGACTCCCGCCGCTCCCTCAAGGCCCTGGCGCAGATCAGCGGGCTGTCCGCCCCCAGCGTGGCCGAACGCTTGAAAAAGCTCGAAGAACGCGGCGTTATCACCGCCTATACCCTGGAAATCGACCCCAAGTCCCTGGGCTATCAATTGCAGGCGATTGTCCGGATTCGTCCGCTGCCGGGCCGCCTGCAGGAGGTGGAGCGGCAGATCCTGGCGATTGCCGAGTTCACCGAATGCGACAAGGTCACCGGTGACGACTGCTTTATCGCTCGCTTGCAGGTACGCTCCATGGAACAGCTGGACCGCTTGCTCGACCGTCTCAACCATGACGCCGAAACCAACACCGCGATCATCAAGAAATCGCCGATCAAGCGACGTTTGCCGCCCATGAATTAACCCCGTGAAAGGGGCTTTTTCACCCTGGAAAATGCCCCTGGAACAGGCCTGGAACTGTGGGATGAAAAGGCCGTTCTAGAGGCTTTTCTTACAAAAAAACACCTGACTTCCGGGCCTCTTTTCAGAAAGTTTCCCCTTAGGCATAAGACGATTCTTAAAATCCCCCGGACGTCTTTTTGGCGTCAATTTCAGTGATACCCTGCGAATCCTCTGACGACCCCACTAGCAAAATGCCTGCTCCTTTGCGGAAGCTGCGCATTGTCGTGGGCTCATGCCTGTCGAAAAGCCGAGTACAAGAACCCATGCCGATCCGCGTGCAGATAGCCGATGACCATCCCTTGACCCTGATTGGGATACATACCCTGCTGGAAAACCGCGCCGAACTGGAGATCGTTGCCCAGGCCCACAGCGTGGAAACCCTGTTGGAGAACCTGCAGCGCCAACCCTGCGACCTGCTGCTGACCGACCTGATGATGCCCGGCGGCGATCAGGTGGATGGGATTCGTCTGATCAGACGCCTGCGTTCACGCTACCCGGAGTTGGCCATCGTGGTGATCACCATGCTCGACAACCCGGCGCTGATCAGCAGCCTGCTCAAACTCGGCATCCAGGGGCTGGTGAGCAAGCGTGGCTTGCTCAACGACCTGCCCAAGGCGATTGCCGCCAACCCGCGTGCGCCCTTCGTGTCGCCGTCGATCCAGCATCTGCTGGACACCAGCACCGCCCTGCATGGCAAGCCGCTGCTGCAGCCCGAACAGTTGTCGGCCAGGGAGATCGAGGTGCTGCGCCTGTATGGCACCGGCATGAGCATCGGCGCCATCGCCCAGCACCTGTGCCGCAGCAAACAGACGATCAGCACGCAAAAGAGCAGCGCCATGCGCAAGCTTGGCCTGGACACCTCGGCCAGCCTGTTCCTGTACATCCAGGAACATGGCCTGAGCTGAGCGGTCCTCAAAACTCCGGAGCTTCCCCCCTATGCCCCTGATTTCCCGTCCCCCCCAGTTCTGGAGGCTGATCCGTGTCTGCCTGCTGTTCAGCTTCATGGTCCTGGTCAGCCTGTTCTTCAGCCTGCCCGCCCACTGCACCGAGCCGCAGGAGCCGGGCAATCCGTCGCTGGCCCGGCTGCTCGACATGCGCAGCACCCTGCCCCACAAGGTGCTGCGGGTAGCGACCATCGTGCCTCCCGAGCGGCCCCTGGAAAGTGCCGGTAACCAGGTGCTCAAGGTGATCTCCGACGAGTACCTCAAGCTCATCGGCAAGCAGTTGGGCCTGCGCTTCGAGTACGTCGAGCTAGCCTCGCCCCAGGACGCGATCCGGGCCCTGCTCGAACACCGTATCGACCTGCTGCCCCGGGCCACCGCGCTTGAAGCGCAGAACCCCGGCCTGGCCCTCAGCCGTCCGTACCTGAACAACCAGCCGATCATCGTCGGGCGCATCAACGACAAGAGCCTGCCACCGGACCTGGAAGGCAAGCGGGTCCTGGTGCTGGACAACTACCTGGACCTTGAGACCGTCCGCAAGACCTATCCCCGGGCCGACATCAGCGGCGTGCACACCACTGCCCTGGCCCTTGAGCAACTGGCCGGCAAACAGGCCGACGCCTTTATCAGCGATCGCTTCCGCACCACCCTGTACATGCAGGCCCGCCCGGACCTGCGGCTGCACAGCAAGTTCTATCCACAGCTGCCCGACGCCGGCTTCGCCTTCGCCGTGCGCCATGAGGACGCCACCCTGCGGGCACTGATCGACTACGTACTCAACGCCATTCCCGAGGAGCACAAGCGGCGGATCCAGAACCAGTCGAGCCAGGAGCCCTTTCCCTTCGCCCCGACCGAGTCCTTTTCCCTGACTCCCGGCGAGCTGAACTGGCTCACCGCACACCGGCAGATCAATCTGCTGGCCGAGGAAGCGCCGCCCTACATCTACCGCAATGCCGAGGGCCAATGGGCCGGACTGAGCATCGATATCCTGCGCACCCTGGCCAGCTCGTTCCGCCTGCAACTCAACATTCAGCCCAGTCTTTCCCGGGCCGGCGACCTGGAACAGCTGGCCGCCGGCAGCGCCGACCTGACCACCCGCGACCTGGGTCTGCCCGACAACGCCCGGGGCATCGGCCTGAGCCAGAGCTACGGCACCCGCAACTGGGCCTTTGTGGTGCGTCATGGCGACAGCTCTCCCAGCTCCCTGGACGCCATGCTGGGGCGGCAACTGGCGCTGCCGCGCAACCACCCGCTGCTCGAACACCTGAAACAGCGCTACCCGGACATCCATCTGCTGCTCACCGACGATCATCGCCAGGCCCTGAACCTGGTGCTGCAACGTCAGGTCGATGCCACCCTGGACACCCCGGTGGGCACCGAAGCGCTGTCCGGCTCCGGGCTGCAGTTCGGTCTGGCCTTCGACGCCCTGCCCACGCCCCACCGCTTTGCCGCGGCCCCAGGCTCCAGGGAGTTGCTGAGCGTGCTCGACAAGCTGCTCGATTCCATGGCCAGGAACCCGCAAAGCGACATCCAGCTGATCGCCGAACAGCAGTCCAGCGCCGCGCTCTGGAGCTGGGTCGCCGAGCAGGCCTGGCATGTGGGCGTGGTGATCCTGATCATCTTCGTGCTGTCGCTGATCTGGAACTGGCGCCTGAAGATCCAGGTGCGGGAAACCATCTGCGTGCAGACCCGCCTACAGGACAAGCTGGCCTTCCAGTTTTCCCTGCTCAACGGTCTGCCGACGCCGCTGTATGTCTGCGACCTGGACGGCCGGCTGAGCACCTGCAACCGCGCCTACGAGGAGTTCTTCGCCACCTCCCAGGAACAGGTCGAGGGCTGCCTGCCCACCGAGCAGCCGAACATGCCGCGAGACTTCGCCGAAGTGCTGCAAGAGGAACATCAACTGCTGCTGGCCAATCACCGGCCACGCTTTCTCGACACCAGCCTGTGGATCAAGGAGCAGCAGTACTGCCTCTATCAGTGGCTGGTGCCGTTCTACAACGCCCGCGGGGTGCTGCAGGGGTTGCTGGGGGGCTGGCTGGACATCTCCGAGCGCAAGAACCTGGAACTCAAGTTGCGCGAGGCCAAGCAGATCGCGCAGAAGGCCAGCGCCGCCAAGAGCGAGTTTCTCGCCTCCATGAGCCATGAGTTGCGCACCCCGCTCAATGCCCTGGTGGGCCTGCTGGAGCTGGAAACCAGCGCCAGCCAGACACCCTCGCACAACCTGCGGGTGGCCCAGCAATCGGCGACCTCGATGATCGACCTGATCGGCAACATCCTGGACCTGGACAAAATAGAGAGTGGCCTGATGCAACTGGCACCCCACCCCACCGCCCTGGAACCCCTGCTCGCCAATGGCCTGGGACTGTTTGCCGTACAAGCCCGGGAGAAACGCCTGCAGCTGAATTTCGACTATCAGGCCAGCCCCAGCCGGCTGTACTGGGTCGACTCGCTGCGCCTGCAGCAGATTCTGCACAACCTCTTGAGCAATGCCTTGAAGTTCACCGACCGCGGCCACATCCAGGTCACCCTGCGCGAAACCCATGTGCAGGGCGACAGCAGCCTGCTGACCCTGAGCGTGCGCGATACCGGCATCGGCATTCCCCTGGCCAACCAGGCGGGGATTTTCGAGCCCTATCGCCAGGCCACCGCGCGCACCGCCCACCTGTACGGCGGCTCGGGCCTGGGCCTGAGCATCTGCCATCAGCTGGTGCAACTGATGGGCGGGCGCATCTGGCTGGAAAGCGAGCCCGGCCAAGGCTGCTGCATCCACGTCGAACTGCCGGTGAGCTGGCAGACGACCAACGTGGAAGTGGCGCAGACACCGGAAGTGCCACCGATCACCGGCAAAGCCTTGCGGGTGCTGGTGGTGGACGATGTCTCTACCAACGGCCTGGTACTGACCCTGCAGCTGGAGCGCATCGGCCACTTTGCCGAACACGTCAGCAGTGGCGAAGAAGCCCTGCAGCTGCTGCGCCACCGCCATTACGACGTGTTGATCAGCGACTGCAACATGCCGGGCATGGACGGCTACAGCCTGGCCCGGGCGGTGCGAGAAGCCGAACAACAGAGCGGGGCCAAGCCGCGGCTGATCGTCGGCTACACCGCCAGCGCCCTGAGCAACGAAGCGACCCAATGCTCCAACGCCGGGATGAACGACCTGATGATCAAGCCGGTGACCCTGGCCCGCCTGCAGGAAGTGCTGGGCAGTCACACCGGGGCCGGCGAAGAGCGGGTGCGCGCCTTCGACATCGACCACCTCAAGGACCTGGGAGAAAACAGTCCGACCCTGCATCGGCGCATCCTCAACGAACTGACCAAGAACCTGCAGCAGGAAATCGCCGAACTGCGCACCTGCGTCCTGGCCAATACCCCGCACCTGATCAACGACCTGACCCATCGCCTGAGCGGCGTGGCCTGCCTGATCAACGCGCCGGACATGACCAGAACCTGCGAGGCCCTGAGAAAGGTCGACCCCGGCCATCCAGCGTCGGTGCGCAGTTGCCAGCAGGCACTGCTCAATGCCATGGAGCAGGTGTACGCCGAGGCCCGACAGCAGCTGGCCAGCTTGCGCGAAGCATCCGACGCCGACAGCGACCCCCAGCCCCAGACACCCCAGGCCCAGGGTTCGCCGCCCTGAAGCGGACGCCGGTGCCGGGCTGCCCGCCCCGGCCCCGGCGCCACTCTCGTACTTGTCTCATTCAACCGCCGCCCCCTGCTGCCTAACCTTGCGCCGGCTTTCGAGCACTGACAGTCAATGGCGCCAGACTCCCGATGAGTCGCTACGCCAGCTCTCGATTGCTTGTTGAATCCAATAACGTCCAATCAGGGAACAATCGATGATCACGCGGCATACCTTCCATTCATTCCTCAAGCTTCCGCTGGCGATGGCCATCGGCATGGCGGCGCTCAGCGCGCAACAGGCGGCGGCGCACGGCTATATCGAAAACCCCAAGTCCCGCTCGTACATGTGCAGCGCCAAAGGCGGCAACCTGAACAGCAACTGCGGTTCGGTGGCCTACGAGCCACAGAGCGTCGAATACCTGGCCAACGGCAGCCGCGACGGCTTCCCCAGCACGGCCCAAGCCTGCCACGGCGCGTTCACCCAGTGCGGCCCCGCCAACGGCACCATTGCCTCCGGTGGCCTGCGCAACTTCGCCGCGCTTAACGAGCAGACCGCCAGCCGCTGGACCAAGGTCAATATCAAGCCCGGGCTGAACACCTTCGACTGGCGCTACACCGCAGTGCACGCCACCCGCAACTGGCAGTTCTACATCACCAAGAAAGACTGGAATCCCAACCAGCCGCTGACCCGTGATTCGTTCGAAGCGGCGCCGCTGCTGACCGACAACTGGAACAACACCCTGCCGACCAAGACCGGCGGCATCACCAGCCACAAGGTCAACATTCCGGCCGACCGCAACGGCTATCACATCGTCCTGGCCACCTGGATGGTGGGCGACAACACCAACACCTTCTATCAGGTGGTGGACGTGAACATCGAGAACAGCGAAGTCGCGCCGTCGAGCTGGAAGAACATCGGTGCCGTCCAGCCCGAGCCCCTGAGCATCGGCGACAAGGTCATGACCCGGGTGTTCAACGACCAGGGCGAACTCGCGGCCAAGCAGGTCACCCTGAACATCGACAGCGCGGAGCTGGCCAAAGACAGCGTCTGGCCCAAGGCGCTGGCGGAAAAGGTCAACCAGGCCAAGCTCGGTTACCAGATCGGTGAACTCAACGACAAGGACCAGGTGGTGCCGCAGTTCGGCAAGAACAGCATCTTTGTCAACCAGAACAGTGACATCAACAGCGTGCTGATCGCCAAGGAACAGGCCGCCAAGCCGGCTGAACTGAAGGTTTCCGGCATGCAGCCCGAGTACAGCCTGAAGGACGGCAAGGTCGACCTGCACTTCAACGCCATCGCCCTCAACGGCGACTTCACCATCACCGCCAGCGTGCTCAATGCCAAGGGCGAAACCGTCGCTCACCAGCAAGCCGACAGTGGCAACAATGCGCCGCACTTCAGCCTCGCGCTCAAAGGCGTGACGGCGGGCCAGTACGATCTGGTGGTGGTGGCCAAGTCGAAGAAAGGCGAGCTGCTGCAAGAGACCATCAGTTTCAAGCTCAAGGCCGAGCCAGAGGTTGAGGAAACCCCGGGCGGCGGTGGCAACGAGGGCGGCACCACCCCCGAGACGCCAGCCAAGTACGACCACGTCTTCCCTGAGGGCCTGAAGTCCTACAAGGCCGGCACCCTGGTGCTGCAACCCAAGGACGGCAAGACCTACCAGTGCAAGCCGTTCCCGTACAGCGGCTACTGCGTGCAGTGGAAGGCTGGCGCGACCCAGTACGAGCCAGGCACCGGTTCTCACTGGCAGATGGCCTGGAACCTCAAGTAAGCCAGCAACTCCCCAGTTGCTCCTTGGGGCGTGACGCGCAAGCGTCACGCTCATTTTTTTTGCTGGCCAGGCCGCGCCGCACAAGGCGCAAAAGGCTCACCCGAAGTGCCGCACGAGCCGCTGTCGAACCCACCAAATGCTTGTTCTAGAGCCTTGCGACTCTCGTACTCGTCCCATGTGAACACCCGGGAGCAGCACGTAGCCTGTGCTCGCTGGCAAGGCTGCCGGAGCAGCGGACATCCAGGGTGTCCCACTGCCCCATCACCGGCCCCTCGCAGCGCTGCAACACTCATTTTTCAATTGCTCAAGGCATACACAATGATCAACTCCAACCGGACTCGTTCCTTCCTCAAACTGCCAATCGTCATCGCCATGGCCGCCGCCGGACTGGCCGCCCAGCAAGCCTCCGCCCACGGCTACATCGAAAGCCCCAAGTCCCGCGCCTTCATGTGCCATGCCGATGGCGGCAGACTGAACGCCAACTGCGGTCCAGTGATGTACGAGCCACAAAGCACCGAGTACATCGGCGTGCCTGGCCGTAACGATCTCGAGCACTTTCCAAGCAACGCCCAGGCCTGCACCGGCGACTTCAAGGTATGCGGCCCAGCCAACGGCACCATCGCCGCCGCCGGCCTGGTGCGCTTCTCCCAGATCAACGAGCAGAGTGCTACCCGCTGGGCCAAGACCACCATCAAGCCGGGCCCGCAGAACTTCACCTGGCACTACGAAGCCGGTCACGCCACCCGCTACTGGCAGTTCTACATCACCAAAAAAGACTGGAATCCGAACCAGCCGCTGACCCGCGACTCGTTCGAAATGACCCCGCTGCTGGATCAGCCATGGCCGTCCGGCACCGTCCCGGCCCCAGCCAAAGGCAAAACCCATCACACCGTGAACATCCCGTCTGACCGCTCCGGTTACCACGTGCTGCTGGCCACCTGGAAAGTCAACGACACCGACGCCACCTTCTACAGCGTGGTCGACCTGAACATCGACAATGGCGCGGTCATCCCTTCGAACTGGGACACCGTTGGCGCGGTACAACCTGAAGCCCTGAGCATCGGCGACAAGGTCAAGACTCGCGTCTTCAACGCACAGGGCGAGATCAACGCCAAGCAAGTGGTGCTGAACATCGATAGCGCCGAACTGGCCAAGGCCGACGTCTGGCCGCACGAGCTGGCGAAGAAGGTCAATGCCGCCAAGCAGGGCTACCAGATGGGCCTGCTCAACGACAAGGACGAAGTGGTGCCGAACTTCGGCAGGAACGAAATCCTGGTCAAGAAAGGCAGCGACATCGTCAACGTGATGATCGACAAGGAACAGGCCGCCAAGCCGGGCGAGCTGTCCATCACCGGCATGCAGTCCGAATACACCCTGAAAGACGGCAAGACCGAGCTGCACTTCAACGCCATCGCCAAGAACGGCGAATACACCGTGAAAGCCACCGTGCTAAACGCCAAGGGCGAAAGCGTGGCCTTCCAGCAGGCGCCGGCCGGCAACACCCCGCACTTCTCCATGCCGCTGAACAATGTCAGCGCCGGGGTCTACGACCTGGTGGTCGTGGCCACCTCGAAGAAAGGCGAAGTGCTGCAGCAATCCGCCCGCTTCACCCTCAAGGCCGAAGCCGGCGGTGGTGAAGGTGGCAACGAAGGCGGCAACGGCAAGTACGACTACGTGTTCCCCAATGGCCTGAAATCCTACAAGGCCGGCACCGTGGTCCTGCAACCCAAGGATGGCAAGACCTATGAGTGCAAGCCTGGCGCCGTCGCCGGCTGGTGCACCCAGTGGACCAGCGGCTCCAACGCCTACGAGCCGGGCGTAGGTTTCGCCTGGCAGTCGGCCTGGAACCTCAAGTAAGTCATAGCGTCAACCACCCGAGCGTGGCGCCACGGCGCCACGCTCCTTGTTAGCGGTCAAGCCCCCATGAGCTCAACCCCCTATTCAAGAATCCACGTGCTGCTGCACTGGACCTTCGCCGCGATCATTCTCTGGGCAACGCTCAGCGGTTTCGGCAACGCCCTGTTCGACCTGCCAACCGGTATCGCCGAGGGCATCGGCTTCATCAATGTGTCGTTGACCTTCATCCTGATTCCGCTGTTCGTACTGCGCATTGTCTGCGCCCTGAACCATCAGCGCCCCGCATCGCGCCAGCCCCTGGCAGACCTGCTGGCCAAGGCCGGGCACCTGGCGCTCTACGTCGTGACCGGAGTCGTGCTGGTGACCGGCGTGCTGATGATGGAGCGCCCGATCGACCTGTTCGGCCTGCTGCAGATCAGCCAGCCACTGCATGAGCCAGTGCTCACCGGCTTTTTCAACAGCACTCACCGCTATGCCTGCATCGCCCTGGCCCTGTTGGTCGCCGGACACATGGCGGCCGTGGTGCTGCACCACTGGCGAGGTGAAAACCTGCTAAGGCGCATGTCCTTGTGAGTTCCCTTCGCCCCTCGCTTCGCGCTGGCCTCATGGCCGGCGTCTTGTTGTTTCTGAGTGCCTGGCTGGCCTGGCTGGCCCATGACAGCTGGCAGTTGCGGCAAGGCTTGAACGCGGCCACTCACCAGGCGCCCTCCGCCGTGGAGTTGCCGGCTCGCGCCCAGCCCGACCCGCAAGCCATCGCCCGGCTGTTCGGCGTCCAGCTGCAGGAACCCAACAGCGATCAACCCCGGGTGCCCCTGGCCCTGCTGGCCAGCCTGGTGGCAGCCCAACCGGAGCTGTCCCGGGCCCTGATCGAATCCCCGGAAGGCCGCCGCTTCTATGGCATCGGCGAGCCCCTGCCGGGCGGCGGCAGCCTGCGCCAGATCGGCACCGACCAAGTGCGGGTGCAACGCTTCGGCGAAGAGCTGGTCCTGAGTCTGCCCCTGCACGAAACGCCGTTGCTGACCCCGCAGGCAGAGGATGCCGCCACAGCCCAACCCCATCCGCAGCCAGGCAGCGGGAGCCTGCTGCAACCGTCTCTGCAATCCCCTGGAGCATCATGAATCGAGCCTTTATCGCCGGGTCCCTGCTGACCCTGGGCACCCTGATCAATCCCGTGCATGCCACGGAAAAAGCCACCGCCGCCCAGCAGTGGACCCTGAACATGAAGGACGCCGAGCTGCGCGACCTGGTCAACGAAGTGGGCCAGATCACCGGCAAGACGATGATTCTGGACCCTCGCCTGAACGGCAAGGTCACGGTGCAATCCAGCACCGCCATGGATCAGCAGGGCATCTATTCGCTGTTTCTTACCGCCCTGCGCAGCCAGGGCTTTGTCGCCATGGACCAGGGCGACCGGGTGCTAATCCTGCCGGTGGCCGAAGCCAAGACCAAGGCCCACGCCGAGCCCAGTGGTGCCAGCGAAGAGTTCGTGACCCAGGTCATCGAACTGAACAATGCCAACGCCAGCGAGGTGGCCAGCGCGGTGCGCCCGCTGGTGGCTGCGGACGCCTACATGGCGCCCTCCACCACCTCCAATGCCCTGGTGATTTCCGACAGCGCCAACAACGTCGAGCGAGTGCGCCTGGTGATCAACGAGCTGGATAACGCCGGTGGCCGGCAGTTCAGCATCGTGCAACTCAAGCACGCCTGGGCCACCGAGGTGGCCAAGACCCTGACCGACAGCCTGGCCGACAGCAACAGTGCCATGACCAGCGCCAAGGCCATTGGCGACTCGCGCAGCAATCGCCTGATCCTGGTCGGCCCGGCGCCGGTTCGCCAGCAGATGCAGCGTCTGGCGCAAAGCCTGGATGTGCCGACCAATGTCGGCGACACCGCGCGGGTGCGCCGGCTCAACCACAGCGATGCGAAGAAGCTCGAAGAACTGCTCAGCGGCATTGGCAAGCGCATGGAATCCGGCAACCGTGGCGGCGACAGCCAGAAGCCCGACAGCCCGGTACTGGTCAGCGCCGACACCAGCCAGAACGCCCTGGTACTGATGGCCTCGCCGGCCCAGCTGGCAACCTTCGAAAGCATCATCAACGAGCTGGACCGACCCCGGGCCCAGGTGCTGGTGGAAGCGGCGATCGTCGAGGTCAGCGGCGACATCAACCAGGCCCTCGGCGTGCAATGGGCCGGCAACCGCGGCAAGCTGTCCGCCGCCAGCAATTTCAACAGCGCCGGCCTGTCCATTGGCACCCTGCTCAACAACCTGCAGGACGACAAGCGCCCGAACCTGCCCGATGGCGCGATCATAGGCATCGGCGGCAGCAACTTCGGCGCGCTGATCACCGCGCTGTCCAGCGACTCCAACAACAACCTGCTGTCCACCCCGAGCCTGCTGACCCTGGACAACGAAGCGGCGGAAATCCTCGTCGGCCAGAACGTGCCGTTCCAGACCGGTTCCTACACCACCGACACCGCCGGCGCCAGCAACCCCTTCACCACGGTGGAGCGCAAGGATGTGGGGATCACCCTCAAGGTCACCCCGCATATCAACGAAGGCAACTTCCTGCGCCTGAACGTCGAACAGGAAAGCTCCGAGCTGGCCGCCGCGCCGCCGGGCATCAACACCAGCGACGTGATCACCAACAAGCGCTCGGTCAAGAGCACCATCCTGGCCAACGACGGGCAGATCATCGTCCTCGGCGGGCTGATCAAGGACAACGTCAAGGTCCAGGTCAGCAAGGTGCCGCTACTGGGGGACATTCCCTGGGTTGGCCGCCTGTTCAGCAGCAGCAAGGAAGTCAACGAGAAGACCAATCTGATGGTGTTCCTGCGTCCGACCCTGTTGCGCAGCGCCGCCAGCACCGAGCAGATGAGCCAGCACAAGTACAACAACATGCGCTCGCTGCGCGCCCCGGACGGCAAGAGCGGCGGCCAGTTGCCTGCCGACGCCAACCGCCTGTTCGACGCCAACCGCCAGGGCGATGCGGACCTGATCGACATGCGCGCCCCGGGCGCCCAGCGCCAGCCATGATCGCCAGCCCCGAAGACGCGCGTCTGGCCTTTGCCTACGCGCGCCGCCACGGCGTGGTGCTGGACCCTCAGGAAGGTGGCGCGGTGCTGTATTGCCGCGCCAGTACGCCATTGTCGGTGGTGGCCGAAGTGCGCCGTTTCAACGGCTCGTTGCTGCGCAGCGAGGTGCTGGACGACGAGGCCTTCGCCCAGCGCCTGGCCGCCCACTACCGCGACGGGCAGAACGGCGCCAAGCAGGTGGCCGACGGCCTGGGCGAGCAGTTCGACGAAGAGTTCGATCTCAACAGCCTGGCCGAGCAACTGCCCAGGACCACCGACCTGCTGGAACAGGAAGATGACGCGCCGATCATCCGCCTGATCAACGCGATCCTCAGCGAGGCGGTCAAGAGCAAGGCCTCCGACGTGCACCTGGAAGCCTTCGAGGAACACCTGTCGGTGCGCCTGCGGGTCGACGGCCTGCTGCGTGAAGTGCTGCGCCCACGGCGGGAACTGGCGACCTTGCTGGTGTCGCGGATCAAGGTCATGGCCAAGCTGGACATCGCCGAAAAGCGCATTCCCCAGGACGGCCGGATCGCCTTGCGCATCGCCGGTCACGAGGTGGATGTACGGGTTTCGACCCTGCCCTCCAGCCACGGCGAGCGAGTGGTGATGCGTCTCCTGGACAAGCAGGCCGGGCGCCTCAACCTGAGCCACTTGGGGATGAACGAGACGGTGCGCCAGCGCCTGGAGATCGCCCTGCACAAACCCCACGGCATTCTCCTGGTCACCGGCCCCACCGGCTCCGGCAAGACCACCACGCTGTATGCCGGGCTGGCCAGCCTCAACAGCCTGGAACGCAACATCCTCACCATCGAGGACCCGGTGGAGTACCACCTGACCGGGATCGGCCAGACCCAGGTCAACGCCAAGGTCGACATGACCTTCGCCCGGGGCTTGCGGGCCATCCTGCGCCAGGACCCGGACGTGGTGATGGTGGGCGAGATCCGCGACCGCGAAACCGCGGAAATTGCCGTGCAGGCGTCCCTCACCGGGCACCTGGTGCTCTCGACCCTGCACACCAACAGCGCCATCGGCGCGGTGACCCGGCTGGTGGACATGGGCATCGAGCCCTTCCTGCTCTGCACCTCGCTGCTGGGGGTGTTGTCCCAGCGCCTGGTGCGCCTGCTGTGCCCGGAGTGCAAGGAGCCCCACAGCGCCGATGCCGCCGCCTGCGAACGCCTGGGCCTGAGCGCCGATACCGCGCCGCAGCTGTACCGGCCCAAAGGCTGCAGCGCCTGCCAGCACTCGGGGTATCGCGGGCGCCGTGGCATCTATGAACTGGTGCTGTTCGACGACACCTTGCGCCAGCTGATCCACACCGGCGCCGGCGAGCATCAACTGCTGGAGCATGCCCGCAAGCACAGCGCCAGTCTGTTCGACGACGGCCAGGCCATGGTGTTGCAAGGGCAGACCAGCCTGGAAGAACTGCTGCGCGTGACCCAGAGGGACTGATCATGGCCGCTTACGAATACCTGGCCATGTGCGCCGCCGGCAAAAAATCCACCGGCGTGGTGGAAGCCGACAGCCCGCGCCATGCCCGGCAACTGTTGCGCGAGCGCCAGCTGGTGGTCCTCAAGGTCAGCGCCGCGCAGAGCAAGCGCGTGCGTGGCAAAGGCTTGCTGCAGGTGTCCGGCGGCGGCTTGAGCAGCGCCGAACTGGCCTTGCTCACCCGCCAGTTGTCGACCCTGGTCCAGGCCTCGCTGCCCCTGGAGGAAGTACTGGCGGCGGTGGCCGCGCAGTGCGAGAAGCAGCGAATCAAGAGCATGCTGCTGGCCATCCGCTCCAAGGTACTGGAAGGCTACAGCCTGGCCGTGGCGCTGGCGGCCTACCCTCGGGCCTTCCCCGATCTGTACCGGGCCACGGTAGCCGCCGGCGAGCGCTCCGGGCACCTGGGCCAGGTACTGATGAACCTGGCCGACTACACCGAAGCCCAGCAGGCGGCCCGCCAGCAGATCCAGCTGGCCATGCTCTATCCGAGCATCCTGATGCTGGCGGCGGTGAGCATCGTCGGCTTCCTGCTGGGCTTCGTGGTGCCCGATGTGGTCAAGGTGTTCATCGATAGCGGTCAGGAACTGCCGCTGCTGACCCGGGGCCTGATTGCCAGCAGCGCCTTCCTGCAAGACTTCGGCCTGCTTCTGCTGCTGTTGCTGGCGGCCCTGGTGCTGGCCGCCCGCGCCGCCGTCCGCAACCCGGCCACCCGCGAGCGCTGGCACGCCCTGGTGCTGCAATTGCCGCTGCTGGGAAGGCTGATCCGGGCCAGCAACTGCACGCGTTTCGTCAGCACCCTGGCGATTCTCGGGCGCAGTGGCGTGCCGCTGCTGGACGCCCTGGGCATCGCCAGCGAGGTGGTGGCCAACCAGAAAATTCGTACCGGTCTGAAAGACATCGTCCGGGGGGTACGCGAAGGTATCAGCCTGACCCGGGCCCTGGAACTCAACGGCAGCTTCCCGCCGATGATGCTCTACATGATCGCCAGCGGTGAGCGCTCCGGCGAGCTGGACAGCATGCTCGAACGCGCCGCCAAGCAGCAGGAAGAACAACTGGCCAACCGCATCGCCCTGCTGGTGGGCCTGTTCGAACCGGCGATGCTGGTGTTCATGGGGGCCTCGGTGCTGATCATCGTGCTGGCGATCCTGATGCCGATCCTCAGCCTGAACCAACTGATTACCTGAATCCGGAACCCCCTACGTGCAGACTCAGAACAAGCAACGCGGTTTTACCCTGATTGAAATCATGGTGGTGGTGGTTATTCTCGGGGTCCTCGCGGCCCTGGTGGTACCGCAGATCATGAGCCGCCCCGATCAGGCCAAGGCCGCCGCCGCCCAGAGCGACATCAAGGCCATCGCCATGGCCCTGGACATCTACAAGCTCGACAACCACCAGTACCCCAGCAGCCAGCAAGGGCTCGAGGCCCTGGTCAGCAAGCCCAGCGGCAACCCGCCGGCGCGCAACTGGAACCCCGACGGTTACCTCAAGCGCCTGCCCATCGATCCCTGGGGCAACGCCTATCAGTACCGCCTGCCGGGCACCCGCGGCAGCGGTTATGACCTGTTCTCCTTCGGCGCCGACGGCAAGCTCGGCGGCGACGGCCTGAACGCCGAGATCGGCAACTGGGACCGCTGAGTGGTGCAACGCTCCCACAACAAGGGCTTCACCCTGATCGAAGTGCTGGTGGTGGTGCTGATCATCGCCCTGTCCGCGGGCATGATCGGCCTGATCAACCCCGACTCCGCCAGCCGGCAGGCGCGTCGTGAAGGCGATCGCCTGCTGGCGCTGCTGCAACTGCTGCGCCAGCAGGCGGTGTTGAGCAACAGCGACTACGGCCTGCGCATCGAACCCGACGCCTACTCCGTGCTGCGCCTGGATGAACAAGGGCAATGGCTGGCCGACCGTGACTGGCGCAGCCAGACCCTGCCCGCCAACCTGCGCCTGCGCCTCGAAGTGGCCGAAGCCGGCCCGAGCCTGGGCCAGGCCGGCAGCCGCAGCGCCATGCCCCAACTGCTGGTGTTGTCCAGTGACGAAACCAGCGCCTTCAGCCTGTGGATCGAGCACCGCAACACCCCGCTGCTGGTCCTGTCCAGCGACGGCCTACAGGAGCCCCGACTTGAAACCGCGAACTGAACGGGGCTTCACCCTGCTGGAAGTCATGGTGGCGCTGGCGATTTTCGCCACGGTGTCGATTGCGCTGTTCAGTGCGATCCAGCATGTGGCGATCAACAGCGGCAACCTGGCCGAACGCACCCAGGCCACCTGGATTGCCGACAACTACCTGAATGAACTGCGCAGCGGCATGCAGCCGCCCAGCGTTGGCCGCCAGCAACGCCAGGTCGAGTTTGGCGGGCGCAGTTGGTGGCTGTTCAGCGAGATCGAAGCGGCGCCGGACTCGCGGCTGCTCAAGGTCAACCTGCGGGTTTCGGCCGAGCAGGACCCGCAACGGGCCCGGCAATACAGCCGCGCGCAGTTGCTGGGTTACATCGAGGCCAACCCATGAACCAGCGCGGCTTCACCTTGCTGGAGGTGGTGGTAGCGATCGCCATATTCAGCCTCCTGGGGCTGGCGACCTATCAGTTGCTGGACCGGGTGATGCGCAGCGACCAGCGCATCCAGACCCAGGAGCTGCAATTGCGCCACCTGCAACGGGCCCTGAGTCTGCTGGAGCGGGACCTGGTGCAGGTGCAGCGCCACGCCCTCAAGGACGACCATAGCCATAGCCAGGCGCTGATCAGCCAGCCCCAGGGGCTGCGCCTGCTGCGCGGCGGCTGGCGCAACCCCCTGGACTATCCGCGCAGCGAGCTGGTGCAGGTCAGCCACCGCTTCGGCGACGGCCAGTGGCTGCGAGAAAGCCAGGGCCTGGAACAAGGCAGCATCAGCCAGGCGCAACCCTTGCTCGCTGGTGTCGAGCTGATCCACCTGCGCTTCATCGACGCTGCGGGCCAGCCCCACGACAGCTGGCCCATCAGCGGCGAAGCCCTGAGTCTGCCGGCCGCCGTGGACATCGAGCTCAGCGCCCCGGGCTTCCCGAATATCCGTCGGGTCATCCTGTTGCCGGGCGGCGCCGAAGCGGACGAGGACGCACCCGGTGAATAAGCCTCGCGCCCAGCGCGGCGTCGCCCTGCTCAGCGTATTGCTGATCACCGCCCTGGTGACCCTGGTGGTGAGCAATATGCTTGCCCGCCAGCGGCTCAGCCTGGCCAGCAGCAGCCACCTGGTGCAGCACCAGCAGCTCTGGCAACTGGCCCTGAGCGGCGAGAGCTGGGCCCGCAGCCAATTGCGGGAGGATGCCCGTAGCGAAGGCGGCCTGCTGGTGACCCATCTGGGCCAGCACTGGGCCCGGCCGGCTCCGGCGTTCCCGATCGACGGCGGCAGGCTCAGGATTCACATCAGCGATCTAGGCTCCCGACTCAACCTCAACAGCACGCTGGTGCAGGATGATGTGATTCCTCGCGCCCGCTACCAGCGCCTGCTGGCCCTGGCCGAGATCAAGCCCCACGACCCGGCGGCGCTGCTGCGCCCCCGGGACCGCCTGGGCCGCCCTTTGCCCCTGAGCGACATCAGTGAACTGCGGCCACTGCCGGAGGTGGGCCCCGACACCCTGCAACGCCTGGCGCCGCTGGTGGCGGCCTACGAGCCGGGATACATCAACCTCAACACCGCCGATGCCCTGGTGCTGGCCAGCATCGAAGGCATCGATCTGCCGACCGCCCGGACCCTGGCCCAGACCCGCCCGACCAAGGGCTACCCGACGGTCGCCGCGTTTCTCGCCAATCCCATGCTTCAGGGCCGGGACATCACCGCACGCGGGCTGAGCGTCAACAGCCGCCAGTTCCGCGCCACCATCGATGTTGAGCTGCATGGCCGACGCCTGCGCCTGGTCAGCGACCTGCGGGTCATGAGTGCCGACCAGGTCCGCGTGCAACAGCGCACCTTGCTACCCGCGCCGCTCAACGACCCTTCGCTTACCGAGTAACCCGTGATGAGCCATTGGCTTTACCTTTCACCCCATACCCCGGGCGACCGCCCCTGGCATTGCCACTGGTGGTCTGTCGACAGCGCCCCTCTGGAAGGCGATCTGGAGCAGGCCGCCGAACACTTGCGCGGGCATGCCTTCGCCCTGCTGCTGCCGATGGAAATGGCCAGCTTTCATCAGGTCAGCGTTCCGGCCCGCAGCGGTCGCTGGTTGCGCCAGGCTCTGCATAGTGCCCTGGAAGAACAACTGATCGACGATGTCGAGGATCTGCATCTGGCCCATGGCCCCTTGCGCGAGCGACGTCACTGCGCAGTGCTGGTCATCCACCGCGAGCGCCTGCAGCGTTGCCTCAAGCGTCTGGCCGAGCACGGGCTGCAACCGTCGCGCATGCACATCGACGCCGACTGCCTGCCCCAGGACCGGCCACGCGCCCTGGCCTGGGACGGCCGCTGGCTGCTGGGCGGCGGCGCCGCGCTACGCCTGACTCTCAACCCGCAGGAGCTCGGCGAACTGGGTCGACTGTTGCCGGATGGGCTGCTGTGGCAAGGCGCCGAGCCCCCGGGCATCGACGGCCTGGAGCCGGAGCACTGGCAAGCCGAAGAGCAGCCCTGGCAAGTGCTCAGCCAGGGCAGCCTGCAGGCGATCGACCTGTGCCAGGGGCAATTCCAGCGCCGCACCCGCAAAGCGACGCCCTGGCGCCTGGCGCTGCTGGTGCTGGCGATTGCAAGCGGCGCGCAACTGCTGCAGAACGTCGGACACCGGCTGTACCTGGAGCAGCGCAGCGATCAGCTACACGCGGCCAGCCAGAGTCTCTGGCAAGAACGCTTCGGCGATGAACCGGCCAGCGCCGACCTGGCGCATCAGGTGCGGCTCAAGCAACGTCAACAGGTGCAGGAAGCCCCAGGCGTGGCCCTGCGCCTGTCGCAACTGGCGGAGCAATGGGCCGCCAGCGGTGGCGCCCTGTCACAGATCCAGCGCCTGGATTACCAGGCCGAGGAAGGCTGGAGCCTGCAAGTCAGCGCCCCGGCCTTTGCCGATCTGCAACTGCTGCGCGAGGGCCTGATCAACCAGGGCCTGAACGTCAGCACCGACTCATCCGTGCGTGACGCGCAAGGCGTCTCCGCGCGCTTTCAAATCAAGGAGTAAGCGATGAAGCTTCCCATCGCCTCGATCCCGGCCCGAAACGCCCTGACGAACCCACTCCGGCACCGCTGGCAGCGCTTGGCAAAACGCGAACAACGGGCGCTACAGGCCCTGACCGTGTTTGCTGGCCTGACCAGCCTCTACCTGCTCTGGCAACCGCAACAACAGGCTCTGGCCCAGGCCGAGCGCCGCTATACCGAGGAAACGCAATTGCTTCACGATCTGCAACAGCTGCCCGCCAGCACCTCTTCCCTCCCAGGCCCGGTCATTTCCGGCGATGCCCTGCCGGGCCTGCTGGCACGCTCCAGCAGCCAGGCCGGACTCAACCTGGAACGCATGGATCAGGAGGATGAAGGACGGGTCAACCTCAGTCTGGAGGGGCCTCTCAACGGCCTGATCACCTGGATCGACCAGTTGGAACAGCAGCACGTCTCGGTCCTGTCGTTCTCCATCGAGGTCAACAAGGACGCCATGGCCAGCGCACGCTTGCAGCTGCACAGCCCTTGAACCCCTGTCACGCCGGAAACCCGGACAACAAAAAGCCCGCCGAAGCGGGCTTTTTCATGGGTTCAACAACCGGGATCAGTCGTCGCGACCCATGATGCCGAACAGCTGCAGCAGGCTGACGAACAGGTTGTAGATCGATACATACAGGCTGATGGTGGCCATGATGTAGTTGCGTTCGCCGCCGTGGATGATGGCGCTGGTCTGGAACAGGATGCACACCGAGGAGAACAGCACGAAACCGGCGCTGATCGCCAACTGCAGGCCGCTGATCTGGAAGAACAGGCTGGCCAGCACGGCGCCCATCAGGACGAAGAAACCGGCGGTGATGAAACCACCGAGGAAGCTCATGTCCTTGCGGGTGATCAGCACATAGGCCGACAGACCGCCAAACACCAGGGCGGTCATGGCGAAGGCCGAGCTGACCACTTCAGCGCCGCCCTGCATGCCCAGGTAACGGTTGAGGATCGGACCGAGCAAGAAGCCCATGAAACCGGTCAGGGCGAAAGCCGACACCAGGCCCCAGGCCGAGTCACGGAGTTTGTTGGTGAGGAAGAACAGACCGTAGAAACCGATCAGCACCACGAAGATATTCGGGTAGCCGACCCGCATCTGCTGAGCCACATAAGCCATGACACCGCTGAACGCGAGGGTCAGGGCCAGCAGGCCGTAAGTGTTGCGCAGGACGCGGCTAACCTCTAGCTGCTCGGCCTGCACGCCGTTGTTAACTGCGTAATCCTGTTCGCGCATGGCGACACTCCTGTTGGGGGAAACATTTAGTGGCAAGGATAATAACAGAGGCTCTGTAACTCGCGACGCAGAGAGTTTGACAGTGTGTTTCATTCGGGTATTATGGCGCCCGCAATGCGATCTGGAGGTGTGGCCGAGTGGTTTAAGGCAGCGGTCTTGAAAACCGCCGACTGTAACAGGTCCTAGAGTTCGAATCTCTACGCCTCCGCCAAATCTCAACGAGAAAGCCCTGATTTTTCAGGGCTTTTTTGTGCCCGTCAGTCACAGAGGTCTGCCATCAACAGCTGGCCGTTTCCGCATCTTTTCTTTAGTTTCCGCAACCGCCCTCCTGCGGCACCCTGCCGACAGAATGCCTAAATTTGTAGTCCGACATGGGTGCTGTCCTGGATTCTGCTAACCTCAGGATGGCCGATTCTGGCCACACACCACCGCCAACAGCTACTGGTCGGAAGTAGTTGCTGTATCGCTCCGATAATGGATTGGGCGCACTCTAGTTAAAACCCTCTAAATTCAAGGCCTACAGACATGCAGCCCCTTATCCGGACCATCCACAACTGATGCATAAATCTTTTCCCCTTGACACTCTCTTAGGGCACCGTGATACCAATCGCAACCGACCTTGCTCAAGCAACCGTTGTAGCCGATCAGTTCAATCTATTGCATAATACGGCTTGTCATGACAAGGACCACTTTCAGTCCCTGCATCATTAAGATAAAACTTGTTAACCGTGATAGCACCGAAAATCTGCTTAGACAGGCGGTGCGAATTGATATAATGGACGAGTAAACTGTGAAGGACTCTGTAAAGATAGCCCTAATAACAGCCGGCCTTACTGGTGTATTCACAGTAGCTGCAAGTTTTGCTACGTACTGGCTCACTAATAAGTCGCCAGAAATGGTATACACCCTTGTTGGCGGACCAAGCTTCAGCAGCCCAGATGGGGCCAAACGTATTTTCGTCCTAGAGGTGAACAATAAAGGGTCGAAAGAAATAAAAAATGCCTTCATCCAAATTAGACTTCCAAGTGGAGAGCTGAGTGAAGTCGCAGCCGATGCAACGGCAGGGGTTAAAATTGACGAAACAAGATCAAAATCAACATTCGAGTTGAATGCAGATATCTTGAACCCTGAGGACACTATAAAAATATCGCTTCTGACCACCCAGCAAAATAACAACTCCGCTCCCGTAGTAGTTGCCAGGGCGCCCGGAATCAAAGCCACAGACGTCAGCAACAAGACCGAAAAAACAAGTTTTGATTACATCTTCGCAGCCATTACATTAATAGCTGTACTAGCTCAACTGCTTAGCAGTTTTGTCACTAGCCGCTACAAAAAGAAAGCCCCAAAATCATTTTCTTCAAATATCGACCCTAAAGAACAATCATGCTTTATTTTTGGTGCATGCGGCTTAGCAAACGAAACCCCCAAGCTTGGAACTTCCTACCGAAGCACAGCAGACCTTCTCTACTTATTAAGCAAACAATCTGAGAAGCACCAAATCCAAGCGATGATCGCACTTAAAGCCCACTTATTTATAGGGAACATTGCCGACGCTTCATTACATCTCTTTCGAGACTATATAGAAAAAATAAATCACGCCCCGCTTACGGAGGCAGATTATAAAAAAATCAGAGATGCGGCAACAGAAGAAAGGAGCGACCCTGTAAAATGGAGAAATACTATATCTAGCTTCATCAAGGCAGAACTACTCGACCACTCTTCCCAGCTGCCAGATGAAGTTTTTACAGAGTTCGCAGAACAAAGCATTATCAACAAGCTTTGAAGCCCAGAACCACTACACCTATAAACCACCTGGCAAGACAGCCGATTGTTTAAGTTATATGTAGCTGTACTGCTGAGCCCACTCTACAAACAGGGCTACTGCAATAGGATTAAGAGAAGGCACCTACGCCTCTGTATAGGAGGTGTTGGACGCCTTTTACATGCCGGTACTCACACACATAGAATAGCGCCCGATTTTCCTAATGATTGCCAATATATATCAGCACGATGATGGATCGGGCACATCAAAAATATAAATCCTTATATTTCATTAACTTAATTAAATTATCATGCTTGCTGTAGCAAAAATTCAGCAAAGAAAAATGAAAGAACACCGAACATTTCGCACTGGAATAATTTGTTAATAAATTTCGCATCTAACGCAAATTGTCTTCCTTCGTGAAAACACACTAATCAAAATACTGACTGTGACGTTCAGTACCACTTCTTACCTCAACCGGTAGTGCGCTCAAAGACCCTCGCTGCCGGTTACAGAGATCACTTAATGAAAAATGCTAAACAAGAGGCCAATGCCTCCCGAGGAAAATCTTTGATTGTGGCGGTGTTCGGGACCCTACTTGGACTCAGCGGATTATTTCTGACTGTAAAAGGCTGGCAACTGATTACCCTAGACGGTTCCTGGTACTACCTGCCTGCAGGGCTGGGCATGGCTGTTTCAGGCGTGCTTTACCTGTGTAGAAAACCCGTCGCCACAATAATCATATTCGCAATATTTGTAGCCACAGTACTGTGGTCTGTCTGGGAAGTTGGCTTTGCGTTCTGGCCAATGGTGCCGCGCATTGCACCGTTCCTTGTGATCGGCTTGCTGGCCTCGCTGTTACACCCGTGGCTGGTACAAGGGCGCAATCGAGCCGTCAGCTATGGCAGCGCAACGCTGTTTGCAGTGGCGTTGGTAGCAGGTATATACGCAGCGTTTATCCCACATGGTGTTATTGAAGGTGAGCCGGCTGCGCAAACGAAAAAACTGGAGAGTGATTCTGTTGCCGACTGGAGCCATTACGGCAGCACACCGGCAGGCACACGCTTCTCCCCACAAACTCAGATCAACAAAGACAACGTAGATCAATTACAGGTCGCCTGGACCTATCGCACCGGCGAAATCGCCAGAGGTGCGTCCGAGTACCAGAACACTCCTATCCAGGTCGGCGACACTCTCTATACCTGCACACCAACCAGCAAAGTCATTGCCTTGGATGCCGATACCGGAAAGCAGCGTTGGGTGTTCGATCCCAAGCCAAGCAATATCAACATCTGGAACCGTTGCCGTGGCGTGAGCTATTACGAGCCAGCCAAGGTCGAGCATCCGCTGGTGTTCACTGATCTCAAACCTGTGGCGGCTGCGAAAGACAACAGCTGCGCCCGGCGCATCGTGCAAGTAACAATGGATGCGCGCTTGCTGGAAATCGATGCCGACACCGGCAAGCCCTGTGAAGCGTTCGGCGACAAGGGCTCGGTTGACCTGACTACCGGCCTTGGCGAAATAACCAAGGACAGTGTGACGTACTACGCCTACACATCGGCCCCCACCGTATCGCGCAACTTGATTATTCTCGGCGGCTGGGTCGTTGACGGTCTTTCCACCGACGAACCCTCTGGCGTCGTGCGTGCGTTTAGTGCAGATACTGGCCAGCTGGTCTGGGCATGGGACTTGGGCAACCCGACCATCACCAAACTACCGCCGGAAGGCGATACCTATACCCGCGGCACCCCCAACATGTGGTCAACGCCTGCGTTCGACGACGAGTTGGGCCTGGTATACCTGCCCACCGGCAACCAGACACCCGACTTCTGGGGTGGTAATCGCCCGGAGCTGAGCGAGAAGTACTCATCAGCAGTGGTAGCACTAGACATGGCCACCGGTCGAGAACGCTGGACCTTCCAGACCGTCCACCACGACATCTGGGACTACGATCTTGCGGCTCAACCCACGCTGTACGACGTGCCTGACGGAAAGGGCGGCAAGGTCCCAGCACTGATCCAGCTGACCAAACGCGGGCAGATCTTCATGCTCGACCGCCGCACCGGCAAACCGATTGCCGACGTAGTCGAACGAACCGTACCTCAGGACGTAGCCACCGGCGACTGGGTCGCCAAGACTCAACCCTACTCGGTGGGCATGCCGTCATTCGGCGCGCAGCCGTTAACTGAAAGAGACATGTGGGGTACAACCTTTTTTGACCAGTTGCAGTGCCGTATCGACTTCAAAAAACTAAACTACAAGGGTGAGTTCACCGCACCGAGCACCCAAGACACGCTGATTTATCCTGGCTATTACGGAGGATTCAACTGGGGCGGCGGTGCCATCGACGAGAACACAGGTTACCTGTTCATCAACGATATTCGCATTCCCCAAGTAGTAAGGCTCCAGCCTCGTGAAACGGCCAAACCGCAGCCTAGGTCCATCCATACCGTTGGCACCACCCCAATGGAAGGTACGCCGTTTGTGATCGACCACAAAAACTTCAACTCAGTGCTAGGTATCCCGTGCCAAAGCCCTCCCTGGGGCGTGTTCGCCGCCATTGACCTGAACACCCGCAAGAAGGTTTGGGAGCGTCCTGCCGGTACCACGCGAGACATCGTGGTTCGCCGTGTGCGCCCCCACCTGCCGATACCGTTGGGCATGCCAACCCTGGGCGGCGGCGCGGCTACAAGCGCAGGTCTTGTATTCTATGCTGGGACTCAGGATTACTACCTACGGGCTATGGACATGGCAACCGGCAAGGAAATCTGGAAAGGTCGGCTGCCAGTCGGTGGGCAAGCCACACCGATGACGTATCGCTCACCCAAGAGCGGTCGCCAATACGTGGTGGTGGTCGCTGGCGGGGCGCGCCTGTCTCCGGACCGAGGCGACTACGTAATAGCGTACGCACTCCCCAAGAAAGAGTAGCCAAAATATCGCAGTTGCAGCCCGCGCATCCTCCTATCCCCAGCCGGAGCGAGAAAAAGCGGCGCAAACTGCTCACCATTTAACAGCCAGCTGTTTCTGCAGCAAGGCTCCGACTGCCTCAGCAAGGACGCCATCGTAGCGACAGCCCAAGGTTCAAAGGCCATGGTCTATCGGAACTTCGACAGCAAGAAAGCTTTGGCTGGACTTGCAGGAGCACTCTGCGGGTCGGCGGGTCGGTGGATGTTGTCGCACCCCACCGGCCCGCTCCTCTTTCACTTCGTTGAAACCATTTCTTTGACGTAGCTCTGGCAGGCCGCCAGCGCGCTCAATCCTTGGTCACCGTCTCCGGCGATGGTGATAATTCGTTGAGCAGCCGCTGGGTCAAGTTCGGCTCGCGCTCTTCCATGAACCACGCCGCAGGTGCCGGCTGTGGCTGGCAACCCACCGCCACCACCCGAGGCGGCGGGGTTGAGTAGGACTGACAGCCGCAGGTCAGCAGTAGCAAGCCGATCACGCAGGCGAGCTTGATTCGTCTGAGCATCACGCAGTTCCTTGTAATGGGTTTCGTCATTCGCCTGCAGGCGGTCCTCCAGAGCCCGGCGGGCGTCCTGCTGAGTTCCCTGCCAGTTGATCACTGCCGTGGCGGCCTGCTCGCGGTCCGTGCTGTACGCCTTGGCCTGGTCAGCCAGAGCCTTGCCGTAGGTGTTGGCCTGCCACGTCCAGGCCAGCCAACCACCCAGGGCGAACCCCAGTACCAGGGCCAGGACCGGCAACAGCCAGCCCGGGGACTTCAAGACAGCACCTTCAACGCACTCTCATACAGAGCCTCGCGATCCGCCAGGCCATTGGTGCCACCGTTGATGCGCTTGGTGATGGTGAGAAAGTCGCCCTTATCGGCCAGGGTGTTCAACCCCGCCCGCTGCCAGAACCACCCTGCAGACAGCGCTGCATAGACTGGGTTTTCCAGTAGTTCGGGGGTGTTGAGCAATCGAGCATCGCTGAACAGAGCGTCACTGCAGGCTTCATAGTTGGCCCGACCGGTGATCTGAATCAGCCCCCGGCCCCGATACTTCTGGCCATCGCCATCCGCTTCGGGGGTGTTGCCCAGGCGCTTGGCCAGATTGCCGGTGTCGTACTTGCTCAAGTACTGATTGCTGCCCAGCTCGCGCACCCATTGCAACTGGCCGGACTCATGGCCGATCTGCGCGATGAATGCCGCCATGCGCAGGCGGGTGACGATGCCGTACTTGCTCATGGCCGCGTTGAGAGCAGGAACAAAAACGCCGGCTTTAGCGCCGGCGTTGGGGAGGATCTGCAGCAACTGCTGCTGTGTGATAGGCATAGGGAAAACCTCATAGGCCGTAAATGAAAACGCCCCGTAAATGCGGGGCGTTTATTGGTCAGTGCCAGAGTCTGGCGATAGTGGCCAGCCGATAGCGGTGGGGAATCCTTTTTGCTGCTCAATCCGCATCAAGTCAATGCGGTAGCCCTTCCATTGCAGCAAGCTCGCAGCCTCCTCTTCGGTAGCACGCCCTACGTCTACAGCATCCTGCAGAGGTCCAATGCGCAGTGCGGCGATGCTCAGCTCTCGATCACGCTGTAAAAGCGCCGCTTGGCGAAACTGCTCCACCGTGGGCGGCGGTCGATCAACCAGAACCGGCCTGTCTCCACTGAAGTCGATTGCCTTACCAGCCGCTACGCCTGCATACAGGACGGCATGCTCAAGCGCACTAATAACTTGGGCGTCATCTGGCAGAGCTGAGCTCAAATTATCATCAATGAATGTCAGCTCTTTTTTACTGAAAAAAATCAATTTAGAACCCCCAAGCATTATAAAAAACCGTTGATGGTCCCGAACCGCTGGCGGTGAGAGAGGCGAACGAAAGAGAGGACTTTGTAGAGGCGGGAATATCGACGCCGATAGCCGTGTTAGTCAGCCTCGAAGGAGCGCTAACAGTGCCGGAAAGAATCCCATTGGGGAATTGAATCGGTAAAGGTATAGCAACAGACTGAGCGCCGACTGCGGTATAGGTAAAAATCCCCCACTGGTGGATCTTTCCGCCAGGCGTTCTGTCATACCCTGCCGCCTGAATAAGGGACTGCCCACTCGTAAACAACTGCGCGACTGCCTGCGCAACAAAATTGTAGGTGCAATCAACCGAGATAACCCAGTTTGAGGTGCCATCCGACGTGCAAACGACAGAGTCACCACTGCGCATCACCCCGGCAGGCACCATAAACTGCAGCATCCCTGACAAAGTGTCGCCCGCTACAGCCCTCAACGTGTTGGTACCCGCAACAGCACTGGCAGCGTGGATGGTGATAGACGCACCCGCTCGCACGGTGTTTGCTTTCGGTAGCGTCAGTGAGCCACCACCAGAGCCACCAAACACCACCAGCGAACCAATATCCGCCGCAGCCAATGCCACGTTTGCGTTGCTCAGATCCTCTGTCCGAATCCCGCTTAACCCCAGGCCTGCAGCTCGGTGCTTTTTCGGCGTGACAAATGTCGCATCGTCGGTGCCAGCAGCCATTTGCACCGATGTCGCACTCTTTGCAATGCCACGTACACTCTCGGACGCCTGCGGGACCGCTTTCGCAATAGCTTGAAAGACTCTAAGTGCACTCATTACTTTTACTGTATCAATACCTGCCTCTGCATCTTCCTGACTTGCAAAGACTAAAGGGTCAGTTTCGGCCAGCTTTTTGATAGCAGCCACCAACTGACTATGATCAGCCTCGGCAGGAACAATGCCAGCCGCACGAATAACGTTCAGCAGCTCATCAGTAACAGCGTTCCCCCAAACTGAAGGAATCAAAGAACCGACTTGCCCGGTCGCGGTGTTTTCGTCAACAAACTTGCCGTTGACCAGGCCCACGTTCGGTACGCTTTTCGGATAGTCCATCTACACACCCACCCCATAGTTGATTGATTCCAATGCATGCGCCGGAGCGCTGCGACGAATGACGCACTCCAGGGCGCCGCTCGGGTTGACCCCGAAGCGCTCACCCCAATAGCTGGCACCGAAGCGCCGACCCAGGCGGCGGCGCGGCCCCGTGTTGAGCGTCCACATAAACTGAGCGGACCAGGTACCGAAGTGGGCGGCGCCAAATCGGGAGCGACCAAACCGCGGGGCCCGACGCTCTGTGATGGTGGCCTCGGGGTAGCCGAGGCGCACCGCGATCTCGATGAAGTAGCCACAGGATTGCCCGCCGACTGCCGTCAGCCGTTGGCGCACTGCCAGACGGCGATCCTCAAATACGGGCTCAAGCCCAATGCAGGGATCCGGCAGCCCCATGACCCGCTCCCAATCCGGCACCAGCTCATTCACGCCGCCGGCATCCATCTCATTCAGCAAGGCGAAGGCCCGTGCTTCGATGCGCGCCAGCTCCTGCGACAAGCCCGTTAGAACTAACGCCAACTCAGGCACGCGCTCAGGTTCCCAGGCCGGGCCCGCGGGGAGCAACGCCCTCAACTGGGCTCGGTACTGCTGCGCCGTTCTTAAGCCAGCCATAGGCAGCCCCCATACGTCAGCAGCTCGTTAGGCTTGGCTGCTACGTCAGCAACGGGTGCCACCAGTTGGTGGTCCCACTCACCAGCGGATCCACTGATGGCCTCGGCGATATGAGTCAGCAAAAGGGACTCACCCAGTGCCGCCTCCCGCGCATGCAGGTCACGCAATTGCGCCTCGACGGCCGCCCGGACAGCAGAGGTATCCGGATTCAGCCGGATGCTGTACACCACCGATTTGCGCGTGGGGGCCAAGACATACACCTCAGCCGTTACCGGTCGCCGGGGCTCGATGTACTGCTTCACCTCGGCCAGCTGTTCGACCGTTGGCACCGGATCGGTATCGTCGTCACGCATTACGAACACCGCCACCGTACCCGGCCCCATATACAGCCGCCGGGTCCAGGCCCGGGTAATACCGGGGCATTCCAACGCCCAGGTTTCATAGTCATCCGCCGAGCCGCCATGAGGTACCACGCGATAGGACTGAATGACCCGGGCCCGCAATGACTCAACGCTTTCCTGGGCCACACCGCCCAACAGACCGGGAGCCAGGACAGTGAACGAGTCCGCCACTCCCTGGACCGGCTGAACGAGGTTTAGCACCAGGCCGGCGTCCGCGTTGCCCAGCGTTCCAGCGTCCACCGCTTCAAGCGTCGCGGTGTTGGTACCAGCAACCGTGGTCACTCCTGCAGTGACGCGGTAGGCCCGGCCATCCCTGGCCTGCAATACGGTGTCAGCGTCCAGCACAGCGCCTGCAGCTGCGGTAAAACTGGCAATACCTTGGGTCGGCTGGGCAGCTTTCCTTGGCTGATTGAGGCGAAGGGAGGCGATCCGCTCCAGCGTTTCGACTTCAGCCGTGTCCGGCAGAATCTGCTCGGCGATCCAGCCCAGGTAACCGTACAGGCCGAAGGCAGCACCGCTCAGCGCTCGGGCCAGCACCTGAGCATCGGAGCGCCGCAACGCATCGCCGGCCAGGTCGCTTTGTGTGCGATTGACAAGCACGGGAAGCGTAGGAGTTTCAAACGGCATAAATCACCTGCCATAGCTCTGTTGGGTGGATCTCCAGGCGTTCGCCGGTGGAGATGGTCAGGATTACACCGAGGTTCAGGCGGCTGTCCGTGGCCCGCTCGCTGCGGATCTCGATGCGAATCACATCGCCATCATCGAGCAGCCATTGCAGAGCCTCCCGGGCATAGAACTCGGCATCGAGCTGGGTTTCTCGGGTGAGCTTGACCCGGCGCAACAGCCACAGGCGGGAGCCGATCCGGTCATCGACCACCTCCGGGAAGCTGTCACCCCACCAGCCGAAGCGCTCTTCATCGTCAATCGGGTCATCGGTCGCGGCGCGGCGCCAGGTAAACAGGCTAATCACCACCGCCCGAATCAGCGAGGTTTCAAGGGTTCCCGATATGATCATCGTCAGCCCCCTGGAACAGGCACAGTTGTCTGGCCCGGGCCCGGCATGACGCCGCCGTGAACGTGATTAATCTGGCTGACCCCGCCGGCTATCTGGTCACCCTGTGAAACGATCTTCCCTGTCTGGGTGAGCAGGGGTGTATCGATGTTCACGGCGCTACTGGCAGTTATGTTCAGCGTCTCTGTGACAACCTCGATCACCCGTCCACGCTTGAGGTGCACCTTGTCGCCTTCGTCGCTGTAGATGGCGACCTCGCCGGGCTTCAACTCCTGCACCCGGTAGCGACGATCCGAGGCCACCAGCACCACCCCATGGGACCGATCCCCACCGAGGAACGCGGTCAACACTTCAGCCCCCGCCAGCGGGTTACTGGTGAGGCCATAGGGTTCGAAGTGTTCAACCTTGTCCTTCACTTCTCCAGCCGTCAGCCGCACCTGCAGGGTTTGCAGCTTCTTCGCCGCGTCAGCCAGTACCACCGTGCCGCGGGCAAGCATCTTCATCAGGCTCATTTTTTAGGCTCATAGTCAGCGGGAATCAGGTATTCGAAGTTGTCGCCCTTGCCGCCCTTCTTCAGCTTGCGGTTCTTGTGGGAGTCGTCCGGCTCGGGCTCGAAACCATCCGGCGGGCCGACCAGCATTTTCGTGGTCATGCCCTGGTCGCTCAGGCTGTAAGTGATCTCGGCGATCAGCATGTCGCGGTCGAAGCCAATGATCGGATCCACAACACGGACGATCATGTTGTGCTTCCACAACTGGCCGTTCGATTGCCGCCAGCCCTGCACCGTGTAGGTCGCGGAAAGCGCCTTGCCCATCCGCGTGCTGCGCTCCCAGTTCGCCCGGGCCTGGGCCAGCTCCTGGGTGACCTGCCCCGACTCCTGAATGATCTTCACGCGCCGCCGAGTCGTTCGTTCGTCCGTGACCTTGGCCGACACTTCCGCCGCAGCTTCGCCGAACTCTTCATCGGTACCGGTCTTTTGTCCCAGCACCTGGTACTCCGAATACACCCCAGAGAAGTCGAGCGGCGCATCGCCCGCCTTGATGTTCCGCCCCGCGGCCAGCGCATCGAAGGCCCGCCCCTCGCTACCCGGTTTGGCGAGCACCGCCATACCGCGGGCGTCATCGGTGGAGAACACCCGGAACAGCGTCAGCAGCCGGTCAATGGACTCAAATGCCGACTCGCCGGGCTCGATGGTGTGGTCGGACAGCTTTGAGCTTTCGGGGATCTCGCTGCGCACGGCGATCTTGTAGGGCGCGGCCAGCGCCTTGACGATCGACAGCACGCCCTGGCTGTTCCACTGCCCGGGCTTGTTCACCGCGGCGCAGTCCACCAGATCCGCCGGCAACGACCGCCCGGTGACCGACCGAGTAATCTGCTTGTCGTCATAGCTGATCGGCGTACCGAACACCCAGCCGGTCAGCACCAGGTCATCACCGATGCTCACCTGACACTTTGCGCCCTGCTTGATCGGCCCCTCGATCTTCTGATCCCCCCCCTCCCAGGTAATCCCCGGGTTGAAGCCCGGGGCCGGGCGCCCCAGCCCCGCCGATATTTCCACTGATTTCCAGCCGCTGTAATCCACACCGTCAACCGTGAGGCTAACGACGTTCTGTGTATCGAGCATGGGTTACTCCCGAGCGATCTTGAGCGGGACCGGCGGCACAAAGCCGGGGTGCTGAATGCGGTTGCGCTGCACAACCTCCCCCGCCCGCGTGGCGTCGCCGAAGCGCCGGTAAGCCAGCACCAGGGCCGGCAGCGCTTCGGCGGGGGTGATCTCCACCAGGCGCACGCCAGACTGGGCGACGGCGGTCAGGTGCTTCACCAGCGTCTGGCGAAGGTTGGTCAGGGCCTGATAGTGCTGCGGGTCGGCCTTGAGGGAGGCCTCATAAATCGCCTCGCTCAGGCTGTCCCGCAGTTCAATGACATCATCCGCCACAGGTACCTCGGGCCGTTCAACCGGCTGCACAGCCTGCTGATCAACCGATGGGGTGGAGTCGTTCGATACTGGCTGACTCGCCACCGGCATCTCACTGACGATCAGCGCCACCTGTACCAGCAGAGCGTCCTGCACCAGATCAGCCGTAGCCTGTGCGGCTGCGTTCGTGTCAGCCCCTGCGGCCTGGCTCACCGTGTTGATGCCCGTCACCGCTTCGCTGTGCTGCGTCGCCGAAGCAATGGAACCGCGATAACTGGATCCAGGGCTTGAGAAGTCCAGGCCGGTGAAGTCGCTGAAGTAGCTGGAGAACAGCGCCCCCAGCGCTCCGGGCGAATTGATCAGCGACTGCACAAAACCACTGAGGTTCGTGAACAGCCCTACCAGCGGCGCGAACTGCTGCTGAATCACGCTGTAGACGCTCGACAAGCTATTGCGCAAACCGATAATGCCCAGGCGGGCCTGATCAACTTTCGCCATAGCCGCCTTGTACCGGGCCAGCGCGGAGTCCAGCAGACCTTCCGACGACTTGACCACCTGCTGCTGGGTGTTGACTCGGGCCACCGGGAATTGCAGCGGCTTATCCGGATAAAACACCACGTCGAAGGCGACCAGGCCACCCTCGCGCCGGCTGTGGTTCATCTCACATTCGCCGGCCTTGACCTGCATTCGCCCGAGCCAGGGGTGCACCAGCTCGCCAGCGCCCCGGGTCTGGACTGCCTCAAGAAACTTGTCACGCCGCTCGAAACAGTCGTCACCGATGATCCACACTGTCAGGGCGTGAACCTGCGACTGCCGGCCCAACTGCTCAAAATACGGATCATCCCGCTGGGGGAATTCGTGCAACTGGCCTTTCATGCCCACCAGCACCGCGGCCCGGTCAACCAGAAAGCTGATGCCCCTGAATGACGCCGGCAGCAGTTCGTCGCGCCATGTCCTTTCCATTCTGCTACCTCTCTGCGCCGACAGTGCGCCGCCCAACGTTCGGCTTGATGTTCAGGCCGCGCTGGTTGCTCTTCGACTCTTCGACCGTGGATCCGGGCGGCGCGCCGTTGAGGTTGATATCGATCTGGCCCTTCAGGCTTTGGGCGTTGGCTGCGGCAGTCTGCTGCAGCAGGCTACCCGGCGGCGGAACCTGGCCCGGCGCCCGCAACAGATCGCCGGCACTGGCTCCGCCCTGGGTCTTGTTCAAGAACGATTGCCGCTCTTGCATGACCTTTGCAGCGTCCGAGCGCAGGAAGTCACCGGTACCGCCCCCCTCCCCCGCATTGCGCTTGCGCTGTTCTTCAGCGAAGGCGTTGGCCTTGTCCGTCGCGGACTTGATGATTCCGTCGCCACCCTCCCCCGCGCCCATGAAGTTCAGGATCGGCTCAATGATGGGTTTGATTTTTTCCCACACCCCCTTGAACCAAGCGGTGATTGGCTCCCAGTTCTTGATGATGATCCCCAACGGGGACCAGTCGAACATGTGCTTTATGAGATCCCAGGCCGGGCCAGAGATCGCAACCAACACACCCCAGATGGCCTTGAAGAACTCAGTCAGCGGCCCCCAGTTTTCGATCACCAAGCCCAGCGGAGTGAAGGCGAAGGCTTGTTTAAACCAGCCCCACAACACCATCGCCGGCCCCTTGATCTTCTCCCACAGTGCCTGGAAGTAAGGCCCGACGGTTGACCAGTTGGCGATCAACAACCCCGCCGCCAACGCGATACCCCGCACGATCAGCCCCACGGGAGAAATGGACGTCACGGCGCCGAACACCTTCATGGCCACCGTACTGGCCAACACCGCCAAGCGAAGGACGCCAAAGGCAATACCGGCCCCGAGAACGCCCTTGATCACCTCGGGGTGCTCCGCCGCCAGGGCGGACACTTGAGAAATCAGCGGGCCGATGGTGGTCAGGACATCATTGAGCGGCGGCAACAGTACGCTGCCGATCTCAATACCCAAACGGGTCACCTTGTTTTGCATGAGCAGCAGGGCGTTGGCGGTCGTCTTGGATCGCGTCTCATACTCAAGCTGCATCGAGCCAGCGAACTTGCCCTCTTTCCCTACCGCAGCAAAGCTGGTTTTCAGCAAATCCAGATTGGTCAGCATGGGCGCAATCGCCGACACCGACTCTGTGCCGAAAAGCTGCGTGAGCAAGCCAGCCTGCTTTGCTGGATCAACCTTCGCGATGCGATCAAGAACGTCCTGAATCGTGCCCTGGGCGTCTTTCTGCATGCCCTTGGCTACTTGCTTCACATCGAGGCGCAACGACTTGAACGCCTGGGATTGCTGCTTGGTTGCCGCGCCGCCCTTGGTCAGGGCGAGCATGAAGTTCTTCATCCCTGTTGCGGCAACTTCACTCGGCACACCCACCCCCGCCAGGGTGGCACCCATGGCAGCGATCTGACCCGAGGAAAGCCCCGCGATGCCACCCAGCGCGCCAATGCGGGTCACGATTTCCGCGACCTGCTGCGCCGATGAAGGCCCTGTGTTGCTCAGGTAGTTGATCTTGTCGGCCAGGGCTACCACTTCCGGCTGAGTCATTTTGAAAGAGGTTCGCCACTTGGCCATCATGTCGCCGGACTGGTCGGCGGTCTGGTCAAAGGCTACCCCCATCTTTACCGCGTCTTCAGCAAACTGCTTCAGCTCTTCCCGAGCAAAGCCGGCCTGCCCGCCTGCAGCAACAATCGCGGCAATGCCGCTCGCCGCCATCGGCATCCGCTCAGACATCCCGAGCACATCCTGGCCCATCTGCTTGAACTGTTCCGGGGTGTCGAAATCCACCACCTTGCGCACGTCCGCCATGGACGACTCAAAGTCGATGGCCGCCTTCGCCCCAGCAACAAAGGGCGCGGCGAATGCCCCGCCCTGCAGCAGATCCCGAAAGCCAATCTTGCCCAGGCCGGAGCTTTCCATCTGTTTGCGAAAGCCCGCGACGTTCTTGCGGATCCCAGTGAGCGTTGGCGACAGCTTGTCAACGCCCGTAATCAACGCCTTGAGCTGGAACTTATCCGCCATCACTGCACCTGCTGGGATTGGTTTATCCGCTGGGCGTGGCTCAGCGATTCAAGAATGAGGTCCAGGGGCCTGGCCATCATCTGTTCGGGATCGATCTTCCAGAACCAGGCCAGGTCGTAGGCCAGTGCGATCAGGTCGGCGACGGCGTGGACGCCGCAGTCATGAAAAAACCGGCCACCGCCCAACTCAAAGCGTTCAGATCGACCAGGTCCAACTGATTGACCGACGAAGGCGGGATACCTGCACACACCGCGATATATTTGGCGGCGACATCCATGTCGAGGCCGACCTCTTCGCTTTTGTCGATCTTGTAGGGCAGCGCCTTGATGGCCCGCACCTCCTGCACCGTCGGGCGGCGCAGGGTCAGCTCGACCAGCGTTTCACCGTGGGCCTCAATCGGCGCCTGCAGCTTGATTGCTTGACTCATTGCCAGGTCCCCTTGATGCCGTTGAACTCGAATTCGGCGGTGCCGTCGTCACCCTTGTAGGAGGGCTCACCGACCAGATAGGCCCCCGCCAATACGTACACCTTGCCGTTCTTGAACTCGCAGGTGACCGTCATGTCACGCCCGTTGGCGATCTTCTTGAAGTCCAAATCCGGGGCCAAGATGGCCGTCATCTTCAGGTACGCCGGCAGGTCTTCTTCCTTATAGAAACCCGGTGCGACCGTTTCTCGCTTCACCGCCATCAAAGGTGCCTCAGCCCCACCGGTGACCGTGAACTGAGCCCCGTCAACTTTGACGTAGGTGGTACCCGCAACTAATTGACCCATGGTCTTCTCCCGAATGAAAAAGCCCGCTCATGGCGGGCTGTAGGTGCAATGGCTCCGTTACGCCGCCGCGTCGTACTGCAGACGGAACTGATTGAGCAGCGCGAAGATGCGCAGGCCGTTGATGTAGTCCGGCGGGAACAGGACGTTTACGCGGCTCGGGTCACGCGAATCACGCTCGACCACCAGGTGCTCGGCAAACAGCTCGGCGTTCTCCACGTGCCCTTCCAGCTCCAGCTTGGCGTACTGGGCAATCAACTCACCGCGGATAGTGCTCGGCGTGACAATCGGCTGGCCGGCGCCGAACCGGGTACCGTCGTTCGCCAGCTTGTGGCGCCCATATTTACTGGTGATCACGCTTTGCATCCGGCGGATGATGAATGCCGACTGATGCATGGTTTCGCTGTCCAGGTAGGAGTTATCCGCCTGGCCGTAGGCGTTCTTCTGGTAGGTGGTGATCGAGCGCTGAATGCGCACATAGCCCCCCTCGTAGTACGCCGTGGCGATCCCATAGCTCAGCAGCGACTGACGCTCAGTGAGGGTGAAACGCTCACTGGCCGGGGCCGGATCCAGGCCCGGCAGCGAACCGCTTTGAGTGGGGCGACTGGCATCGGCAGAAATGAAGACTGACGTTCGTGCCGCCAGAGCCGCGGCCTGGACCCACACCGGCTGCGGCACACCGTTTTCCAGGGCCTGGATGGTGATGTGCTGATCGTTGCGCGCCTGACCAGCGGCCACCAGGGTACCGACAGTGCCACGCTTCGCGCTGTACACATGACCGAACAACTGCTTGGCCCAGCTCCAACGCCCCACATTGTCATCCATGACCGCCTGCCACTGATTCAGCGTTGTGGTATCGGACCAGGGCACACAGATAAATTCGAAGGGCTCATCACCCAACGCGGCAATGGCGTCTACCTGATCTGGAACACCCGCACCGCCCAGCATCTGGGTCAGCTCAACGGTCAACCCCGCCGGGGTAAACTCGCCATTGGTCTTGCCCAGGCGGTTCAGGACGATGCTGATGTCGTTGCCGCTCTCGCCCGACCATTTACAGGTCAGCGTCACGACACCGGCAGTAGCAGCCGCAGTCACTGGCAGATCTGCAGCTGCGTTGATTTTTACCGCAAGTGCCGAGGCAGCCACCGCGGCAGTTGCTGCCGCTGTGACGGTGGCCTGAACACGAACACCGCCGACATACAGGCTCAACAGACCAGCCTCGGTGGCAGTGCCGGACAGAGTGACCTTGGCTGCCGCCTTGACCCCCTCAGTGCTCAGCAGCGGCAAACACCAGATCTCGCCGACGGGATCGGCCTTGCGCCAAGTGTCGTACATCGCAGCAAGCATCGACCCTTGGCCGCCGATGCTTTTCGCCAATGCCACGCTGGGCACCAGCACCAGCTTGCCAGCACCTTCGCTGGGTGCGTTGTCGTTCACCTGGGCGACGATCAAGCGGCGCATGGCCGAGGCCGCGGTATTTGCTGCGGAGTTGTCCATTTCCGCATAGAACAGCGGAACGCGGATATCCGCGGGGATGTTACTGAATCCAATAGCCATTACTTCGGCCCCTCTTTAGTCGCCGCGGCGACGGCCTTGGCGGGTTTGGTTGGCTTGAGCGTCACGTCGTCATCCAACAAACGGCGGCGCCACCAGGCGTTATCCGGAACTTCCCGCCCCTCAGCCGACAACAGATCGCCGGCTTCTGGGTCAGGCACTGCACGGCCCGGGGCCGGTACCACTGTGATGCGCTGGGTCATGGTGTTGCGTCTCCTGAAAATTTGACTTCAATGCGCCCATCCGGGCCGGGCTGGCGCAGGTTGGGATCCGCCGGATCGATGCAGTCCATGTTGAACGTCGCCCCCTCAAACGGCACTAGGCCATCCGCCGCCAGCTCGGCCCAAGTTTCGGCAGGCCCCTGGGGAAGATTGCGGCCAAGCTGGAAGGCCGCGACGAAGGTCATCTGATACACAACCCGAGCGCGGCTGATGTGGAGCAAGGCGCCCTTGCCATACTCCAGGGGCGTGTACTCGGGCGCCGGTTTCCAGCCAATCAGCGAACGCCACAACTCGGCCCTGATGTCGTGCAACAGGTCGTTGGCTTCCTGCCCTCGTTCGTCCGTGGCCTCAAGAACAACGACAACGGCGAACTGGTCCGTGATTCGCTGAACCACCGTGTTCTGCGCCTGGTTATCGTCTGCCGCATCGGCGGATGCGATCACGTAGGCGGCAGGCAAATCCAACTTCGCGCTTTCCGCCACAGCATCCCAATCAATGCCGCCCGTGACCCGATGGGCAAAGGTCGGACAGGTCGCCCGCAACTGAGCAACAACAGGGTTTAATTTCATGTGGGATATTCCAGGCATAAAAAAGCCCCGCTTGTGCGAGGCTCTTTTGAAAAACTGTTATCGCCGTCCTGAAAAATCTGAAACCTCTCCAAGAGCATTCTCAGGATTGCTTACAAATTGAACTTCAACAGTCTGCAATGTTTTTTGAGTCTGTAAGAATTCCTTTTCTTCCTGTTGCTGGTCACTCTCTTGGTGCTGTTTGGAATTAGCTTTGTATGAAATCAGTGCCCCAAAAAGCTTCATGACGTCCAGTCCGGTTCCACCTCCTTCAAACTCAGCAGGCAGCGCATTAACACTTGGCGACTCCCGTTCTCGCTGTAAGCGCTCCTGAGCCTCCAACTGCCGAACGCCCTCGCGGTAAGCCTCGTAATCAAGCGCATAAGGTGCCGCCATCATACAAACCAGCGTAGCTGCCACACCCGCAACCCCGCCCGCCAACAGATTTGCCCAAAAGATCGGAATGCGGCCACGGAAACGAATGATCAGCATTGTGACCATAACCCCAACCCAGACAAACAGCTGAAATGGGATAGAAGTTATTGCAAGTGATTCCCAAACCTCCCAATTGAGCAACATCCACAACGTCTGTAACACCGATAACTCTCCAGAATCTAAAAGCCGAAGAAACCCAGAGTCCGCTGGATTTACTTTTCAACCGAGCCGCAAACTTCAGTAGACGTTCATCTCAAAGGGCACGTACTGGGTTTTGATCTTGTTGAAATAGAAGACCATTTCAAATGGCTTTTGCTTTGACAAAGTCCACGCTTGGGAGGAGCTTTTCAGAGCAGCTTCAGACGACTCCAGTTCAGGCTGCAAAGTGCGCATAACGGCGTAGGTCGAGCACATCATGAGACGAAGTTCGGGATCGTCCTTTGCTCCCTTGCTACCCAGGAACTTGGCATTACCTACCTTTCCAGCACTGTTGATTTCAACAAACATCTCCAGTTGTGCCCCCTTCAAGCTCAAGGTTTGGTAAATCACCTCATCATTCTTCATGGCTTGGGCCTTACCAAACGCAACGCCTGAACACTGCGGAACCTCCTTGAATCTCTTTTTCATTCCAGACTCAAGTTCCTTCGAAGTCAGTGGCAAGCCGCCGGCAGGCTTAGCCTCGTCTTTTTTCGAATCCCAGTCCTCCGGGATCAAATACTCGACTTCATCCTTTGCCGCGAGTGCAGGCACCACTTGCGCAGCCAGAAGAGCGCACACAGCTAAACGACCGATCATTCCTTTTGACCTCCTTCCAATGGACCGCGGATCGTAGCGCATCTTCAGAGCAGGCATCACTCGCTTTCGAAATACTACGAGTCTTGGCTGAGGTTCATTCAACGGCCATAAAGTCGAACGGCTTTTCCGTAACGAATTGGCCTGATGCCTCCCCGGTAAGAATACGGTCCATGTCCACACCGAGGTCGAGTTTGCGGACAGGTGCACCTTCAGAGAAATCGAGCTTCTTCAGATCCACCCAGAAAATGTTGGGTGAAGTTGCCGACTCACCATAGAAAAGCATGCCTTTCTGGTCAGCCACCACACGCCAGCGGGTCGTGGAAAGGTTCGGTGATTCAGGAAGGCTTACGCCGTAGGGTACCGAAGCGTTGCGAATAACGCTGAACACTGCGGCGGCGGAGATCCGGGGATCGTCGCTTTGGGTCACTGCATTAATGTAAAAACCGGCGCGTAGGTAACGGTCTTCGGAGCGGCCACTACCGGGAAGGAAACTGAGAGGGTCTACCGCGCTCCAATATTTCTGGTTAGCGAGTTGACTGTCGTAGGGTGGGTCGTTCGTCACTACTTGATACTTGCGATCATGATGAATGCTCAGCTTCCCGCCGATCCACTCCAGTACAGCACTGTCGCCAGAAGCATCGGAGAGCGTCAAATGCAGCGGCGCTAGGCTGCCGGGTCGACCGGGTACTTCACCACTTACGACCTGCACGGGATGGCTGCGCGTATATTCGACCGCCTCTGACACCGTCGCGAATTGATCAAGATAGAACTGTGCCCAGATCGAGAGCGACATGCGAGGCGTCTTCCCGTCGTCCTTGGGAAACTCTGTGGCGTTGAGCCAAAGCAGGCTGGCATTGAGGCCGGCTTCATTCATGCCGTCTACCGTCGAAATGTCATAGCCAGACACGGCCAGGCTGCCGAATTTCGATGTCCATTCAAGTGAGCGCGAACCGGCGGCTCCATTGCGCTTCATCCCGCGAGGGAAGACCCAGAAGTTGCTAACCATGGCGTCCTTGAAGTCCATATTGCGGCCGGTGATATTCCTGCCGTCAGGGCCATGATAAACAGCCCTTGTACAGGCCTGGACTTCGGCGCCCAGCAGAGCGACGGCTGCAGTTAAGGTGGCGAGCGTGAGTACGAATTTAGACATAGTGAGTACCAATCCTTGGAACGGCTGTGCGAAGCCTTTGCTGATCAAAACCGATAGGTCATTCCGAGTGCCGGGCCGCTGAGGCGCGTGTCGTAGACATGGCCGTTGTAATCGTAATCGACGTCGAGCAACTTATAGCCTACGGAGGTGGAAAGGTTGTCTCTGAAAGCATAATTGACGGTAACCAGGGTCGACCATGTGAAGTCGGAGCCTGCACCAAACCCACCGATATCGGCCTGCCCCTGAACGGAGAGCTTTTGCGTGATGGGAAGGAACGCACGCAGGCCGACCAGCGGGTCGACCCAGCCAAAGCTTTCGTGATAGCTGACAGACTTGCTTAGGCCGCCAAGGCTCCCGGTAACCTTCACCCTGTTGGAGATGTGCCAAACGCGGGCACCGGCCAGGGCATCGAGGCTGAACCCAGGTGCATCGATGACCCGGTAGCCGCCCATGAGTGTTGCGGTGAATTGTTTCGTGTCGACCTTCGCATCGATGTTGCCTCCCGGCGGTATTACACCAAGGCCGGGAATCGAGAATGCAGGCAGCGGGCCGACATCATGGATATCTGTCGTATCGACATACATGATGTCGCCCGAGAGAACGAAGCGCTCGTAGCGTCCCCAAATATTTATGAAGCCACCAAAGTTCAGATCATCCACCACGTCAGAGAACGGCTTCTCGACGCTAATTGTTGGGCCTCGCTGGAATGGCGAAACGCGACCATCCAGGCGGGCAGCCCAAATATAAGGCGTGACCTGCAATGCCGAATTTTGCTGTTCCAACGGGGCATGCTCTGGCGCCACGTCGAGGGAGGCACCCTCACCATGCGCGGCATGTGCGCTACCGATGGACAAGGCAATGACGACGGCATACCCCGACGATAGAGCCCTGCCGACGCAGGTGAAAATCGCCTTACCTTCAGCCCTGTGACGGGGGCTGTGCCGACGATGGAGCAGACTGCGTAATGGGTTGCCGTATCGAAATGGCATGATGCCTCCTTTTTGCATCTGCGTTAGCTAAACGCCTAATGCTCCTTGGTAAATCAGCGATGTCGAACACTATAGTTTCGAGAAAGCGGTCATACGTCGTGGCATCACGCCTTGCGTGATTAAATCGCTTGCCACTTATACGGCAACAACCAATCGAACTCACTCGGCCGATGTGTCGGCAGGCGCGCGAGGACGTCCTTCAAACAAGCATATGGATCATGCCCATTCATGCGCGCCGACTGGACCGGGCTCATGATCGCCGTCGCCCGCCTGCCTCTGCGCAAAGCCCCGGCAGACAACCAGTTCGAACTTCAGAGTGCCCATGGTCGTATCTGGCTCTCGACCTGATTGTTGTCGATGGAACTGTAATCAAGGGCTTTGGCCATGGCTGAGCCGTTGGACAGCAGATCGCGCTGGGCCCTGTCCAGGCAACTACAGCTCTCAAGACAGGAGTAGCGCCCTCAGTTGCCCGGGAACCTCAATCACTTCTCTGGTAACCGGCGAGACGCAAACGTGCGTAAGGCTAGAAGTAAATGCCATGACATCTGGCGCTACATAACCCTCGACTTGAAATGTGAACGAGTGAAGCCCAACACTGGAAACACTTACTTTCATCGAAAGTTCTTCATCCCAAGTGACCGGACGAAGAAACTCCAACGGACGGTAAGCGAAGCCGCGTTAGCGTAATTCAGCCGGCGCCTTCATGAGTTCTGTCAGTGGCCGAACAGGATTGGCCTGCGCGCGTTCAAAAATGGGTGGGGTTTCACCTCTCATTCGATAGATGCACGCCTTGATCAGTCGCGCCTGTCTGTCGTCCTTCGGTAGCTCAATAAAATGCCCGAATGTGCAGTTTTTTTCGTTAACGACATAGGCGGGGTCCTCCGCCCAGAGCGAGAGAACCATCACTAGCAGAAACATTGATTGCAGTCCTTGGCGACACTTTGGGCCGGCTTTTTAACAGTCGTCGCCTTCAGCGGCAAGCCTGCCCCACCTTTGCGCATTTAGGGCTCCGACAACCTGCCCAACGGACAGGATGCTGGACTCGGAATCGGTAGCCCTTATCATACGACGCTCTACTCAGCCCTCAGGGAAGTAGACGCTGATGAACAAGGCGCATTACTGGTTACGCCCAATTGCCTCGATGCCCATCGTCACCACCTGACGCCGAACTTGCCCGTTTGACACTAGGGTGACGGTTTTCCAGCAACCCATCAGAGAAGTCCATATGAACTCCAATCCGACAATCGATAACGGATTACGCGTCGCGTTGGTTACAGGATCCACTTCCGGTATCGGTGCAGCCATTGCGCGTGCACTAAGCCAGGCAGGTTATGCAGTAGTGCTCCATTCGCGAAGTTCTGCGGATACGGGACGCGCCATGGCTGCTGAAATGAAGCAAGCTGTTTACGTACAAGCCGATCTTGCTGTCGAAGCGGACAGGGTCAGGCTTGTCAACGAGGCGATCGCCGCGTGGGGGCAACTCGACGTATTGATCAATAACGCTGGCATTAGCAGAGTCATTCCCCACGGCGACCTTGCCTCGGCCAACTCGATGGTGTGGCACGAACTTAACGAGGTGAACGTCGTGGCACCGTTCCACCTCGTCACATTGACCGAGTCGGCATTGCGCGACGCCGCCCGTCACCGGCGAGCCGGTTGTGTCGTCAACATCAGTTCGCATGCCGGTATCCGTCCTAAAGGCGCATCGATTCCCTATGCGGTGAGCAAAGCCGCGCTTAATCACATGACCCGCTTGCTCGCGTTATCGCTGGGGCCGGACATTCGCGTAAACGCTGTGGCGCCAGGCCTGGTCGACACGCCCATGACCGCAGAGTGGGCCGATGCCCAAGAGGTGTGGCGAACTCGCGCCCCTATGCGCAGGGCTGCCAGCCCAGGCGACATCGCCCATGCTGTGGTGATGCTGGTCGAGTCGGACTACTTGACCGGCGAGATACTCCTTTCGGACGGCGGGTTGAATCTGACCTAGGCTCCTCGTACAGAGCCCAGGTTTAGCGTCGCCACTCGACGCTTGATTCAGGCAATTGAAAATTCATTTTTTTCAGATCAGCCCTCAAACTCATAAACCTCAATATCACGACCAATAATATACAGATCTCCATCCTGTCGTATTTCATCAACCGATGCTGGATCAGCATCCAAAGCGTAATTCCCATCAATATCGACACACCAATAATCACCAAACTTCAACAACCGAACCCCTGAACAAATTGAATTAAATTGATAGCCTCTAACTTTCGCACTCAACTCCTCAACACCATTGACAACTACTTTAACCTTCTTCCACACATTGCCATCAGCCCGATGATCTCTTGCATGAAATAAAACCTGCGCTGCAAGTTTCTCTCCTGGCACGTAATTAAATTCAAATGACAATAGCAACCCGTCTTCAAAACGATGAAAAGCTTGCAATATCTCACTTATTCTTTCTGCAGACTCTGACATTCTCATTTACCTGTAGGTATCGAAGGTTGTATGCCGCCCGGTATCTTCGCCCACCCTTTGGGAACCTTACATGGTTCAAGGCGGACGTCTCGTTTCTGCCTTCGTTTCTCCCTGCCATGGTTGCGTCCGCTTACCAGGCAGCGGGGAAGCAATCAGGAATGGCCCCATGGAAAGCTCTGGCTGTCACGCCCTTGCTGTCAGTCAGCATTAAAGTCTCGGCCTATGAAATACATGAGCCTGAGGAAAGGACTCCAGTGGCTACACGCTCGCTCCTAGCTTCCTCGTCGTAGCAACCAAGGGGCTCACCTCACTTGCTTCGCAGAGCCTAAAGTCCGCCTCGGCATCAATCTTTGGACTTGGCTAGTCCCCTCCCCCTTCCCCTTCCCTGCCTTGATCCTCCTTGTTCCTGATCTACACTCCCCCGGGCCGGCAGTAGGCTCGTATCGGTGTTTTCCCAAGCACCCGGGTTCACAGTAAATAGGAGTAGGGATGCTAGGAAAACCATTCAGGAAATGGATTCCGGAAACCATTCAATAGACGGGGCGAAATCCGAAAAGCCAGACGAGTAGGAATTTAAATATGGAGATTTAATTCATGACTGCTCAAGAACATCTTGTTGGTGGATGGACCGCTTACCACAAACTGACCCCAAAGGATCAGGAAGTCTTCAAAGAGGCCTTGGCCGGGTTCGTAGGTGTTAACTACACACCCGAACTGGTTTCGACCCAGGTAGTCAATGGCACCAACTATCGCTACCAGACCAAAGCAACGCTACCGGGCTCGTCCAGCAGCTGGCAAGCGATCGTTGAAATCTACGCGCCCATTAACGGCAAGCCGCACATCACGCAGATTCACCGCATCTAAGTAAGCTACAAGCCCTTCGGGTCCGCAGCAGTTGCGAGACCCGAAGACTGTCCACAGCGCCCTCTTCCAAACCTTGTTCTCGCGGCCTTCGCCACTGCGCTTCCCGCCCCCCTCCAGTCATCGACGCTCCGCCACGCCAGGCCCGCAGACCTCCACGGGTAACGCGGTCAATGCCCAGTACCTGAAACCCGCCACGGTATTCGGTCTCTGTGGCACCGGCTGGGGTTAGGAGGTGATCGAAGAACGTTTCGACAAAAGAGGAATGCTCCTGGTCCAACCAGCAAAGTCCTGTAGCTAGCGGCGACTGCTATCCGTTACGCCGGCTCATCAGGAACCTTTTCCCGGAACAGGGATCAGTGCTGCACACGCCCCCATCCACCCTTCAGCGGGCACCGGCATGATCTTGAGAAAATCGATTCTATACACGGCCTTGGTAATGGCAGGCTTCCTCGCCGGGTACAGCGCGAAACCCAGCAATGGGCTCCAGGTCACCGCGGGGCAACTCATCAGCTGCGGCAAGAGCACCATGCCGACCATCGAGATGTGATGGCGCTGCAACCAGGCTCGCTCTTGCATCGCTGCCGGTTTCAGAAAGCCCGCAACGATCCTGGACGTGAAGGGGATTGAGCAAGGCAAAGATGAGGCCTGTTGCGGCGCTGAATATTCCCGGCGGGCGCAGCCCGCAGAAAAAAGAAAACCGGCGAATGGTCGCCGGTTCTCGTGATTGGCCATCCAGCCATGCAGAGGCCTTAAGCGCCCCTGCCCTGTCGTTGGATCAATGCGGCGCGTTGAGGGTCAGGCGCATCTGGCGGTTCACATCCTTGTACAGCAGGTAGCGGAAGCGACCCGGGCCACCGGAGTAGCAGGCCTGCGGGCAGAACGCGCGCAGCCACATGAAGTCGCCGGCCTCGACCTCGACCCAGTCCTGGTTCAGGCGATACACCGCCTTGCCTTCCAGCACATACAGGCCGTGTTCCATGACATGAGTCTCGGCGAAGGGAATCACGCCGCCCGGCTCGAAGTTGACGATGTTGACGTGCATGTCGTGGCGCATGTCGCTCATGTCGACGAAACGGGTGGTGCTCCAGCGACCGTCGGTGTCCGGCATCACACGTGGTTCGATGTCCTGCTCGTTGGTGACGAACGCGTCCGGGTACGGCACGCCGTCGACTTTCTGGTAATGCTTGCGGATCCAGTGGAAACGCGCCTCGGTGCCGCTGGTGTTGCGCAGCTTCCAATCAGCCGCCGGCGGGATGAAGGCGTAACCGCCGGGCTTGAGGACGTGCTCCTGGCCCTTCAGGGTCAGGTTGACTTCGCCTTCGACGACGAACAGCACCGCTTCGGCGTTGGGGTCCTGCTCGGGCTTGTCGCTGCCGCCATTGGCGCCGACTTCAACGATGTACTGGGAAAAGGTTTCGGCAAAACCCGACAGCGGACGGGCAATCACCCACATGCGCATGTTGTCCCAGTGCGGCAGGTGGCTGGTGACGATGTCGCGCATCACGCCCTTGGGGATCACGGCGTAGGCTTCGGTGAACATGGCACGATCGGTGAGCATTTCGGTCTGCGCCGGGTGCCCGCCGTGGGGTGCGTAATAAGTGGTTTTGGACATCGAGACTCTCCTCATTGTTGTTTTGCTGCCCCGTGCAGCAGTGCCGCCGGGGTGAACAAAGCTGCGGGTCGACGCACCACGGAGCGCGGCGCGGACCACGGCTGGGCACCACGATATCCAGGGCCGCCTTCATGCACAAATTAAATACCAAAATCCGGCATATTCATTTATCAAATACCAAACAGGCTCAGCCCCGGGTGTCCTGGGCCAGTACCCGAGACAATACCCGGGCCAGCTCCTTGACCATGGGATCCGCCGCCGGACGGTGCAGCAACGCCACCTCGAACACATCCACCGATGGCAGCCCGGTGCTGCGGGCCAGCACCTGATGCCCCGCCGTCACCGCGCGCAACGGCAGCAGGCCGATGCCCATGCCATCGGCAATCGCCGACTGCAGGCCACTGAGGCTGGAACTGGTGAAACTGATGTGCCAGCGCCGTCCGATGGACTCCAGGGCATTGATCATTTCATCGCGGTACACCCCACGCGGCGGGAAGGTGACGATAGGCAGCGGGTCGAGGTCGATGCAGGGGTTTTTCGCGCTGTCCACCCAACGGGTCTTCTCCGGCCAGCAGCCGAGGGCCTCGCGGCTGTTGCGCAGTTGCTTGAGCACCACCAGGTCGAGTTCGCCGCGGTCATAGCTGGCGCTCAGGTCGCGACTCATGCCGCTGGTGACTTCCAGCTTGACCTGGGGATAGCGGCGGTTGAAAGCGGCCAACTGCTCGGTGGTGCGCCCGGCGGCAAAGTCATCCGGCACGCCGATCCGCACCGTCAGCGCCACCGTCGCGCCGGACAGCGCCTCAAGCATCTCGTCATTCAGCGCCAGCAGGCGCCGGGCATATCCCAGCAGCGTGGCGCCGGCATCGGTGGGCAGCACGTCGCGATTGCCGCGTTCCAGCAGCCTATGCCCGGCCATTTCCTCCAGGCGGCGGATCTTCTGGCTGACGGTGGATTGGGTCGAGTGCAGGCGACTGGCCGCCGTGGTGAAACTGCCGCAATCGGCCACCGTGACAATGGCTCGCAGCAAGTCGAGGTCGAACAGGCGGCTATTGGGTTTCTCGATGTTGCTCATACCGGTATCTATTTTCTGAATGCGTTGCGCCTTTCTACCGGGTCTCGCCCGGGGAAACAATTCCATGGGCTACAAGAGGCACGCCGGGCAAAAAAGCAGCCGACGGCTGCGAAAAGTATTTTTCGGGCCGGCATCATTGGCAATCTGTATCAGTATGTAACAGAGTAAGATGACGTCCTACTTGGATCGATCCGTGGTTCTGGTCTGGAGATGCTGAAAATGAAGTTGAGCTGCCTCAAGGTGCTGCTGGTCAGCGCCACCCTTCTGCTGGGCGCCTGCTCCAGTGCGACAACCCACAGCTGCTATTCGGACAAGTGCCGGCTTGGCGGTGGCGTGAGCAATCTGAACCCCAATGGCAACACTGCCCTGGGCAATAGCTTCAACCAGTACGGCTCGACCCTGCTGCACGACTGAACAACGCTCCCCGGGCCTGGACGCCGCACCGTGGCCAAAAAAAAACACCGGGCAGGTGACCAAACCTGCCCGGTGCCCGACGACCTGTCGTGTTGCTGCAATCGACCTCAGCTCAGGCGGTTGAGGCACACCACCTTGGGCTGGGTCATTTCCTCATAGGCGAAACGCACCCCTTCGCGGCCCAGGCTGCCGTACTTGAAACCGCCAAACGGCATGGCATCGAAACGGTAATCGGACGAATCGTTGATCATCACCCCGCCTGCCTCGATCCGCCGCGCAGCGTCCATGGCGGTGCGCAGATCGTTGGTGAAAATCCCCGCATGCAGGCTGTATTCGGGCTGGTTGGCCAAGGCGATGGCCTGATCCAGATCGTCGAACGGCTGCAAGACCACCACCGGCGCAAAGACCTCGTCCTGCCACAGCCGACTGCCGTGGTCGACATTCTCCAGCACCGTGGCGGCGTAGCAGGAACCCCGACGCTGATGCCCGCAGAGCAGCCGCGCGCCCTGCTGCAGCGCTTCATCCACGACCTTCTGCGCGTTCTGCGCCGCCTGCAGGCTGATCATCGGCCCGATATCCGTGCTGTCGGCCAACGGGTCGCCGCTGACCTGCTCCCGGGCCAGGCGCACAAAAGCCTCGCGAAACGCCTCGTAGATCGAGGCCTGGACCAGCAGGCGCTGGGTGCCGATGCAGTTCTGCCCCGCCGCCCAAAAAGCGCCGGACACGCAGCTTTCCACCGTCGCCTCCAGGTCGCAGTCGGCCATGACGATCACCGGCGCGTTGCCCCCCAGGTCCATGGCCAGCTTCTTCAGGCCGGCGCTGCGGGCGATCTGCTCGCCGGTGACAAAGCCGCCGGTGAAGGAAATCATCCGCACCTCGCGGGCCGCCAGCAGGGCCTTGCCCAGCTCCGCGCCGCCGGTGGCCAGGGTCACCACCGAAGCCGGCAGCCCGGCATCGCGCAAGTAGTCCAACAGCTTGATCGCCGACAGCGGCGCCAGCTCCGACGGCTTGAGGATCACCCCGTTGCCCCCGGCGATGGCCGGGCCCAGCTTGTGCGCCACCAGGTTCAGCGGATCGTTGTAAGGGGTGATCGCCAGGATCAGTCCCAGAGGTTCGCGGGAGAACCAGCCCTGACGGTTTTCCGAACCTTCATAAGCATCGAAGGGCAGCACCTCGCCCGCATTGCGCTTGGCCTCCTCGGCCGACAGCCTGAGGGTGTTGACGCAGCGCTTGACCTCCTTCTGCGCCTGTTTCAGGGTCTTGCCCGCTTCATCGACGATCAGCCGGGCGAAGTGCTCGGCATCGCGCTCGATGTTCAAGGCCGCCCGCTCCAGAATCCGTGCCCGCTGATAACGCGGCAGCGCCGCGCAGTCGCTGACGCCCTGGCGGGCCTGCTGCAACAGGTAGGGCACGGCACCGGCCTCGAGGCGTGGCACGCTCCCGATCAGCCGACCATCGAAGGGGCTGCAAACGTCAATCGAATCGGCGACCGGCGCCAGGCGTGACAGGTTCATGGGAGGCTCCTAGCGGCAGGTGCGCGACTGATGGATGTGGATGATGTCCGAGAGCAAGGCAAAGGCCGTCTCGATGCGCCCGGCGCCCGGCCCGGACACCGTCACCGCGCCCAGCAGTTCGGTGTTGAACGACACCGCGTTGATCGCCCCGCCAATCCCCGCCAGCGGATGGGCCAGGGGCAACAGCCGCGGCTCGACACTGGCCTGCAGCGAGCCATCGGCCAGGCGTTGGGCCGACCCGATGAGCTTCCAGCGCGCGCCCTCGGCCCGAGCCTGCTCCAGGTCCGCCGCCGTCAGGCCGGAGATGCCGCGGCAACTGACGTCGCTGACGGTCAGCTGTGCACCGAGCAGTTCGTTGGCCAGGATCACCACCTTCAAGCGCACGTCAAAACCTTCGACATCCGCCGTCGGATCAGCCTCGGCATAGCCCAGGGCCTGGGCCTCGGCCACCGCCTCGGCAAAGCCCAGGCCGGCGTCCATGCGGGTCAGCACAAAGTTGGAAGTGCCATTGAGAATCCCCTCGAAACCCGACAGCTCGCTGCCCGCCAGGGACTGCTTGGCCATGCGGATCACCGGAGTGCCGCTCATCACCGCGCCTTCGTACTCGAACGCCGCCTGATTGCGCTGGGCCAGGGCCTTGAGCTCGGCGCCGTGCAGGGCGATCGGCCCCTTGTTGGTGGTCACCACATGCTTACCCTGCTCCAGAGCCCAGCGGCAGAAGGTGCTGGCCGGCTCGCCGTCCACCGGATTGGTGAAGGTGGCCTCGGCGATGATGTCGGCGCCGGAATCCTTGATCACCTGCTCGTTGAGCGCCTCCACCTGGCCGCCCGGCAGTTGCGCCAGGGCACCTTTGGTTGCCGGCAGCTTGCTCAGCAGACCAGCATCCAGCCCCTGGGGAGCGACGATGGAACCGAGGAACAGATCGCTGATGCCGACGATTTTCAGGCTGAAGCCCAGTTGTTTTTTCCATGCCTGATTGCGCTCGGCAATCAGTTGCGCCAGGGCCCGATTGACCCCGCCGAAGCCCACCAGGGCAATGTTGTATTCAGTCATTTTTGTTGTGTTCCATCCGGGTTGAAAGCTGATGGACACAAGGTTAGGGGCCCGGGCCGGGCAGTGAAATATGCCGTTTTGCTGTATTTGCTGAGCATTTTGCTCAAGCCTGGAGCCAGGTGAGCGGGCATGGAACATGGGGGGTAGTGTAGTGGTCCAATGAAACCGGACACCCATTTAGGCGAGAGTGCTCGCCATATATGGAGTTCATTCCTGGCTGCCAGTAATAGGTCTTGGGCAAACCTATTACGCCAGGTATCTCAGCCATATAAAAAAGTGGGGCGCCGGCAAGCAAGTAGTCTACCGCCTTAGGGAAAATCGCCTGATCCAGGTCGTGAACACTCCTTACGGCGGACACCATCAATATATAGCCAATGTTTCCTCAGACTAAAAAAGACCACACAACAATCAAACCAGCTCAACTCTATTGAAACATACACTCAGCCAGCATTTATAACTTACCACTCCACACCAAACTCTTGATAGCGACCACTCACTTGAGCATAGGAAAGCAACTCGTCATTTACATCATACAAGATCGAGTTCCATTTTTTTCCAAAAACAAAAGCAACCCACAAGTAGAGAAGCTTAGCGCGAGGACTATGATCCAGGCGCAGTTCCACAATAATCTGCGGTGCCGCCCCTAACTTCGCCTCCCACTCAGCGACATCCCTGTCACTGTACATTTCATGAATCATATCTTCATCCAACAGCCCCAGCCATACACTCGACTCCCCCTTATCAACTCCTCCACGCGAAGCTCCCAAGTGCGGGATATAACCACCTACACCCTTAACAAAATTACAAAACTCCTCAGTACTTACAATTTCAGACGAAATAATCATGGCCGAATCACTCATACTCAAAACCCACCTTTGTTCGCTGCATACTCGAAAAGTTGCTCCATGTTACTTACCACTTTTACCCCTAACTTCTCGTACGTCTTTATCTGCTGCGAACTTGACATATTTGGCGCAAACAAAACAACCTCCTTACGATCAGGATTAAGCAATGTATTGTTCTTCAAACTGAATCGCCCCGGCCTTTGTGGAGGCTGTTTCATTTAAGTCAGGCCGCCATGGCCTGACCTGTTTGTTGCTGGTAGAAGTTTGCCTCAGCCTCCGCAGGCGGGATATAGCCGATTGAACTTAGCAACCGTTGGTAGTTGTACCAGTGCACCCATTTCAGGGGCGCCATTTCTACAGCCTCGCGGCTCTTCCATGACTGACGGTCAATCAACTCAGCCTTGTACAGACCGTTGATGCTCTCAGCCAAGGCGTTGTCGTAGCTGTCGCCCTTGCTGCCAACAGAAGGCTCGATGCCGGCCTCCGACAGCCGCTCGGCGTAACGAATCGAGACGTACTGGCTGCCACGGTCGCTGTGGTGAATCAGACCACCCATACGATGTGACTGACGGGCATACAGGGCTTGTTCCAGGGCATCCAGTACGAAGTCGGTCTTCATGCTGGTACTGACTCGCCAGCCGACGATACGGCGTGCTAAGACGTCGATCACGAACGCCACGTACAGCCAGCCCTGCCAGGTCGACACATAGGTGAAGTCCGACACCCACAGCTGGCTTGGGCGGTCGGCATGGAACTGACGCCGGACACGATCCAGCGGGCAAAGGGCCTTGTCGCCAGCCACCGTTGTCCGCACAATCTGGCCACGTCTGATGCCCTGCAATCCGGCCCGACGCATTAAGCGCTCCACCGTGCATCTGGCGACCTCAATGCTTTCTCGCCGCAACTGCTACCAGACCTTCACCGCGCCATAGCACTGCATGTTGGCATACCACACTCGCTGGATTTCCGGGATCAATGTGTCGTCGCGCAGTGCTGGGTTACGAAGTTGGGCCGCATGCCTGCGGTAACCGGACGGGGCGATCTGCAAGACGCGGCAGATCGACTCGACCCCGAGACGGTCACGATGCTGATCGACAAATGTCCTCAGGACTTGGTGCGGCGGTCGAGCTCCGCCTGGGCAAAATACGCACTGGCCAGGCGCAGGATCTCGTTTGCCTTACGCAGTTCGCAGTTCTCGTGCTCCAGGGTCTTGATGCGTTCACGCTCTTCGCTGGTTGGCCCAGGACGTTGACCGGCATCAGTCTGGTGGCGACGAATCCAGCCATGCAGCGTTTGCGGAACACAGCCGATCTTCGGCGCAATGGCCTCAATGGCTGCCCACTCGGAGGAGTAATCGTTCAGGTGCTCCAGAACCATGCGCACGGCACGTTCACGGATTTCAGGGGAGTAGGTCGTGGTCTTTTTCATAGCCTCATCTTCTCAAGAGTTGAGGCCTCCACGAAACTCGGGGCGATTCATACGTTGTTTTTAGAGTTCAGCATATAAACCCCCTCAACACTTCTCAGGTTACCCACCCTTTCCGGAGCCCCGAAAGTATCTTTGTTCTTTACAAGGTTGCCTGAGCTGTAGACCCGTTTGAATCCACGACCAAGATCAGCACCAAGATCTCCAACGCCCGCCACAGTAATCCTTACTACACTTTTCCCAAGATCTTGTGCGATTGCCTTTTGCAAAGCTCCGTTGTTTCGCACCGCTTGACCCGCAACTACTAACAAATCATCGCTATGAAAAGCTGACGAGAGCGGCGGTACGGAAGGCCCTACATTTGCAACCGGCTTAATCGCCGATTTTGCACGTTAAATCAGTTCTCCATCTGTAACGCTTCCTCCATGTACCGATATTGCATGAGCATTCTTGTGACTGGTAACAAGCAGCCAGCTGCTTGGGGTCAATTGGCGCTTTGATGCCTGCGGCATCATTCGCAACTTTAATTCCCCCCTCAGCCTAACTAAAAATCACCGACATAAAAAGGGAAAGTCACATCCTCCCCACGATAAATCTCAAACACCAATCGATGCATACTTTTCACACTCTCTGCATTTTTATGCAATACCTCCTGAAGATCTAAACCATACTCAACAGATAACACGACACCTTGACACACCTTTACTTCATCTAAAAAAGACTGCTCTCCATATTTTAAAAAAAACGAATACACTCCTTTATCTTTTGCCTCACAACCAATAACCATTAATTTCATAATCTACTGCCCCCCAGATTGAATAACCATTCCACGTCCTTTGAAATTCTTTCATATCCATTTTGTAGCTAGTTCCTTTCCACGGATCACGAATCATCACACGCCCGCCGCTATCCAAGCCATCTACCACAACCCAATGCCCAATTTTACTACCTCTTTCCCAAAGCTGAGCAGCCCACGCCCCTGTTGAACTCAACCCATGAAAAGTCCCAATATCGTCCGCATCAACACCAGACCCAACCCACTTACGAGAGCCAGAAGAGTCTAGTTTATTCAGTACAGATGCCAACTATGTCTCATAAGTTTCCCCGTCACCTACAAGTTCTGAAATAACACTTTGAGAAGCATTAATTTTTCGATCCCCAAGCATCATTGCAACACAGGCCTGTCCGCAACTAAGACTATTAACTTGCTTAACTACAGAAGGATCCACCACCTCATCTATAACTTTCCAATTACCGCCCGCGCCACCTAAAGTTTTTTCTGAGGTCGATAAACCATCAATACTCCCCCCCTTTCCGGCCAGTGTAGGAGCATCAGGTTTGCCAGTTGTTTTCCCCAAAGCAACAGACAACGCCTCAGAGCTCACCTGTTTCCCAGTCTGCTTTTGCAGCTCCATCAGCGCTCGGACGTCGCTGAGTTGCTCCGCTGTCAATTTGGCCGCTCCACCGGCGACCAATCCGGCTGGTAGTGCCTCACTCGCCACAAATTCGGCTAACCAAATATTGACTTCGTTGACGCACAGCACCGGATTAGCCTTGCAACCAGCCATGGAAGCACGGGCAAGAGCAATGACTTCAGGAGTCGCTGCAGTGGCGGTTAAAGCCACTAACATAGCAGCAGAAAGTACCAGACCACCGCCAGCTCCTTGCTGCGCAATCTTGCCTTTGCACTCGATGTCACACTCTTTGTTATTGGATAACCAAAGCGCGAGGTTAGTGCCAACATCCATGCCCATGGCGTTGTTCTCGGCAGCATTCTTGGCGGTTTCTCCACCTGCCACCGCGTTGGCTAGATCGCCGCCAGCCAAGCAGCCCAACAGACCACCAGCCAACGTCGACAGCGCCGATATCTGCTGCCTTTCGGCCTCTGTCAGTTGATCAACGGATTTGTTCGGGAACAGCTTGGTAGCGACTAGCTCTCCGATACGGGCCCCAGAAGGTGTCACGCGGTTGCAGGGCAGCCGAAGGCTGGCGGGCCAGGAAGGCAAATTGGCGAACGTCCATGTCGAGAATCTCAGGCAAAAAGCGGAATTAGAGGAACAGGTCCAAACGGAAATAGATCGATGCTTCCCGCTCACTCAGGGCATCTGGCCGTTCGAGGGAGTGGGCGAAGGCCAGGCTGGCGGCGAGGTGCTTGCCACAGGCAGGTCGTTGAGCTCTTTGAGACGCTGCTGCTGTTCTTCCAGCAGGCGATTCTGCAGGTCGTGGATCAGGTACTGGTCGCCGGGGTTGAAGGTCGGTGCGGGCAAGGGGGCGGCAATCGCCATGTGCAAAGTGCCGACCAGCAGCAGGCAGGACAGCACACAGCACAGCCTCGTCCTGAGGGTGGAGATGGACATACTCGATCCTTCGAAAGGGCAGCAAGGGTCATGACAGGGCGAGCGATGTTAATGTGCCACTATCTTGGCGTCAAATAAGCACTCAACACCCCGACAAACTGCATATCTCCTCGAGAAACCAGGCCCTGCAGCGGGTGCCGATATTAGGATTGCCCCGGTAAGCGACACATCAGACGCTTCTGAATCTTCAGGAAGGATTTCAAGACAAAAAAGCCAACACTGGTTGGCTTTTTCAAGCAGCCGGACGCGCCCTAGCTCACCGACGACAAGACAAAGGAAGTCACGGTATTTTCCACCCCCGGCAAGGCGGCGATGTCGTTCCATACCCGGTGCACCCGCTCCGCGGTGGCGGCGCTGACCCGCACCAGCACGTCGAACTCGCCGCTGAGCACTTCGCACTGGACGATCTCCGGCATGGCCCGCAAGGCCTGCAACACCTCGGCGCCACGCATGCGGTCGTAGCGGTAGACGAAGATCAGCGCATTGATCCGGGTGTCCGCCCCGCGCCCCTCGCCCACGCGAATGGTGTAGCCCTGGATCGCGCCGTCGCGCTCCAGGCGTTCGATGCGCTGGCGCACGGCGTTGCGCGACAGGTTGACCTTGGCCGCCAGCTCGGCGTGGGCCGCCCGGGCATTGACGCTCAGCTCGGCCAGGATGCGCTCGTCCAGAGGATCGAGAATCCGCTTCATGCAGCCCCCTTGAACCGGTCCATCACAGTGCCTTCAGGCTATGCAGCAGCGCGGCAAAATCATCCGCCGCCAGGGTCTGCCATTGCTGCGTCGAGGGGGCGGCCACCGCTGGCGGGACCACTCCGGGAATGCCCAGCTCACCCAGCAGCCGTGCCGACTTGGCCGGGGCGATTTCCCCCAGGGTGACCATCGGCGCCACCAGGCTGCGGCGGTACAGGCGCGCCGCCAGAACCCCGGTGGCGGCATGGGGATCGATGACGTAGCCGGTGTCCCGATACAGGCTGACGATCTCCTTGCCGGTCTCTTCGTCGCTCACCGAATAGGAGTCGATGATCATCCGCGCCTGCAGCCAGGCCTCGTTGTTCAGGCTCATCTCGCCGCTGTCCTCGAACCCGCGCATCAGCGCCGCCACCGCCTGCGGGTCCTGGCCATACAGCTCCCAGACCAGGCGTTCGAGGTTGGCGAACAGCGACAGGTCCATAGCCGGCGACAGGCTCTGGCGGGCCTGCCCGCGGGAGTAGCGGTTCTTCAGGAACAGCTGATGCAGCGCGTCATTGCTATTGGTGGCGACAATCATCTGGGTGATCGGCAGGCCCATCTTCTGCACGATGTAACCGGCATAGACCTCGGCGAAACTCGCCGCCGGCACGCTGAACCCGATGGGCCGCTGGCCGCCGCCCAGTTGCAGCACGGCATGGAAATACAGCACCAGCTGGGCCATGACCCCCACCCAGTTGCTGGAGTTGAAGCCGATGGCCTCGTGCTCGGGCAACGGCCACTGGCGCAGCAGGCGGCTGACCAGGGTCTGGCAGTCGTCGAAACTGCCCTGCACCGCAAAGCGCCACAACCCCGGGTGATGCGCCGCCTGCAACTGCCGCCCCTGCTGCTCGGGCACTGCGTTTTGCGGATAGAACACCAGCACCTGGGTCTGCGGGCAGTCCTTGAAGGCGTCGATCGCCGCCAGCCCGGTGTCGCCGTTGCTGGCGCCCACCAGCACCCCGCGACGCTGCCGGCGCTGGAGAAAGTAGCTCACCAGCTGGGCCTGCAGGCGCGCGGCAAAGTCCTTGGCCGAACCGCTGGGGCCATGAAACAGCTCCAGCAGCCATTCGTTGCGATCGATCTGCCGCAGGGGCGCCACCGCGCGATGGCCAAAACCGCTGTAGGCCTTGTGCAGCAGCGCCTTGAAGTCGGCCTCGGGCAGGCTGTCGCCGACAAAGGGGCTGAGCACGCGAAAGGCCAGTTCGGGGTAATCCAGGGTCGACCAGTTGGCGATTTCCTGGGGGCTGAAACACGGCAGCCGCTGCGGCACATAAAGCCCGCCGTCGGCGGCCACGCCGGACAGGACCACGGTTGCAAAATCCACCTGTTCGGCGGCACTGCGGGTACTCACATAGCGCATGCTTGGCTCCGGCCAGTCATTTGTAGCGATGGGCCTGCTCCACCAGCCAGGTGGAAAACTTCAGCGCATCGGGGTGTTGCTCGGCATCGGCGCCGCGCACCAGGTAAAAGGATTCGCTGGCCTCGATACGCTGCTCGAAGGGCTCCAGCAGACGCCCGTCGGCCAGCATGTCGGCGACCATCGAGGAACGGGCCAGGGCCACGCCCTGCCCCAGCTCGGCCATGCGCAGGGTCGAGATCAGGGTGTCGAACTGCATGCCCCGGGACGAGTCCACGCGGCTGGCGCCGGCCCGTTCAAGCCAGTAGCCCCAGCCCTCTTCATAGCCCAGCACATGCAGCAGTTGATGGCGGGCCAGATCGTCCGGCACCTGCAGCGGCAGGCGCGCCAGCAAGGCCGGGGCGCAGACCGGGAACAGGCTGTCCCAGGTCAGGCGCTGGGCCACCAGCCCCGGCCAGTGACCGCGGCCCCAGCGGATTTCCAGGTCGTCCTCGCCATCCAGTTCCTTGACCCAGATGTTGCTGATGTAGCGGATATCCACCAGCGGATGGCCCTGCTGGAAATCCGCCAGCTTGGGCGCCAGCCAGTGGACGAAGAACGCCAGGCTGCCGCGCACCTTGATCGGCCGGTGCTGGTGCTGGCCGAAAATCTCGTTGGTGCCCACCGCCAGCCGGGTGATGGCGTCCTGCACCACCGGCAGGTAGGAGCGTCCCTCCTCGGTCAGGTCCAGGCCCCGGGGCAGGCGCTTGAACAGCGCCACCCCGAGGTGGCTTTCCAGCTGGCGGATCTGCTGGCTCACCGCCCCCTGGGTGAGGAACAGCTCCTCGGCGGCGTGGGTGAAGTTCAGGCAGCGGGCGGACACTTCGAAGGCGCGCAGCCAGTTCAGCGGGGGCAAGCTTTTCTGCTTCATGGCCTGGCTCTCATCAACACCCTGGATGCCGTTGCCGGCCGTCAGCCCGGCAGGGCATCGGACGAGCGTGCCAGGGGTGCCAGGGCCAGGCGCCGCTGGCGGCTACTGCGGGTAATGTAATACACGAAGTAGCACCAGGCGATGAACGGCACACCGAAGTACAGGGCCACCCGCTGCTCGGGATCGAAGCCGATGCCGATACAAGCCAGGGCGCAACAGAACAGTGCACCCAGCGGCACCCAGGGGTAGCCACGGACACGGAATTTCAAGTCGCGCACATCACCGCCGTTGGCCACATAGTGACGGCGGAAGGCGATCTGGCTGGCGGCGATGCTCATCCACACCACCACTACCGCCAGCCCGGAAATCGACACCAGGGCCAGGTAGATGGTGTCCGGGGCGAACACGCTGCTGAGCAGCGAAGCAGCACCACCGGCCATGCTCACGATGATCGCGTTGAGCGGCGTGCCCATGCGGGTCAGGGCCGAGAACTGCTTGGGCAAATGGCCCTGGTCGCTCAGGGTCCAGAGCATCCGCGAGGCGGCGTACAGCCCGGAGTTGGCGGCGGACAGCAGCGCGCTGATGATCACGAAGTTCATGATGTCGGCCGAGTAGGGAATGCCGATGTAGGTGAACACCGTGACGAACGGACTTTCCACCAGACCGGCCTGCTCCCGGGGCAACAGGGTGGCGAGAACGAAGATGGTGCCGACGAAGAAGATCGCCAGGCGCAGCACCGTGGTGCGGATCGCCCGTGGCACGTTGCGTTGCGGGTCACGGGTTTCGCCGGCGGCGATACCGATCAGCTCGGTGCCGGAGAAGGCGAAGGCCACCGCCAGCAGGGTCATGGCGATCGGCATGAAGCCGGTGGGGAACAGCCCCTCGCGGGTGAAGTTGCTCAGGCCGATGCTGTGGGCCTGGTCGATGTGCAGAACGCCGAGGATCGCCCCGCCGCCCACTGCCAGGAACGCCAGCACGGTGACCACCTTGACCAGCGACAGCCAGAACTCGGTTTCGGCGAACAGCCGCACCGACACCACGTTGGACAGGAACACCACCATGGCGAACAGCGCGCTCCAGATCCACACCGGGGTCTCGGGGAACCAGCGGGCCATGAGGATGCCGGCGGCGGTGAATTCCGAGCCGATGGCCACGGTCCAGGTCAGCCAGTACAGCCAGGCCACGGTGTAGCCGGTGCCGGGGCCGAGAAAGCGTGTGGCGTAGGTGCTGAAGGAGCCGGTCTCGGGCATCTGCACCGCCAGTTCGCCCAGGCACATCATCACCAGGTACACCATCAGCGCGCCGATGATGTAGGCGATCACCGCGCCCAGCGGACCGGCCTGGTTCACCGTGTAGCCGGAAGTGAGGAACAGTCCGGTGCCGATCACCCCGCCGAGGGCGAGCATGACAATGTGCCGGGTCTGCATTTCTTGCTTGAAGCCGCCGCGCAAGTCGGTCTGTTGTTCTTGTAGGGACATGATGGTTCTCATGAAAGTTGTCAGGGCAAGTCTCAATTTCTGCGACTGTGGAAATGGGCAGAAAACAAATCGGATGCCACCAGGTTTTTATTGTTATTCCTCTTCATGAAGCCCCCACTGGCTGCCTTGCTGTGGGGGTGTTGCGCGCTCTTTCAGTGGGCCACCTCGGCCCGGGCATTCAGGGAAGGGACGGCGCCGGGCGCCGGGTTGTGCTTGAGCGATTGGCGCAGCCAGGCAAAGGCCTGTTGCAGGTCGGCCAGCAGGTCATCGGTGTCTTCGATACCCACCGAGATCCGTACCAGCCCTTCGGAAATGCCCAGGGCCTGACGCTCTTCCAGGGTGTTTTCCACATGGCTGGTGGTGCGCGCTGGACCGTAGATGGTCTCCACCGCGCCCAGGTTGCCGGCGCAGTGGGCATAGCGCAGGCGCGGCAAGAGCAGCTTGACGCTGTCCATGCCGCCCACCAGGACAAAGCTGACGATGGCGCCGAAACCGCGCATCTGCGCACAGGCCACGGCGTGGTTCGGGTGGCTCGGCAGGCCCGGGTAGTTCACCGACTCCACCAACGGTTCGTTGAGCAGGAACTGCGCCAGCTGCGCGGCACTGTGCTGTTGCTGGCGCATGCGCAGGGCCAGGGTCTTGATCCCGCGGATGATCAGGTAGGCCGAGAACGGATCGAGGCTGGCGCCGTTGATTTCCCGGTAGTGACGCACCTGGCTCATCAGCGACTCGCTGCCGCAGGCCACGCCGCCCAGCACATCGCCGTGGCCACTGAGGAACTTGGTGGCGCTGTGAATCACCACGTCCACGCCCAGGGCCAGGGGGTTCTGGTTCAGCGGCGTGGCGAAGGTGTTGTCCGCCACCACCAGGGCACCGACCTGTTTCGCCGCGCTCACCAGACGCTGGATATCAACGATCTTCAGCGTCGGGTTGGTCGGGGTTTCCAGGTACAGCAGGTCGCAGCCCTGGGCGATCTCGGCTTCGATCTGCTGCTGATCGAAGGTTTCGCAGAGGGTCACGGCCACGCCCATGCGTGGCAGGAACTCCTCGAAAATCTTATTGGTGCCGCCGTAGCTGTCCTTGGTCGACACCACCCGCTGGCCGTGGCGCAGGAAGCTGTAGAGCACCCCGCTGATGGCCGCCATGCCGCTGCTGAAGGCCACTGCCGACTCGGCGTTTTCCAGGTCGCACAATTTGGCTTCCAGGGTTTCCACCGTGGGGTTGCTCATGCGGCTGTAGATGAAGCCCGGGGCCTTGCCCAGGGCCACGTCGTACCACTGGTCGATGTCGTCGTAGCCATAAGCGGCGCTGGCGACAATCGGCGTTTGCGTGGCGTTGTAGGGGTGACGGATCTGCTCTCCGCCCCAGACCACCCGAGTGGCGGTCCCGGGGTTTTCCAGCCCTGTGCGTTCAGTTTTTTTATTCATTGCAACGGCTCACCATAAAAGGCGCGCGGCCTGTTGCCGCGCTGGATCTGGTGGCCAATATAGAGAAAACCCAAAGCCCCGAGAAACGATGTTATCGGGGCCAAAGGGGCGGTTTTTTTAATGCCTGCAACCTGTGCAAAACACTCCGTGCACACAGCGTTGGCGACGCCCCTTGCACCCGGGCATCGAGGCTTGCGAAGCTGCTGCGCGCCAGCCCGGCAAATCACGGAGCAACCACAATGCAGCGCACCGAGCACCTGTACCTGATGGCCCGCTACAACCAATGGATGAACGCCAAGCTGTACCACGCCGCCATGACTCTGCCCGAGGCGCAGATCGTGCTCGATCGCCAGGCCTTTTTCGGCTCGATCCTCGGCACCCTCAATCATTTGCTGGCCGGCGACACCATCTGGCTCAAGCGCTTCGCCCAACACCCGGCGAGGTTTGCGGCCCTGGCGCCGCTGCAGCAAGTGGCCCTGCCCCGGGACCTCAAGACCCTGCTGTTCCCAAACCTCGACGGGCTCTGGCAGCAGCGCCAATGGCTGGACCAGTTGATCCTCGATTTCAGCCAATCCCTGAGCGAGGCCGACCTGGACAGCAACCTGCATTACGCCAACACCAAAGGCGTGGCCGCCGAGCGCAATTTCCACGCCCTGCTGGTGCATTTCTTCAATCACCAGACCCATCACCGGGGCCAGGCCAGCACCCTGCTGACCCAGGCCGGGGTGGATGTCGGCGATACTGACCTGCTGCTATTGATTCCATCTGAAATCTGATCGGGCGGCGCCCGCCGATCAGCTATTGGTGCCCCGTTATTGATCAGCGGCCTGTTTTTATTTGCGTCCTGTTATTTATCCGCGCCCTATCTAGCTTGCGCGCTCGGCTTCTGCGACGATGCGCGCGGCAAAAATCCGCTCGCTAAGGAATGGCATCATCAAAGCGCTCAACGCTGTACTGACATTGTCCCTGCTGTCCCTGGCGGGCTGCGGCACCCTGATCGCCCGCACCCCCAATGCCCATAGCGGCTACGACTACTACAAAGGCACCCAGGCCAATATCGAACTGCTGACCATGCGCGGCGCCAGCGGCTACGACGGCTATACCACGGTCTTCTGCTGGATGAGCATCGTCTGCCCGGTGGTAGCCATCGTCAGCCTGCCGGTGGACGCCGTGGCCGACACCGCGCTGCTGCCCTATGACGCGATGAATCACTGATTCTCGCCGGCCCCTGCCTCGACCCTGCGTGGAAGCCTGATCATCCGAAGCATCCTTTGCCTGTTGCTCAACACTCTGCTGCTGAGCGGTTGCGGCACCTACGTGGTTCGTAGCGGCCATGATTGGCGCGACGACCGCTATTACCGCGGCACGACGATGAACGCGCAGATACTCACCGGCTACGACATGGGCCACGCACGCATGATCACTGGCGCCTGCTGGGTCACGGTGGTGTGTCCTGTCCTGATGATCGCCAGCCTGCCCCTGGACGCCGCCGTCGACACCGTGCTGCTGCCCTACGACGCGATGAAGCCATGAGTCTCGCACCCCTGCCACAGCCCTGAATGGAAGCCTGATCATCCGAATCATCAATTACCTGTTGCTGCTCAACACCCTGCTGCTGTCCGGCTGTGGCACCTACATGACTCGCGGCAACGCTCTGGACTTTCGCGACGATCGCTACTACCGCAGCGTCAAGACCAACGCCCAAGTGCTCACCGGCTACGACATGGGCTACGCACGCATGATCACCGGCGGCTGCTGGGTGATGGTGGTGTGCCCGATCCTGATGATCGCCAGCCTGCCCCTGGATGCGGCGCTCGACACCGTGCTGCTGCCCTACGACGCGTTCCAGCCGGAACGGCCCAAGCGCAACATGCACGTGGACATGACGCGTTCGCCCCTGGAAGACCTGCCGGCATTGCCCGTCGCTGCCGAGGTGCAAGACCCGACCGCCAACACCCCGCCCATCACTGTGCAGCCCGACTGAACTGCGCGCCATCCCTGCCCCGCTGCCGCAGCATGGCTACGCCTGATCCGGTGCGCACAGCGCGGCCATCCGCTGCTGTTCCAGGCAGCAACGCCGGCCGAGGCGATCCACCTGCGGACGCCCGAACAGATAGCCCTGCCCCCACTCGCCACCACAGGCGGTAGCCAGGTTCTGGTCGGTGCCCGTCTCTACGCCTTCGATGATCACGCAGGGCGCCAGGGTCTTGCACAGCTGCACCAGGTGGCTGAGGGTCTGGGCGCTGTTGAGTTCACCGCGGGCGCGCTGGATGTAGCCCTTGTCGATCTTGACGATGTCCGGCCGGGTCTGGCGGATGAATTCCAGGGTGCCAAGGCCAGCGCCGAAATCGTCGATGGCCACCCGGCAGCCCAGTTCCCGCAGGCACAGGACGAACTCGCTGGCCGCCTCGATGCTCGGCGGCGTGGCGCTTTCGGTGATCTCGATCACCAGTCGCGCGGCCACTGAGGGGAAGTCCCGGAGCACCTGCAGAATCGGCAACCAGAAGCCGTCGATGATCGCGCTCTGGGCGGAAATATTGCAGCCCAGGCGCAGGCGCTCGTCACGGTGCAGCGCGTCGATCACGCAGCGCACCACGCTGTGATCGAGCTCGCGCATCAGTTGGTGTTTTTCCAGCAGCGCCAGAGGATAGACTTCGCCGCCCTGGGCATCGATGTGGCGCAGCAAGCCTTCGTGGTACAGCACCCGGCTGCTGTCGGGCAGCCACACCACCGGCTGGAACGCCAGCATCAGGCGGCCCTGGGCCAGTTCACGATAAAAGTCTCTGACGCTTTGCATGACAACTCCCCGGGGCAAGACAACGGCACCCTTGCGGCGAACCGGAGGCGACGCGCTGGCCGTCACCCTTCCCAAGGGCCCCTGGCCGAGCATGATCGACCCTGGCACAGGCCTTGAGGAAGTGTTCCTGGATACCTTTCGCTTGTCCTCGGAAACCCGCGGCACTGCCGAATCATCTGTGGCCCCGTGTTTATTGCAATCATGCCAATGGCCTCTGCGGTATCACTTAGCCATCAGTCCAGGAAGACCTATGCATAGAATGACCAGCGCCAGCTTTCGGGTGCTTGCCGATGTCATGAATGAGGGCGGCGCCCACGTCGAAACCTTGCTCAAGCAATTCGGCAGCAGCCTGCGGGATGTGTATGAAAACCCCAAGGGCGTGAGGCTGGAACTGGTCTATCAGGTGATACAGGAAGCCGTGCGCCGCACCGGCAAGCCGGATCTGGGCCTGCTGGCCTACAGCAAGGCCCATCCGGCCAACCTGGAGGCGTTGGGGTATGCGGTGATGTCCTGCGCCACCCTGGGCATCGCGCTGCAACGCCTGGTGGATTACCACGCGCTGATCAGCAACGGCTTCTGCATGTGCCTGGAACGCAAACCGCAGATGCTGACCCTGATCGGCTTCGACGTGACCAGCGAACCCTCGATCATGCCCCGGGCCTTTATCGACGCCGGCGCGGCCCAGACCCTGGGCCTGCTGCACTGGTTGTTGCCGCAGTACAAACTGCGGCCCCTGGCGGCCAGCTTCACCTACCCCGAACCCCTGGACACCACGTCACTGCGTCAGCTCTTGGGGGACAACCTGCAGTTCTGCGCGCCCTACAACAGCCTGTCCTTCAGCAGCCAGGATTGCGCCATTGCCCTGCCCACCGCCGACCCGGCCCTGGACGTGCTGCACCTGGAATACGCGCGCAACCGCCTCAACCTGCTGCACAACGGCTCGATGACCGCCAGGGTCCGCCGAGCGCTGTCCGAACGCCTGGCCCAGGGCGCCCCAAGCGACCTGCCGAACATCGCGCAGATGGTCGGGGTCAGCACCCGCAGCCTGCAACGCCGCCTGGGACACGAAGACGTGCATTTCTCGGCCTTGCTGGACGAAGCCCGCTTGATGCTGGCCCACAGCTTCCTGCGCAACTCCATGCGCAGCGTCAAGTACATCGGCGCGCTGCTGGGCTTTCGCGACCAGAGCAGCTTTCACAAGGCCTGCCTGCGCTGGTTCGGCATGACCCCGGGGCGCTACCGCGAGCAGTGAGCAGCGAAAACGACAACGCCGAGCGAGAGCTCGGCGTGAAGGCAACGCAAGGTGGATCAGTGAGCGGCCAGCTGCGGCTGGACTTCCGGCATGGCCGAGGAGTGATGGTTGAGGATCTTCCACTGGCCATCGATGCGCTCGTACAGGAAGGTGTAGCGCGCCTGGACCTTCTCGGCCTTGCCGGACGCATCGGTCAGGGTGAAGGTGTAGACGCCGCTGTCCAGGGCGGCATCCGGGCCCAGGTGACGGATTTCACGGTAGTTGATCTGCCCTACCGGCTTGGACGCCAGGAAGTGTTCGAAGTAGTCCTGGATCTGTGCGTGGGTGCTGCGCACCTGGTTCGACACGGTCGGCTGCAACACCGCATTCGGCGCATACAGGCTCACCACCGATTGCGGGTTGCCGGTCTGCAAGGCGCTGTTCCAGCGATCGAACAGGCCGGCGATCTCGCGGTCCTGGGCCGCTTGCGGCTGCTCGGCAACGGCGCTGTAGACATACGGCTTGACCTCGGCGGCCACAGCCAGTGGAGCGGTGAAGGCGAAAAACAGGGCCAGGGCAGTGGTTTTCAGTTTCATACGATGTCTCCAGTGGGTTTCAATGAGCCACACTTTGCCCATCGTCGTCGCCCGCGCCATCGGCCAACTGGAGCTTTTGGCCTATGCCATTCGGCAGATAGGCGTGACGTGCAGCAGCGGGTCTAATGCCTGCTTTTGTTCAACCGCAGCGCCGCCGCACTGGAGCACCGCCATGTCCACCCCTTCCCTCGACCCCGCCAGCGCCCTGGCCCTGCGCAGCCAGTATCGACAGTCCCAGAGCCGCGCCGCGCGCCTGCGGCTGCTGGTGGACACCGGCCAGGAACTGCTGCAACTGCCCCCCGAGCAGATGCGCCAGCGGGTGGTGCAGCGGGCTTGCGCCTTTGCCGCCATGGACCACGGGCTGCTGCTGGAATGGGCCGAGGATGGCGTGGTCCACACCCGCGCGGCCCAGGGTCATGAAGAACGCCTGCAAGGCCTGCGCGCCCTGGCCGATCACCCACAGTGGCCAGCCCCCCCGCCCAACCAGGACGCTGCGGTGCGGGTGCTGCTGCACCGCGCCGACGGCCGCGCCTTCGGCGCCCTGCTGCTGGCCAATAGCGTGCCCATCAGCGCCCCGGACAGTGAAGACCTGGAATCCCTGCAACTGCTGGCGACCCTGCTGGCGGCACACCTGGAAAACCAGCGCCTGCTGCGCGACCTGCAAGCCCGTGAGCGCAGCATGTCGGAACTGGTGCAGCGCCTGTTCAGTGCCCAGGAAGACGAACGCAAGCGGGTCGCCTATGACCTGCACGACGGCCTGGCGCAAACCCTGGCCGGACTCCATCAGCGCCTGCAGGGCTTTGCCGGGCGCTGTCCGCCGTTGCCCGCCGAGCTGCACCAGGACCTGCAGACCATCCTGCAACTGGCCCAGGGTTGCGTCGGTGAAGGCCGGCAATTGATCGGCGGCTTGCGCCCCCATGTGCTCGACGACTTCGGCCTGCTGCGGGCCATTGACCGCGAGGCCGACCGCCTGCGCGACGCCGGCCTGCTGGTGTACTGGGGGCAGCGCGCGCCAGAGCGCCTGCCCGATGCCGTGGAAATCGCCCTGTTCCGCATCGCCCAGGAAGCCATCAACAACATCCTCAAGCACGCCCGGGCCTCCCAGGTGCACCTGAGCCTGGCCCTGGAAGGCGGCCAGGCGCTGCTCGGGGTCAGCGACGACGGTTGCGGTTTCATCAGCTCGCCGGCCCCGCTGGCCGATCAACTGGGTCAGGTCGCCATGCACGAGCGCGCCCATCTGCTGGGCGGCCACTTCAGCTGCGAGAGCCAGCCCGGCAGCGGCACCCGCCTGCTCGCCAGCGTGCCCGTGCAACCCTTGGAGCAAACGCCATGAGTAGCCTGATACGCCTGGTCCTGGCGGACGATCATGAAGTGACCCGCACCGGCTTCGTCGCCCTGCTGGCGGGCAATCCGGAGTTCGAGGTGGTGGGCCAGGCCAGGGACGGTGAAGAGGCCCTGGCCCTGTGCGAGCAATTGCGCCCGGACATCGCCATCCTCGACATCCGCATGCCCCGGCTCAACGGCCTGGGGGCCGCGCGCCTTCTGCAGCAGCGCCAGCCCGAGGTCAAGGTGGTGATCTTCACCATGGACGACAGCCCCGACCACCTGGAAGCGGCCATGACCGCCGGCGCCGTGGGCTACCTGTTGAAAGACGCTAGCCGCGACGAAGTGATCGGCGCTCTGCAACGGGTGGCCCAGGGCGAGGAGGCCCTCAATAGCGCGGTCAGTGCGCGCCTGCTGCGACGCATGACCGAACGCGGCAGCGGCCAGCTGCCCCAGGCCCAGGCCCTGACCGCCCGCGAGCGCCAGGTGCTGGGGCTGGTGGCCGGCGGCTTCAGCAACCGCGAGATTGGCGAAAAGCTCGGCATCACCACCGGCACCGCCAAGGCCCACGTCGAGCGGGTGATCGGCAAGCTCGGCGCCTCCGACCGCACCCAGGCGGCGGTGCGCGGCATCGCCCTGGGGCTGGTGGCCCAGCCCAGCGGGCAGTGGCCATGAACCTGCGCAGCGCCCGACGCTGGGCCGACCTGCCGCTGCGCGGCAAGGCGCTGGTGGTAATCTCCCTGCCCCTGGTGATCCTGCTGCTGTCCCTGGTGCTGATCTACAGCGCCGAACGCCAGACCGCCCGCGCCGAAGAGGACGTGCGCCGGGTGCTGCTGGTGCAGGGCGATATCCAGACCGTGCACACCCTGCTGGCCGAGGCCGCGGCCAGCGTGCGCGGTTACTTGCTGACCCGCAGCGAGGATTTCCTGCCCACCTACCTCCAGGCCCGCCCGCAGATCGAAGCGGCCCTGCAACGCCTGGACCACAATGTGCGCGACGCACGCATGCGTGAGTACCTGCACAGCATCACCCCGCTGATCCAGACCAAGCTCGAAGGCCTGGTGGCCCTGCGCAACGGCAGCCGCGACGACAGCGCCACCGTGACCGCGATCCTCATCGACAACAAACAGGTGTTGGACGTGCTGCGTGAGCAGATCAGCGCCATGCGCATCCACGAGGACGCGCTGCTGGCCGAGCGCACCGCGGCCGCGGCGGCGACCCGCATGCGCCTGCTGTTCGCCACCCTGCTGGCCGCCGGTTGCGGGCTGTTCGGCGCCATCGTCGCGGTACTGTTGCTGTCGCGCGGCATCGTCACCCGGGTGCAGCAGGTCCAGGGCAACGCCCAGCGCCTGGCCCTGGGCCAACCCCTGCTGCCACAAGCCCCGGAGCTGGACGAGATTGGCCAGCTGGGCACGCGCCTGGTGGAGGCCGGGCAACTGCTGGCCGAACGCGAGCGCGCCCTGCGCGACAACGAGGAACGCCTGCGGCTGATCATCGAAGGGGTCAAGGACTACGGGATCTTCGCCCTGGACACCGCCGGCATGGTCACCACCTGGAACTTCGGCGCCGAACGGATCAAGGGCTACCGCGACCAGGAAATCATCGGCCGTCACTTCTCCCTGTTCTACCTGCCGGAAGAATGCCCGCAGCACCCGGACATGGCCCTGCGCGAAGCCACCGCCAACGGCCACTACATGGAAGAAGGCTGGCGCTGCCGCAAGGACGGCAGCCGCTTCTGGGCCAGCGTGGTGATCACCGCGCAATACGATGCCAGCGGCGCCCTGCGGGGGTTTTCCAAGATCACCCGGGACATCACCGACCGCCGCGCCGCGGAAATCGCCCTGGGCACCGCCCGCGAAGAAGCCGAAAGCGCCAGCCGTGCCAAGAGCGAGTTCCTCTCGCGCATGAGCCACGAACTGCGCACCCCGCTCAATGCCATCCTCGGCTTCGCCCAACTGCTGGACATGGACTCCAGCGCCGGCCAGCGGCCTCAGGTGGGGCATATCCTGCGGGCCGGCCAGCACCTGCTGGGGCTGATCAACGAGGTGCTGGACATTGCCCGCATCGAAGCCGGGCGCCTGCCGCTGAACGTCGAACCCATGCCCCTGGCGGCGGTGCTGCATGAGGCCCTGACCCTGGTGTCGCCGATGGCCACCGATGCCGGCATCCAGCTCAGCGTCTTGCCGGAACTGCCCGCCGACAGCGGGGTGATTGCCGATCGCCAGCGGCTGATCCAGGTCCTGCTGAACCTGCTGTCCAATGCCATCAAGTACAACCGCGCGGGTGGCCGGGTCAGCATTGAAGTGACAATCGAGCAGTCGCGCCTGCGCCTGAGCGTGATCGACACCGGCGCCGGGATCGCAGCCCATCGCCTGGAGTTGCTGTTCAAACCGTTCGAACGCCTGGACGCCGACCCCAGGGTCGAAGGCACCGGCCTGGGGCTGGCACTGAGCAAGAGCCTGCTGGAAATGATGGAGGGCAGCCTGAGCGTGCACAGCACGCCCGGCAGCGGCAGCCGCTTCACCCTGGAATTGCCTTACGTGAGCCTGCCCGACGCACCTGCGGTCGCCGCCTGCACGGCCCCGGCACTAGCGCCAGCCGCAGTACAGGCCGCCAGCCGTTACCAGGGCAAGGTGCTGTGCATTGAGGACAACCTGCAAAGCCTGGCGCTGATCGAAACCCTGCTGCAACGACGCCCCGGCATTCAGTTGCTGTCGAGCATGCAAGGCCAGATGGGCCTGGACCTGGCGCGCCAGCACGCGCCGCAGATGATCCTGCTGGACGTCCACCTGCCGGACCTGCAAGGCCTGGAAGTGCTGCAACGGCTACGAGCCTCCAGCAGCACCGCCAGCACGCCGATCCTGATGATCACCGCCGATGCCAGCGAACCGACCCAGCGCGCCCTGCGCGAGGCCGGGGCCACGGCGATCCTGAGCAAACCGATCCACATCCCGGTGTTCCTCGCCCACCTCGATGCCTGTCTAGCGGAGCCCCTATGAGTGCCGATATGCGCATCCTCATCATTGATGACCAGCGCCCCAACCTTGACCTGATGGAGCAGCTGCTGGCCCGCGAAGGCCTGCACAACGTCCTGAGCAGCACCCAACCACTGCGCACCCTGGAGCTGTTCAACAGCTTCGAGCCGGACCTGGTGATCCTCGACCTGCACATGCCCGAGTTCGATGGCTTTGCCGTGCTCGAACAGCTCAACCGGCGGATCCCGGCCCACGACTACCTGCCGATCCTGGTGCTCACCGCCGACGCCACCCGCGACACCCGCCTGCGGGCCCTGGCCCTGGGCGCGCGGGACTTCATCAGCAAGCCGCTGGACGCCCTGGAAACCCTGCTGCGGATCTGGAACCTGCTGGAAACCCGGGCCTTGTACAAAAGGCTGCGCACCCTGGTGCCGCCGGAGCAGATCGAACTGCTGCGCCCATCAAGAACCTGAGGACCGCACTCTGTAGCCGCTGCCGCAGGCTGCGATGGGCTGCGCAGCAGCCCCCTACCCGCGTCCTGACAATCCTCGACGCCTGCCCGGCGTCGCTTCGTCGCACATTCGCAACCTGTGGCAGCGGAGGAATTGGCAGCCAGCCGTCATAAATCACGGAAGAATTCACCCGGTGTGGCATCGAACTGCTGGCGAAACGCGGCGATGAACGCCGAGGTCGAGTCATAGCCGCAGGCCAGGGCCACATCGGTGACCCGCTCGCCCTGCTCCAGCGGGGTCAGCGCGCCGAGCAGACGCAGGCGCTGGCGCCAGGCGCGAAAGGTCAGCCCGGTGTCCTTGAGAAACAGGCGACTGAGGGTCTTCTCCGTGACCCCGAGCTTCTGGCCCCACTGGCCCAGGGTGGTCGCCTGCTCCGGATGTGCCTGCAGGCTGCGGTAGATCGTGCGCAACCGCGGGTCCAGGGGTAGCGGCAGCATCAGGTCCAGCTGCGGCGCAGCGGCCAACTGGTCCAGCAGCACCTGGGCCAGGCGCCCGTCGGCGCTGTTCTCGACATACTCCACCGGCAGTTCGCTGAAGGCGCGGATCAGCTCGCGCAGCAGGCTGCTGACCGCCAGCACCTGGCAGCTGTCTGTCGCAGCCCAAGTGGTAACGCTGCAATCCAGGTACAGGCTGCGCATTTCGGTGCGGGGCGAGCTGAACACCCGGTGCGGTACGCCGGCGGGAATCCACACCGCGCGCTGCGGCGGGGCGACAAAGCGTCCGTCACTGGTCTGGATCTCCAGCACGCCGGCAATCGCATAAGACAACTGCACCCAGGGGTGGCTGTGGCGCCGGGTCAGGGCCCGGTTGGGCAAGGATTCGGTGCGCCCGTACACCGGTCGCGGCAGGCTCGGCAGCCCGGGAATACTGCGGCGGACGATCTTTTCATGTCCTTTAGGCGGCATTAATGGGCTCCTTGGCGTTAGTCGGTAAAGCGCAGCCACGTTAGAGTCGCCCCACTGCACTTGGCAACCCCCGGATGAAACCGCTATGACTCGCTCCCGTCTTTTGCCCGACAACTTCACCCTGACCCTGATCGGCGTGGTGCTGCTGGCCAGCCTGCTACCCGCCAGCGGCGCGGTCGCGGTGGGCTTCGGCTGGCTGACCAACCTCGCCATCGGCCTGCTGTTCTTCCTCCACGGCGCCAAGCTCTCGCGCGAGGCGATCATTGCCGGGGCCGGCCACTGGCGCCTGCACCTGCTGGTGTTCAGCCTGACCTTCATCCTCTTCCCGCTGCTGGGCCTGGCGCTCAAGCCACTGCTGTCGCCGCTGTTGGGCAACGACCTGTACCTGGGCATGCTCTACCTGTGCGCCCTGCCGGCCACGGTGCAATCGGCGATCGCCTTCACCTCCCTGGCCCGGGGCAACATTCCGGCGGCCATCTGCAGCGCTGCGGCGTCGAGCCTGTTCGGGATCTTCCTCACTCCGCTGTTGGTGACCCTGTTGCTGAACGTGCACGGCGATGGCGGCTCGACCCTGGATGCGATCATCAAGATCAGCGTGCAACTGTTGCTGCCCTTTATCGCCGGGCAGATCGCCCGGCGCTGGATCGGCGCCTGGGTCGGGCGCAACAAGCACTGGCTGCGTTTCGTCGACCAGGGCTCGATCCTGCTGGTGGTCTATGGCGCCTTCAGCGAGGCGGTGAACGAAGGCATCTGGCACCAGATCCCGCTGTGGGAACTGGGCGGTCTGGTGGTGGCCTGCTGCATCCTGCTGGCCCTGGTGCTGCTGGCGTCGAGCTTTCTCGGCAAGCTGTTCGGTTTCAATCAGGAAGACCGCATCACCATTTTGTTCTGCGGCTCGAAAAAGAGCCTGGCTACCGGCGTGCCCATGGCCCAGGTGCTGTTCGCCGGCAGCACCCTGGGCGTGCTGATTCTGCCCTTGATGCTGTTCCACCAGATCCAGCTGATGGTCTGCGCGGTGCTGGCCCAGCGTTATGCCAAGCGCCCGGAATCGGTGGCCGAACTGATGGGCCAGGTCGACCCATGACCTTGGCTGCCGGGCGGCCCGGCAGTTGGCCGGGTCGATGGCCGTGAGGATTGTGCAATGGCATGATGCCGCGGCGAAAATCATCAAGGACCGCTGATGTTTCCCCATCGAATTCAAGCCCCCAGCCAAGCCGACCTGGAACCGCAGGTTAGCGCCCGCCTGGAGGCCGATGACCAGGCCCAGGTCATCGTCCAGTTCGCCAAGGCCGAGCAGTACGACGGCGAACTGCTGAGTCAGCTCGACACACTCTGCGCCCGTTTCGGCGAGCGCCTCAATGTGCGTTTCTATAGCCATTACCCGGGTAGCGCGTTCGATGCCCGGGTGTTGCTGGCCCTGCCCCATGTCCAGTCCCTGAGCCTGGATTGCCTCGATGCCCTGGAGCATTACGAGGCTATTGGCAGCCTGCCCCTGCTTCGGGAATTTGCCCTGCAGGTGATCAGCGCCAACCTGCCCGGGCTGCTGGCCCTGCCCAACCTCAAGCACCTGCAACAACTGCGGCTCTCCCTGGACAAGGGCCCCGCCATCGACCTGGCACCGCTAGCCGCCATGCCCGAGCTGCACAGCCTGTCCCTCAGTGTGCAAAGCCATCACCTGGACGTGCTCAGCCAATGCCCGGGCATCAGCCACCTGGACCTGCACCGCATGCCGGCCAAGACGCCCCTGGGCATGGTGGCCGGCATGTCCGGCCTGCACAGCCTGTCGGTGAGCTTCGGCAGCCGCGAGGGCATGCCGGAACTGCGCAACCCGTACGTTAAGGAACTGGACATCCTGCGGGTCCGCGGCCTCAACCGCCTGGACCTGGATGGCTTTCCACAGCTTGAAGTGCTGAAGATCGAGGACCAGGCGCAACTCGGCCAACTGGACCTCGGCGGTGCGCCGCAGCTGCGCAAGCTGAGCCTGATCAACCTGAAGAGCCTGGGAGCGATCAACCACCTGCACAGCTCGACCATCGCCGACCTGCGCCTGATCAAGACCCCACAGATAGATCTGCTGACCCTGCTCGACACACAACTGCCGGCCAGCGTGCAGCACCTGAAGCTGCACAGCGGCAAACGCGCCGTGGACCAACAGATCGAGGCCCGGCAACAGCAACTGGGCATCCCTGAACCTCGCGTCCCATACTGAACACCGGCGGCCCCTGTAGGAGCGAGCTTGCTCGCGAAGAACCTCAACGATAACCCGCGCTCACAGGGAACCTGCAGCGCTGTCGAAGCCATCGCGAGCAAGCTCGCTCCTACAGATAGGTATCCACCTCACCGCTCCACCTATTCGGACCTGATAAGGAGATCCCATGTCCTTCGTTCCCGGCTTTACCGAGCTGCTGCTCAATCACCTGAAAAAAGACGAACGCCAGCGCATCCTCAAATCCATCATGGTCACCACTGCTCCGGAACTGTGGCTGAGCCTGGAATCAGCGGCATTGCTGGACATCCACCGCGAACAATTCGATCTCGGCGGCCTGCTGGATCAACGCGACGACTACCGTCCCTGCAACATCAGCGTTGCGCGCAGCAACGTGCCGCGCTGGCTGATCGCCGCAGAACGACGCAAGGTGGATATCTGGGTCGAGGACAGCTACGGCGAACAGCCCTCGACCGCCATCGAGTTCAAGGTGGTGCACAACAACAAGAATGCCTATTACAAGACCTGGGAAATCCGCAAGGACCTGGTCAAGCAGATCCCCCGCACCAGTCCCGGTGAGCGCATCGAGCGCTGGGGCATCGTGCTGCTGAGCTACTCACGCTTTTACAGCGACCAGCAAGGCAACTACAGCTATGGCCAGTTCGACAGTTGCCAGGCATTTCTCGATGCCTTCGAAAGAGGACTGAACGACAACAACGAATGGTACGAAGGCGCGCCGGAGCTGGAACTGGTGATGAGACCAACCCGGATAGCCGACCTGGACGGCGCGAACTACATAGAACCCGGGAAAGGCTCGGGGGTGTACCTGGCGTTGGTCAAGCGCAAAGGCTGAATGCCCTTTGCAAGTGCCATCTGAAAGCGGTTCCCGGCGACCGCCGACAGTGGCACTATGCCGCCCCGCTTATCCCACATTCATGGAGTGACTGTGACTCATCTGTTTTCCCCACCTGGGGTCTGCGCCCCTGAGCGTTCTACCTACCGGTTCTTTCCCAGGGTCGGCCTGTTCATTCTGGCGACCCTGTTGTACATCCTGTCGGGAGTACCCGGCATCCTGCTGATGCCGACCGTGATGCAGAGTTATCTGGTGTTCGTCATCATCAGTGGTGCTGCCGCCCTCTCCCTGTCCATCCTGTTCGCCATCCAGTACCGTTCCGGCCTGGCCGCGCAGTTGCGCGGGCGAACATTCATCCAGCCATTAAAAATGGGCGCGCTATGCCTCATCGCGCTCTATGCCCTGTGTGGCGTCATCATCATGTTTATTTCGCTGCCTCAAGAAGCATTCATGAACGAATTGCTGACGGGGCTCGACACACGGCAAACCCTGATCAAAGTCGCCTCACTGATTGTGCTGCCACCGATTCTCGAAGAACTGTATTTCCGCCATTACCTGCTGCGGCTGTTTCCGTATGAGAACAGCCAGCTCTGGAAATGGATTGCCGTGATCGCGACGTCGGCCATTTTTGCCGGGTTCCACACCCAGTACGACAACTGGACGTCCATCGCCCTGCTTTTTGCCTGTGGCTGTGTGCTTGCTATCGCGCGCATAGCCAGTGGCGCAGTGTTGGTCCCGATACTGCTGCACATGCTGTTGGAGGTCATCGCGCTGAGCGCTGATTGGGCCTTCAAACTGGCCGACCTCTATGGCTGATCGGCGTTTCAGTCAGGACTCGCCCGGTGCTTGAAACAGCACAAGCGGCGGTGCTCGTGGCCTGTTAACCTGCCCGCAACCTCACGTCGAAACCTGCCCCATGTCGATCACCGAGAATCTCCTGGCCTTCACCCTGGCCGCCACCCTGCTGACCCTGACCCCGGGCCTGGACACCGCCCTGGTGCTGCGCACCGCCACTGTGGAAGGCAAACGCCAGGCCCTACGCGCGGCGCTGGGGATCAACGCCGGTTGCCTGCTCTGGGGTGCGGCCGTGGCCTTCGGCCTGGGGGCCCTGATTGCGGTGTCGGAGCTGGCCTTCAATCTGTTGAAGTACTGCGGCGCCGCCTACCTCGCCTGGCTGGGGCTGAACATGCTGTTGCGCCCGCGCCGCACCTTTGCCCCCGCTGGCACCGCTGAAAAACCCGGGGCCAACTGGTTTCTCAAGGGCCTGCTGGGCAACGTGCTCAACCCCAAGGTGGGGATCTTCTACGTGTCCTTTTTGCCGCAGTTCATTCCCCAGGGGCAGCCACTGGTGCTGTGGACCTTTGGCCTGGTGAGCATTCACGTGGTGCTGGGGCTGGTCTGGTCGCTGCTGCTGATTGCCGCCACCCGGCCCCTGGCGGGTGTGCTGCAGCGGGAAAAGGTGATCCAGTGGATGGACCGCACCACAGGGGTGATCTTCGTACTGTTTGCGGCTCGCTTGGCCTTGAGCAGGCGTTGAACATCGCTCCCCTCAAACCTCAGCCAGCACCGCGCCCCGCTCTTCCAGCAACTTCACAAAACTGCTCAAGCTCTGGGACACGGTACCGCGCCGCCAGACCAGCCAGGTGCGCAGGAAGCGAAAGCGCGGGGACAGCGGCCAAACGCTCACCGTGGCGCAACCGGGCATGCTTTCCAGCATGCTGCGGGGCATCAGTGCCAGCCCGGCGCCGGCGCTGACGCAGGCCAGCATGCCGTGGTAGGACTCCATCTCGTGGATCTTGCCCGGCACCGCCGCGTCCTGGGTGAACCAACTTTCGAAGTGATGGCGGTAGGAGCAGTTGGCGCGAAAGGCGTAGATGCTTTCGCCATTGACCTCCCGCGCCCGGGTAATCGGCGCATGCCCCAGGGGCGCGATCAGCACCATCTCTTCCTCGAACACCGGCAGCCCTTCCAGGGCCGGGTGGCGCACCGGGCCGTCGACGAACGCGGCCACCAGACGCCCGGACAGCACGCCTTCGATCATGGTCCCCGAGGGGCCGGTGGACAGGTCCAGCTCGACCTTGGCGTATTGCTGGTTGTACGCCGCGAGCAAGGCCGGGATGCGCACCGCCGCCGTGCTTTCCAACGAGCCCAGGGCAAACGGCCCCTGAGGTTCCTCGCCGGCCACGGTCAGGCGCGCTTCGGCCACCAGGTCGAGAATGCGCCGGGCGTAGTCGAGGAAGTTCCACCCAGCCGGCGACAGGCGCAGGCGGCTCTTCTCGCGGATAAACAGCTCCACCCCCAGGTCCTGCTCCAGTTGCTTGATCCGCGTGGTCAGGTTCGACGGCACCCGGTGGATCAATTGCGCCGCAGCGCTGATGCTGCCCTGCTCGGCAACGGCCTTGAAGATTTCCAACTGGACCAGATCCACAGCATTCTCCAAACGTGAACGACCTGCTCAATATTATTCAGTTTTCAGCAAAGAGCCAGCGCCGTAACCTGCCGTCATTCCCACCCGAGCAGGACGGTGCCATGAGCCTTGTTTCCAGCCACACCCACGCCTTGTCGATCAACCCGGCCAGCGGCGAGCAGATCGGCGCCTACCCCTACCAGTCCGAGGCTGAAACCGACGCCACCCTGGAGCGCGCCGCCGCGGGTTTCGCCCAGTGGAAACGCCAGAGCGTCGCCGCACGCGCCAGCCATCTGAACGCCCTGGCTCAAGCCCTGCGGGACAACAGCGAAGCCATGGCACGCATGATCAGCCAGGAAATGGGCAAGCCCCTGCCCCAGGCCCGCGGCGAAATCGAAAAATGCGCCCAGCTGTGCCTGTGGTACGCCGAGCACGGCCCAGCCATGCTGGCCCCGGAAGCGACCCTGGTGGAAAACAACAAGGCACACATCGAGTACCGCCCCCTGGGCCCGCTGCTGGCGGTGATGCCGTGGAACTTCCCGATCTGGCAAGTGCTGCGCGGCGCGGTGCCGGCGCTGCTGGCGGGCAATACCTACGTGCTCAAGCACGCGCCGAACGTCATGGGCAGTGCCTACCTGCTGCTGGACGTCATGCAGCGCGCCGGTTTCCCTGAAGGCGTGTTCGAGCTGCTCAACGTCACCCCGGACGGCGTGTCCCGCGCCATCGCCGACCGCCGAATCGCCGCCGTGACCCTGACCGGCAGCGTGCGCGCCGGCATCGCCATCGGCGCCCAGGCCGGTGCCGCGCTGAAGAAATGCGTACTGGAGCTGGGCGGCTCCGATCCCTTTATCGTGCTCAACGACGCCGACCTCGACGAAGCGGTCAAGGCCGCGGTGATCGGCCGCTACCAGAACACCGGCCAGGTCTGCGCCGCCGCCAAGCGCCTGATCATCGAGCAAGGGGTGGTCGCGGAGTTCACCCGCAAATTCGTCGCAGTCACCCGCGCCCTGGTGATGGGCGACCCACTGGCGAGCGACACCTACATCGGCCCCATGGCCCGCTTCGACCTGCGCGATGAGCTGCACGAGCAGGTCCAGGCGACCCTGGCCGAAGGCGCCACCCTGCTGCTGGGCGGCGACAAGGTCGAAGGCGCTGGCAACTACTATCAGCCCACGGTGCTGGCCAACGTCACCGAGCAGATGACCGCCTTCAGGCAGGAACTGTTCGGCCCGGTGGCCGCCATCATCAGCGCCCGGGATGCCGAGCACGCCCTGGCACTGGCCAACGACAGCGAGTTCGGCCTGACCGCGACGATCTTCACCCAGGACCTGGAGCGGGCCCGGCAGATGACCGACGAACTGGAAACCGGCGGCGTGTTCATCAACGGCTACAGCGCCAGCGACCCTCGGGTGACCTTCGGCGGGGTGAAGAAAAGCGGCTTCGGGCGCGAACTGTCGCACTTCGGCGTGCGCGAGTTCTGCAACGCGCAGACGGTGTGGTTGGATCGGCGTTGACGCCGGGCACAGGGCCTCAGCCATCGGCCAGAGGCCTTGTTGCAAACGGACATTCAACGGTGGCGAGAGGGGGCTGGCGCCCTCTCCCCCGGCTCTTGATTGAGCGGCCTGGATTTATGCGGCGCAATGCCCAGATTCGACCCGGCGGATGGCCAAGCCTGCTCGGCGAAACCAAGCCCGATCCTACTGTTTTTTCAGAATTTTCTTGAAGCCCTGCCTGCCCCGACCTTTCTATGATGTTTCTTTTTGATATCACCCGAGGTCCGGCATGTGCGCCCCCGCCCAAAAGTTCATTGTTCGCCTGCCTGGTGAGCTTCACACCCAAGTCAAGCGCATCGCCAAGCAGGAAAACCGCAGCATGAACCACGAAATCGTCGACCGCCTGGAAAAGTCCCTGGTCGCCTCCGACGCCCGAGGCCACGACGAAAAGCTCATCACTATCCTGCTGGGCAAGATCGAATCCCTGGAACAGCAGATCGAATCCCTGCAGATGAATTCCGATCAGCCCACCTCGTAGCCCAGCCTGTTCCAACCATCAGGGCCGGCATCCGCCAGTGCGGCCAGCCGGCCCTGTGCCTTTACCCTCTCGCCACAGCTTGTATGATGGCGCCCGTCCGATGCTGCGAACCTGCAATAGCCGCCTGTAAACCGGATACCCGCTGCGCTGCCCCGCTACTGCCCAAGCCCACCCGCTGCTTCAAGGGCCTGCCCGGCCTTACGCTGCTGGCTGTGGTGCCCTCAAGGAAAATTCATGCCCCCCGCTCCCCCGACGTCCCGCTCATCCGTCCTCAGCGTCGGCTTACCCGGCCATCGCCTGACCCTGGGCCTGCTGCTGGCCGGCAGCCACGCCGTGGCCAACGCCGCCACCGAACTGCCAACCCAGACCATCAGCACGCAAGCGCCTTCCGGCTACCAGAGCGACAGTGCGTCGGTGGGCGGCTTCAGCGAAACGCCGCTGCTGGACACCCCGGCCGCCATCAGCGTGATCAATGAAGACATGATCCTCGACCAGCAGGCCCGGTTGCTCAGCGACGTGCTGAAGAACGACGCCTCGGTGGGCCAGAGCTACGCGCCGGTGGGCTACTACGAGAACTTCGAGGTGCGCGGCTTCTCGCTGAACGCCGCCAGCAACTACAAGATCAACAACCGCACCATCACCGGCGAGCAGAACGTGGCCCTGGAAAACAAGCAGCGGGTGGAACTGCTCAAGGGCCTTTCCGGCCTGCAAAGCGGTGTCAGCGAACCGGGAGGCCTGATCAACTACGTGACCAAGCGGCCCACGGATATCCGCTCGGTGACCGTCGCCACCGACGATCGCGGCAGCGGCTACCTGGCCACCGATGTCGGCGGCTGGTTTGGCAGCGAACAGCAGTTCGGCCTGCGCGCCAACCTGGCCCATGAAGACCTGCACTCCTACGTCGAGCACACCAACGGCCAGCGCGACTTCGCCTCCCTGGCCCTGGACTGGAACATCAGCCCCAACGCCCTGCTGCAACTGGATGTCGAATACCAGAACAAGCAGCAGCGCTCGGCACCGGGCTATCAGCTACTGGGCGGCACCAGCCTGCCCCACCACGCCTCACCGAAAAAGCTCCTGGGGCATCAGAGCGGGTCGAAGCCTGTGGCCAATGAATCGCTGAACATCGGCGGCAACTTCGAATACCGCTTCAACGACGACTGGAAGGGCAACCTCAGTGCGTCGCGCAGCAAGGTGGTGATCGACGACTACAGCTCGTTTGCCTGGGGTTGCTACGGTTCTCCCAGCTGTGCCGGCATCAAGGTGCCCAACCACTTCAGCCCGGAAGGCAACTACGACATCTACGACTTCCGCAGCCCCGACGACACCCGGCGCAACGATGAAGTACAGGCGCTGCTCAATGGTCGTTTCGATGCCGCGGGCCTGGGCCATGAGTTGACGGTGGGGACCAGTGCGTTCCGTCGAGTGGTGGAACGGCGCGAGTCCATCAACGAGATGATCGGCAGCGGCAACATCAACAGCGACCCGGACAACTTTTCGCGCTTTGATGGAGCCCTCAAGGACTCCCACAAACGCCTCGACAGCCGCCAATACGGCCTGTTCCTCAGCGATCGCATCAGCTTCAACGAACAGTGGCAGACCGTCCTCGGCGGACGCGAAGTACGCCTCGACGAAGAAAGCTTCGACAAGGACGGCGTGCGCAATCGTCACACCCAGCGCTACATGTTCCTGCCCCAAGCGGCGCTGATCTACAAACCGATCAGCGAACTGTCGCTATACACCCAATACAGCAAGGGCCTGAGCCTGGGTGGTCAGGCGCCCTGGTTCGCCAGTAACAGTAGCGACACCCTGGCCCCCACCGTCTCGCGCCAAATTGAAACCGGGATCAAATACGACTGGCAGCGCATGAGTTTTACCGCCGCCCTGTTCCAGATGCGCCAGGCCTACCAGTACTCGCGCCCCGATGCCTCCGGCGGTTTCACCTACGTCCAGCAGGGCCAGCAAAAGAACACCGGCCTGGAGCTCTCCGCCAACGGCTGGGCCACCCAGCGCCTGCAGATTGCCGCCAGCGTCGCGGCGATCCGCTCCCGGGTCGAGGGCAGCGGCACCCCGGCCTACGAAGGCCACCAAAGCCTCAACGTCCCCCGCCTGCGGGCCAGCCTCCAAGGCGACTACGCCCTGCCCTGGCTCGACGGCCTGGCCCTGCTGGGCGGCATGCAATACAGCGCCAGCAAATACGCCGACCGCCAGGGCAACGTCGCCACCGGCGCCTACGCCATCTTCAACATCGGCAGCCGCTACAGCACCCGCATTGATGGCTACGACACCGTGTTCCGCCTGACCGTGGACAACCTGTTCGACAAACGCTACTGGCGCGATGCCGGGGAATACATGGGCGACGACTACCTGTTCCAGGGCGCGCCGCTGACGGCACGGTTGAGTGCTTCGGTGAACTTCTAAGGCAGACGGCCCCTTCCTACCTCTCCCGTAGGAGCCGGCTTGCCGGCGAAGGCAGTCTCAAGGACACCCTCGCAGGCAAACCAGTGACTATGCGAATCTGTCAGGCATACACAAAAAAGCCGGTCATCAAGACCGGCTTGTCAGCGCCTGGTCTACTCGCCATCAAACCGGCTGCAAAGCCCGCAAGGCTTCAGGGTACTGGCTGGCCACACGCAGCAGCGTTTGAGCCGCGCCTGTCGGCTGGCGCCGGCCTTGCTCCCAATCCTGCAGTGTACGCAGGCTGACCCCCAACAGCGTGGCGAACGCACTCTGAGAGAGCCCCACCTTAGCCCGGGCCTCTGCCGCCCCGGACAGTTTTACCACCGTTGCACGCGCCGCCTTGCCGGCTTTCATCTGGCCCACCGAAGTCAGCAAATCCTTCTGAAACTGCTGCAGTTCATGGTCCATGCCTGATTTCCTCTTTCAATTGATTCAGAAAGCCCATGGGCAGGTTGTCTAACTTCGCCTTGGTGTAGACGATCAGCAACCAAATAAGACCTTCCGAAAGCAAGTTGTAGTAGATGACCCGTGTGCCACCGCGCTTGCCGATGCCACTGCACGACCAGCGCACCTTGCGCAGCCCTCCGGCACCGGGGATGACGTCTCCAACCCATGGGTCTGCGACCAACCAGGTGATGAATTCCAAGCGCTCGGTGTCATTCCAGATCGGCTCGGCGTAACGCTTGAAGACCTCGGTTTCGATGACGGCATACATGGCTCCACCATCTACGGCAAGGCCGTACAGACGAACAGACAGGCATTCGTCCGACACAACCTGCTGGCGCTGGAAAGACCAATACCCCTGCCGCAACCAGGCATCGCAAGGGGTGGACGTTTGATCTACTCATCACCGAGGGTGGCCGCAATCATCGAGGGCAGCCACTGCTTACCGAAAATACAGATTTGCCTTACGGGGTCGGAGCCGGGTTACCGGCGAAGGTGTCCTCAAGAGAGCCGTGGTAAGTCTAGGTGCATCACTCTGCGGCGACTCGAAGCTGCCAACCTGCTTGATCGGTTACTTGGTCGGTTACTTGGTCGCTCTGGCGGCAGCCCCAAGGATGATCACACGTCCAACCACCAGTTCAACAGCGTCTCGTCCTCATCGTCATCGAGGTTTTTATAGACATTGGCGTAGTACCACTCGATCCCGGTTTGCTCGCGGAAGCGATCGAACACCGCATTGATACGGTCCATGCCATTCCTCGCGGGAACAGCGAATGACAGGTTCCCCTCGAACAGCACATCCAGGGTTCCGCTCAGTTCACCAGCGACCTCGTTTTCAAGCGCACTGATCACCGCCGGATCAATGTAATCGGCATAGATCTGAATGCAGAAATTCCCGCCCCGGCGCAGCACTTGCGCCGGGGCATCGGGATTGCGGATTGAAACGATATCGCCCCGCGCCAGGTTCTGCGCCAGGCCCGGCGAGGACAGCAACTCGTAGGTATGCTCATCGATGCGTCGCGCCAGCAATTCCTCGCGAACGGCGCCACCGTCATCGGCCATGTACACCTGGATCAGCACAGGGGATTGCTTGTCATCCATACGGGGCTCCACAGTTTCCACGTTCAACACCTGATCCTTGTTCCATTACCCAACGCTTCCATCCCCTGCCTCAAGGCAACGGCTCAAACCGCCCACTGCCCGCATTCCACGCAAACCACGGCAACTTGCAGTCCTGAAAGCCAATCCGCACCTGCTCCCCCTCACCCTGCACCTGCAAGGTATCCACCCCCAGGTTGCGACACCCTGGCGCCGCAACCGCCAGGCTCTGCAGCAACTTGCCGGTGGCCTTGTCCATCACCTCCACCGTCGTGATCCGCTGATCATTGCCCGGCATCGGCACCTGGAAATACCAGCGTTTAGTGGAAGCACTCTGCAGCAGCGTGGTGACCGGCTGCGGCCACGAGCGATCCGAATCCACCAGGCCCACCAGCTTCAGCGCAATGGGCAACGTCTTGCCCGTGCGATAACTGGTCCAGGTGCCGCGCACCTGCTCCTGCTGGCGGGAGTTCAGCAAGTCATTGAACTGCAGACGCGCCACCGGCAAGCCCTGCTCGTCCAGCTCATCCATGGCCAGCGTCTTGTTGCTGTAGCTGAAGGTCGGCTTGAGGCGGATCGGCGTGCGATAGCGCTGATAGGCATAGGTGCCCTGATACACGGCATTCTGGCTGCCCAGGGTCAAGACAATCGCCTGCTTGCCCAAGGTCCCCTCATACACCCCATGGGACGCCTGCGCCGGCAACAGCCACAGCGCCAACACCAGCACCGCCAGCCCCCGAGCAACATCAAACCCGCGCATCAGAAACGCTCCTCGCCCGACGACAGATATTCCAAACGCTCAGGGGTAATCACCCGGTAATAATCCCAACGCCGAGTGCGCTGGTCGTAATTGATGAAGTCCTGCTGGCTGAACTCCATCTGGCCACTGGGGGAAAAGCGCAGATCACCCTGCGCGGCAAACTGCTCCAACTGCGGATGGCTCCGGTAGGTCCGCAGATCCCGGTTGTACAGGTAATACCGCGTGGGCGAGCACCACACCCGGCCATCCGACGCTTCCACGCGATAGCCCTGGACCTGAAAATCCATCCGCGCCTCGGCATGAAAATGCCCGAAGGTCAGCGTCTTGGTGCCCACGGACGACAAACACCACTGCCCGCTAATCTCCTGCACCCGCTTACCGGTGGCCCGGCTGATCACCCGGATACTGTCCACCTGCGCCACCTCCTCCCCGGCCTTGCGCGCGGCATGCACACTGAAATAGAAATCCCGATCGAACACCGGCTGCAACAACTCCCCCTCAAACGCCTCCCGCTGACTGCCGCCAAAGCGCGTCACCCGCTGCAACTGCAACGGCTGCTGCGTGCCCGTACGCAGATCCACCAGACTGCCCTGCAACGCATCCGCCCCCTCGGCGAACGGCTGCAACGACACCGCCGTCGCCGGCAGGGTCGGGTTGTCCATGATGTTGATCAAGAGCGCAGAGCCGGAATGGAAAGGCGTGGATTCCAACGCCATCGGCAGGCGCTCGGACTCGGAGAACCAATAGCCGGACATACCGCCGCCGTATTGGGAGTCGTAGGTTAGGGCCAGTTCAACCGGGGTGTCGCCGAGGGTGCCGCGGTAGGTAGTGGTGGGGTTGGCTTGGGCGGTGGGGGTGATGAGCACGAGGCCGAGCAAGAGTGCTGGGGTAAGGCGCAAAACGAGGTGTTGCAGGTGACGCTGTTGGCCAGCCCTTGTTTGCGGACTGCTGCCAATGGGCTGGGTCATACCTGCGTTCCTTGCGGTGGGGAAAAGGGGCGCAGGATAGCAAAATCGCTGGGAGATAGAGGGTATTGCTGATGCTGATCGCCTCTATAGCAGCGGATATGAAATCTTCAGGAAACTCAGCCTGTCCCTACCTGGAAGAGACCGCTCCTACAGAGCTGCCATTGCCCATCATCCACCTCGCCCATATAGTTTTTTAGACCCTCGATTCTGGTCCGCAGCACTTCAGAGCTCCGTCGAAAGGAACAAACTGCACCCCGGTTGATTCGCAGCAACAGGTGGCGACTTTTCACTCTTGGAAGGAACGACACCATGAGCAATATTGACCCGTCCGAACGCTTTATCCCGCTCACCCCAATTGCTAGCGATGGCCCAGTGTCGTTTATCGACAGCCAGGCGCCATTGGTGGATCTGCATGCGTGTGCGAGTGAGCGCTTGGTGACTGCGCTTGATTATCTGAATTTGATGGCCTGCGCTACGTTTCGAGATTCAAGCGACAAGGACCTTGGTACCGTGACCAACACCGCTAGATTGTTGCTGCAAGATGTACGGGATGTGTTGGCAGTGATTGAGACAAGTGCGTTTAGCGTGTGATTTAAATACTAAAAAGCCGGCCACAAGCCGGCTTTTTCTACCTCATCAAATCTCTTCCGACAGTACCGCCGTCCAAACCCGCTTCAACGGCAACTCTGATTTGATCCCCTCATCCAGCCGGTCGTAATACATAAACAGCTGTTCCAGCAGATCGTCCTGGCTCCATAAGCGCAGGCGGAAGAAACTCGACGCCAGCTCCTTTTGCACATTCGCGCGATAACCACCCCACGCCACGAATAGCCCCTGACCAGCATTGAACTTACTCATCGCACCGAGCAGTTTATCGACAGTTGGTCGATCAACCAAACCCGTGCCCGACTTCACTTCAACGCAGATGGCTTGCCCGCCAAAGCCCATCACGCCGTTACTGGCCAAAATATCAACGCCGCCATCGGCGCCTTCGGGGCTTTGCCAGACACTGAAGCCTTGTGCACGCAGTATCGCCGCCACCAGGGTGGTCAGCCGGTGCCCTTTAAAACGTCGTTCAATCAGTCGAACGATATGGTCTTTACCTGTACGTTCTAGATCCGTTTCGGCCTCTTCAACAGCCACCTCATCCGATGCAGTAGCGGTGTCACACACCAACTGCTGCAACGTCTCGGGCTGCCAGTTGTGGCTGGCCATGGAACGAATGCGCTCTTCTGCGTTATTGCGCTGAATGCGGCAAATGGTCATAAACGCGCCGAAGCTGTAGAGCAGGTCTTGGGAGAAATTGGAACGAGGGATTGCTTCGCCGATCCACTCAACCGCTCGCCAATGAAAGAATGGATCAGGTCCGGCGCTGGAGAACTGATAGCCGTCGACAAGTTTGCCGATATAAACCACCGGCTGGGTTTTAAGCGGCAGTACGACCAAATCTCCAGCCTGCATACGCCGAGCGAAGGGCCAAATTTGGCTGCTCCAATTCTGCAGCGTTTTGGGCTTCGCTTCTGGGTAACGTACCGACAGCTCTGCCTGTACTTCTTCGCGATTCTTTAGGGTATTCAAGTCGACATTCAGTCCATCCCATGTCACATAGACACGGCGCTCACTGATGAACTTGTCCTCAAACTCCCCTGCAGACCCTGCCCGGACCAGCCATACGGCCATTGGTGTTTCTCCCTGTTTGTTGTACACAGCCACTATCGAGCTGGTTCTAGCAAGCGCAACTAACCGATACGTATGTGCTCTTTCAGTCATCTAACTCGGCGGATGACCTTTGGTGCGTAGAGCTGATACCTGACGATTGGATCAAGTGCAAGGGTTGGATGGCGTTTCGTTGTCGCTCAATGGCGGGGCCTCGGTTTAACTCAACTCGACTGGCACAAGGTCACCGCCCAATTCACAACTACTTGTAAGGCTAGTCCCTTTCTATTGAGCGACTTTTCCTAGAGAATCCAACCCGCTTGCGCCTGATACTTCGGCTGGCTAGGCTCGGTTCATCACTGCATATCAGTGATCGGGTTTAGCAGCTCGAATCATCACATTGGGCGCATCGACGTCACCTATCAGCAGAGTTTTTCTTCTGCTTTTTATGGTGGCTGTGCGCAGGGCACCTTCGGGTGCGCCGGTTTCCAATGTGACCGGTCTGCTAACCTGCGTACAGCTGCCACTCCTTCGTTTAGCAGCGATAGCTGGCAGCTCCATTCACATTGGAGTGCACCATGAAAAAGCTCGTTCCCGATCCGCCCCTACCCTTACCTGGGCAATTCAGAACTCCCGAACACGATATCGATACCCAGCGCATTCGTTTGGCCTTGGCCACGCATAGCGCCGAAACCTCGATCCTCAATAGCCTGAAAGACACCGTACCTACGTCCGTAGGTCATCAATCCATGTTCAGTGTCCGCCCCGGTATCAATGCCGAAGAAGCGTTGGTGCATGTGTCGTTGCTGCTGGACTGTGCGGTACAGGTCAGCGATGAAATCACCGAACGCGCCAGCGGTGTGGAGCGTGGGTTGATTTGGTCGATGATTCATTCGGTGGAGATGGCTAGAGCGGTGGTGGATTCGTTGCTGGATGCCAACAGACCGGCAGAAAACATTCAGCAAATCTGAGGAAGGAGGAAGCGGGGTAAGACGTGACTTATCCCGCCCCCCCGATGCCCCTAGAAAAATGGAGCGTTATCAGGCTGAAGCGCTGATTCACAATTACCTACCGATTACAGGACTCCTTGGCATCATGTGCTACAGCGATGCAATGAAAAAGCGCATAGAACAAGACTTGGCGGCCCGAGGTTTGGCTCTGTCTGTTCATGCGCGTCCAGGATGGTATTTCCAATGATCCGTTTTACCCAAGGCAACCTTCGGGAAGCCAAAACCGAAGCCCTGGTCAACACGGTGAATACCGTTGGCGTGATGGGCAAAGGAATCGCTCTGATGTTCAAAGAGCGCTTTAGCGAGAATTACCGTCTGTACTCGGCAGCCTGCAAGGCTGGCGCAGTGGAGACAGGCAAAATGCATGTCACCGCTGTCAACGAGTTGGATGGACCACGCTGGATCGTGAACTTCCCTACTAAGCGCCACTGGCGTTCACCCTCTCAGATGGCTTGGATAACTGAAGGGTTATATGACCTGCGACGTTTCTTACTCGAAAACCAGGTGAAGTCCGTCGCAGTGCCTCCGCTGGGTGCCGGTAACGGTGGCTTGAAATGGCCTGAGGTTCGAGAGCAGATCGTTTCGATACTTAGCGATCTGGATGTCGACATTTTAGTGTTTGAGCCTTCTAAACAGTATCTGAACGTCGCCAAACGAAACGGAGTGGAGAAACTCACCCCAGCTCGCGCGCTGATTGCAGAACTGGTTAGGCGTTATTGGGTTTTGGGCATGGAGTGCAGTCTGCTGGAAATTCAGAAACTCGCTTGGTTTCTTGAGCGAGCCATAGAAAAACTGCCAAACACAGAAAACCCTCTTGACCTTAAATTTGTTGCTCACAAATTTGGGCCATACGCCAACCGCCTGGAGCATTTGCTGAATAATTTGGATGGCAGCTATCTGCACTGCAACAAGCGAATCAGTGACGCCGATATTAATGATGTGATCTGGTTCGACGATGTGCGCAAGACTTTTCTGCAGACTTATCTCAAAACCGAAGCCAAAGAGTACGCCCAAGCACTGGAACGCACAGCTGAGCTGATCGACGGTTTTGAATCCCCCTTTGGTATGGAACTGCTGGCAACGGTCGATTGGTTACTTTACCGAGAAGGGATTTCTCCAACTGTGCCCGCCGTGCGAGAAGCATTGAAGCATTGGGACGGCGGGGCCGGCTCCGCCGCTCGCAAGAACAGGCTGTTCGACGATCAGGCGCTTGATATAGCGCTCAAGCGCCTAACCACCAGCAGCTTCAGCCTTGAACTGGTTACCTATTAAATAGAGCTCAGACGGTCTTGCGGCCACCTTCGCTGGCAAGCCAGCTCCTACACGGGCTGGCGTCAACTGATGACTACGCGCTGTCACCGCACATTCCGATAAAGCATCAACCGCGCCCCCTCATGCATCCCCCGCGTCAACTCCAGCAACCGTTCAAACTCCTGCGGATGCTCCTGCGCCACATCCTCTCGCGGGGTGCTCGACGCCAAATCATGCAAGGTCGCGCCACTGCCGTCGTGCTGCATCTGCAACAAAAAGTCCTTGGTCACGCCGCCAATCACCGGGAAGGTCCCTTCCCTCAATACCAGCGGTACCACCCGTTCCCCCTCCGGCGCGGGCTGCTGAATGTCCCGCCCCATAGCGCCATTGGTGAAGGGCATCCCGGCCATGCCGGCCACGGTGGGCAGCAGGTCGGCGAGGCCGACGGCGTCTTCGATCACTCTGGGCTGCAACATCCCCGGGGCATGGATCAGCAGCGGTACGTTGTTGCTTTCCAGCCCTAGCTGTTCAAAGGCGGGGGCCATGTGGGGGATCTGGCTGATGCGGGTGTTGTGGTCGCCAAAGAACACGAAAATCGTGTTGTCGTAGTAGCCGCCGGCTTTGGCGATGTCCATTAGCCGGCCGATGTTGAAGTCCAGCAGGCGCACGGCGTTGTATTGCTCCAGGCTGCGGGAACCTGCGGCCTGGACTTGTTCCAGGGGCAGGTCTTGAGCTTGAAAGCCGTCGTTGTCCTTGGGGATGGTGAACGGGCGGTGGTTGCCGGAGGTTTGCAGGTAGGCGAAGAACGGTTGGTCCTGGGGGATGGCGCGCAGCAGGCGGTCGCTTTCCTTGAACAGGTCGAGGTCGGAGATGCCCCAGACGTCCACCAGGGGCGATTGCCAGTGGCTTTCGTCGTACAGGCGCACGTTGTCGATGCTTTGGCGGATCAGGCCGTTGATGTTGGCCCAGCCGGCGTTGCCGCCGATCAGGTAGAGCTTGTGGTAGTCGCTGAAGGCGTTGATCAGGCTGTGTTGGCGGGTGATCAGCGGCTGGCGGGTGGCGGTCTCTTGGCGGGTGACGTCGGGCACGCCGGTGATGCTGGCCCACACGGTCTTGGCGGTGCCGGTGACCGGGACGTAGAAGTGTTTGAAGAACCAGCTCTGGCGGGCCAGGCGGTCGAGGTTGGGAGTGGGGTTGAGCGGGTTGCCGTAGGCGCCCACGGCGCTGGTGCCGAGGGATTCGAGCATGACGAAGATGACGTTGGGCGGCCGGGGGCGGTCGATGCGGTACGGCTGAATGCCTTGTTGGCGGGTGAAGTTCAGCCGCTGCGGGTCCGGGTGCTCGACACCAAGGTAGCGGGCCAGGGCCGGGTAGTGTTGGCGCACTTGGGCTTCGTCGTACTGGGCCTGGCCGGCCTTGAGGGTGTCGTAGAAGAACAGCACGGGGTTCAGGCCCAGGGCGGCGATCTGGCTGTTGCCGGAGAAGTAGGCATCGCTCCAGCGCAGGGGCACGGGGTTTTCCAGGTTGAGGTTTTCTACCCGGCCCAGCAGGGCGAGGAACACGGCGGCGATGCCCAGGGCGCTGACGCTGGCCAGGGACCAGCGGCCCAGGGGTTGCGCCGGGCGATCGAGGGTCAGGCGTTCCAGGCGCAGCAAGGCGTAGCAGCACAGGGCCAGGGCAGCGCCCCAGGCGAGGACGATCCACAGCACCGGGTAGCTTTCCCAGAGCATTTGCCGGGAGATCTGTGCGTCGTCCAGGTAGCGCAGCACCGTGGCGTTGATGCGTACGCCGAGGTAGGCGTAGTGGCCGAAGTCGATGATGTACAGCAGCCCTACCCCGCCCAGCACCAGCAGCAGGTAGGCCCGGGCCAGCCAGCGCAGGGCCGGCAGGCGCAGCAGGTTCCAGCGCGGCAACCAGGCCAGCAGGGCCAGGGGCAGCAATATCAGTAAGGTCAGGCGCAGGTCGAAGCGCAGGCCGATGCCGAGGGTCTGCAGAATGGCCTCGCGCTGGTCGGCGGCGCTCAGGTCGACCCCGGAAAAACCCACGGCGAACAGCAGCCGCAGCAGTGCCAGCAAGCCGAATACCAGCCCGATTGCGCCCACGCCGTAGCGCAGGCGGCGTGATTGCAAGCCGCCCATCATTGACCTCTGTGTGGTGTTGTCGAAGGCCGCGGCGCGGCCTGTTGGGTTAGCCGGCAAGGGGCTGCCGACGGCTGCGCTGGGCAAAGCGGCGCCACAGCCACAGCAGCAGTGCGCCGCTGCCGGTGATCAGGCAGTAGCCCGCCAGCAGTGGGTCCAGCAGGTAGTCCCAGTAGTTTTCCGAAGGTTTGAGGCGCAGGGCAAAGGCCAGGGTCCCGGCCGCCAGCATCAAGACCCCCAGCACGTTGCGCTGCCACAGCAGCACCAGCGCCGCCAGGCCCATCAGCACGATCATCGGCCGTGGGTTGTAGCCCCAGCGGTAGGGATCGAAATACGTCAGGCCCAGGGTCGCCGGGTACAGGCTCAGGGTCAGGCCGATAAACAGCAGCAGGACCTGCATTCGGTGTTTGGTTGGCAAGGGCGCTATCACCCCCAAGCGCCGCAGGCTGACCCAGCCCAGCAGCACCAGGGTGCTGATGGCCAGGTCGTCGGTGAAGCTGCGCACATAGGCCGCCAGCGGCAGCTGGTTCAGTGGAATAAAGCTGACCAGGGCCAGCAGCGGCAGCAGCCAGGGTCGCCAGGGCGCGGTCACTCGCAGGCTGCCGAGCAGCACAAAACCCAGGAGGATAAAACTCAGGTGGGCTTGCCACAGGGACGGCATCACAGGCGCTCCGCCAGCCACGCCGCGTTGAAGCTGACGTGCTTGATAAAGGTGTTGTTCCAGGAATAGACCAGGTGGTACAGGCCGTCCGTACCACGGCTGAAGTAGGGGTATTCGTACTCGAAGTCGCAGCCCTGGGGCTTGCACACCCGGTAGTCGAGGTTGCTCAGGAAGCGTTGTTCCAGGGGCAGGCGCCGGGCGCCGCTGGAGGCGCGAAAGCCTTCGCCGATGATTGCCTTGTAGGCCTCGTGGGAGAACGGCTGCCCCAGGGGATCGGGGGACTGGTCCAGTTCCACCAGCGGGCGCCATTGGCTAAGGCCGGCGTCGGTGCCGTACAGGCTGAGTTTAAAGCGCCCGTCCTGCAGGTCGTTGAGGGCCACCAGCAGGCCCTGGTCGTCGGTGCCCACCGCCGCCAGGGACGAGTTGGGGTTGGACGGTTGCAGCGGATAAGGCTCGCTCCAGGTCTGCCCAGCGTCTTCGGTGCGGCTGGCCAGGACTTTGTGATGGGTGTCGCCGGCGTAGCGCAGCATGGCCACGGCGCGACGTTCGTCCAGGGGCACGATGGTCGGTTGCAGGGAGTGCTTGCCCCGGCTGATGCGGAATTTGTCGATCACCGCACCGTCGGCGCTCAGGTACAGGTACTCGGCGAACTTGCCCATGAACTCGTGGTACACCGGCAGGCCGATCGAGCCGTCGGCATGGAACACCGGCGCGGCGCGCACCAGGGTGCTGATGTTGAAGAATGGCGAGGTCACCAGTTGGCGTGGCGCCGACCAGTTGCGCCCCAGGTCGTCGGAGACCATCAGGTTGATGGCGCTGGTGGCCCAGCCGCCCACCGACACCGAGACGTAGAACATCCACAGACGCTGGTCCGGGGCCAGGGCGATCACCGGGTTGCCGAGCTTGCGGATGTAGCGTCCGGTGCCATCACGGGTCGATTCGCGGGTGGCCAGCACCTGCTCGGCGCCCCACTCGCCGCTCTGGGCGTCAAAGCGGGCGGTACGCACCTGGACGTCGGCAGCGCCTTCCCGGGAACCGGCGAACCACACGGCCATCAGGTCGCCACCGGGCAAGGCGGTCACCGAGGACGAATGCACGAAGTCATCCAGGTCCGAGGAGACGAAGCGGCTGCTGTATTGCGGTGTGCTATTGGCCGTCGCCCCGTCGCTACTGACGACAGCCTGGGCGAACGGCGCCAGTGGGTGCGGTGGATGGCTGCGCCAGGCGGCGATAAAGACGGCGGCCAACAGCAGGCTGCCGCTGAGGAAAATCAGGCGAAAGGACAACGCACGCATACAGGAGCCCGTGGCAAATACTGGGTGGGGTACAAGGGAAAAACCATTAGTGCCGATCACTGTCCGGCAAGGGTCGGCGGCGGCCGGTGAGCATCGACAACGGCAGGTTGTCGCGCACCTGCAGGCTTTCAAAAATCGCCGCGCACACATGCAGCAGCACCAGCCCCAGCAGCACATCGGCGCTGGTTTCATGCACTTGCAGCGGCCAGTCGGCGCCCCACAAGGCATCGACCTCTTCCATCAGAAAACCGCTGATGCCGATCAGCAACAGCGCCAGCAGCATCAGCAACATCACTAAGGCCCCGAGCGGCGAATGCCCCAGGCGATGCTCGGGACGCCGGGCCAGCAGCGAACGCAGATGCCGCGCCAGCCGGGCCCGGGTCGGCCAGAAGTCGGACCAGCGCGCACTGCGCGGCCCGACAAATCCCCAGACTGTGCGGAGCAGCAGCCAGGCCATAGCGTAGTAGCCGAGCCAGACATGCCAGTCGTCACCGGCTTCATTGAAGAAATAGTTGCCGATGAAGACCCCAGCGATGGACAGGTGAAACAGTCGCACCAACGGGTCCCACAGCCGCAGGGACGCGTGCGGCATCAGCCTTTGATCTCGGTCTTCACCGCTTTGCCGGTGACCGGGTCGTGGTAGATCTCGACCTTGCGCTGGTCCTTGTCGAAGCCATAGATCTCGTAGCAGTTGCCGTCGGTGACCTTGAACTTGCTGATCTGGTAGCCCTGGGCCTTGAGCTGGTCCTGAAAGGCCTTCTGATCCTGCCATTGCGAGCGTTCGGCGGTGGTGCATTGCGGGCCGGCGAGGGCCAGGGGGCTGGCGAGAACCAGGGACAGCAGGAGGATCTTGCGCATGGAAAACGCTCCGGTGATGGGGGAGATTCCACTGTGCAAAACCAAGCTTAGTGAAAGCTTAGTTGGCAACGCGCGGTAACATTTTCCCCACCAAAAACCCCTGCCGGCCAAGCTTGGCCGGCGTCATCATGCGCCCCTTCCCTGCCCCTCGCCCGACCGAGAACCACCCATGCGCCTGCTGCTTGTCGAAGATGATCGTGCCCTCGGCCAGGGCATCCGCGTGGCGCTGAGCGCCGAAGGCTACACCCTGGACTGGCTGCAGGACGGTGCCAGCGCCCTGCACGCCCTGCGCACGGAAAGCTTCGACCTGTTGCTGCTGGACCTGGGCCTGCCGCGGCTCGACGGCCTGGAACTGCTGCAGCAATTGCGCGCCGCCCAGCAGGACCTGCCGGTGCTGATTCTCACCGCCCGCGACGGCACCGCCGAGCGCATCGCCGGGCTGGATGCCGGGGCCGACGACTACCTGGTCAAGCCCTTCGATGTCGAGGAATTCAAGGCCCGGGTCCGCGCCCTGCTGCGCCGCAGCCAGGGTCGCGCCCAGCCGCTGCTGGAACATGCTGGCATCCGCCTCGACCCGGCCAACCAGCAGGTGCACTACCTCGACGCCGAGGTGGTATTCACCCCCATGGAATACCAGTTGCTGCACCAGCTGATGGTGCGCCCGGGCAAGGTGGTCACCCGCGAGCGCCTGTCCCGGGCGCTGTACGGCTGGCAGGACCGGGTCGAGAGCAACACCCTGGAAGTGCTGATCCATAACCTGCGCAAGAAGCTCTGCAGCGAGCTGATCCGCACCGTGCGCGGCGTCGGTTACGTGCTGGCGCTCAAGCCATGAACTCGGTGCGCACGCGGATTCTGCTGCCGGTCCTGGTGCTGGTGCTGCTGGGGGATTTGCTCATCAGTTGGCTGGTGCTGCGCGACAGCCACCACGAGATCGAAGAGGTCTACGACGCCCAACTGGCCCAGAGCGCCCGGCTGCTGCAAGGGGTGCTGCGCCAGCGCGACCCGGCTCAAAAGCCGGACGCGGCGGACTGGGAGCGCCTGCACCAGGCCTTCGACCAGGCCATGAGCCGGGTCGGCGTGGACGGCGCGGCCCACCCCTATGAAACCCGCCTGACCTTCCAGGTCTGGCGCGACGATGGCCAGTTGCTGATGCGCTCCGCCGAGGCCCCCTTGCTGGAGGCGCCGCCCACCACCCTGGGCGCCCACGACATTCTGGAAAACGGCAAGGACTGGTGCGCCTTCCTGCTGGCCGACCCGCAGCAGGGCTTGCTGATCTGGGTTGGCGAACGCGATGACATTCGCCAGGACCTGATCCAGCGCATCGTGCGCCATACCCTGTGGCCGACCCTGATCGGCGTGCCGCTGCTGGCGCTGCTGATCTGGCTGACCATCGGCTGGGGCCTGGCGCCACTGCGGGCCATGGCCCGGGCCATTCGCGGGCGCAGCAGCGACAGCTTGCAGCCGCTCGGGCTCAAGCCGTTGCCCCAGGACCTGGAGCCGATGCAGACCGCCCTCAACCAGTTACTGGCGCAGATCGACAGCCTGCTGGAGCGCGAGCGACGCTTTATCGCCGACGCCGCCCACGAACTGCGCACGCCGCTGGCGATCCTGCGGATTCATGCGCAGAACGCCCAGAGTGCCGGCAGCCCGGAGCAGCGCCGGGAAGCCCTGGATTTTCTGGTCAGCGGCGTCGACCGCGCCACCCGCATCGGCAGCCAACTGCTGACCATGGCCCGCATCGAGCCGCAGTTGAACAGCCCGCGTTTGAGCCGCATCGACCTCAGCGCCCTGGTGCGCGAAGAGCTGGCGGAGCTGACGCCTTTGGCCCTGGAGAAGGATGTTGAACTGGTGCTGGAAGGCGACGAAGGCTGCCTGATCGACACCGACCCGGTGGCTTTGGCCATTGCCCTGCAAAACCTGGTGACCAATGCCCTGAACTTTGCCCCAGCGGGCAGCGAGGTGCGGGTCGGCCTTCGCCCGCAGGCCGATGGTGCGATGCACCTGTGTGTGGAGGACGCTGGGCCCGGCATCAATGAACAGGAGCGCGGGCGTTTGCTGGAGCGCTTCTACAGCCAGGGCAATGCCCATGGCGCCGGGCTGGGGCTGGCGATTGTGCAGATGATCGTCGACAAGATTGGCGGTCGCCTGGAATTGCGCAATCGGCCTGAGGGCGGTTTGTGTGCGTTGTTGTTGCTGGGGCCGGCGCTTTAGTCGGCAGCGCAGAGGGACTATTCTGTGCGCCGCTCGGGAATGGGGGTGGTCTGGCGGGCGTCTTCGCTGGCAAGCCAGCTCCTACACAAGTAGGCACCATCCCTCGTGGGAGCCGGCTTGCCGGCGAAGGCGATCTCACGCCCCCCTTCTCCAGCCACATGCAATGACAATCAGGGAGATACCCATGGCCATGCCGGAACGGCTGAAACCAACCCCACCGACGCCGACTATAAACGCGTTGATGAAGGACCTGCTGGAGCAGATCCTCGACCGGATCTGGGACAACCAGGGCCGGGAAAGCCCCGAGATCAGTGCGCTGATCGAGCAGTGGAACAGCCACGCCGGTCGGCCTTTCGAGTTCCACGAGTTTCTCGTGATGCACAGCCATACCAGCGCGGAGGACTTTCTGCGCACGGCCTTTCATCAAAAACGCTACGTTGACGACCTGAGCTTCGCCGAGGCGTGTGCCCTGGCGGATTTCATCTGTAAATGCGAGGGCACGGAGTCTGATACGGACTACGCCTTGAGCCTGCTGGAAACCAACTTCCCCGAGGCCAATGCCTCGGACCTGATCTTCTGGCCCAACGAGTGGTTTGGCGAGCCGGACATGTTGCAGGTGGACATGACGACGCCGCAGATCATCGGCTATCTGATGGGCAAATCCTCGCGGCAGTTACCGGACGCACCGCCGATCGACTTGCCCTACCCCATGCCTGTAAACCCTTAGCGGCGACGGAGAGGGTCGCCGCTAAGGGCGAAGGATTGCACAGCCATCAGAGACCGGCCCGGTGAGTTTCACCGGGGTATCGCAGCCTCTGGTGTTGCGAGCGCTTTGCGCCCGGCGCCAGCAGCTACAGGGGGCCGTGCGCCTGCGGTTGCGTAAGCGCCGCACTCAGCCCCCCTGCCCTCAAAGGTTGCGCACAACATTCAGCGCCGCGCTGCTCTGCGCCACGGGCATGATTTCGATGGAGTTGATGTTCAGGTGCTCCGGCTGCTGGGCGATCCAGCACACGGTGTTGGCGATGTCCTCGGGGCGGATGGCGTCAACATCCTTGTACAAGGCTTGCACCGCTTCCATGTCGCCGTTGAGCCGCACCACCGAGAAGTCGGTGCCGGAACACAGGCCCGGTTCGATGTTGGTCACCCGCACCCGGGTGCCGGCCAGGTCCGCCCGCAGGTTCAGGCTGAACTGTTTGACGAAGGCCTTGCTGGCGCCATAGACGTTGCCGCCCGGGTAGGGATAGGTGCCGGCAATCGAGCCGATGTTGATGATCAGCCCGCTGTTGGCCTCGACCATGCGTGGCAGGACGCGCTGGGTAATCAGCGCCAGGCCGGTGATGTTGGTGGCGATCATGCGTTCCCAGTTCTGCGCGCTGCTGTGCTGGGCACGTTCGATGCCCAGCGCCAGCCCGGCGTTGTTGACCAGCAGATCGATGGCCAGGGACGCCTCATGGATCTGTTCCACCGCCCGCTCCAGGGAGGCTTTGTCGGTGACATCCAGCTCCAGGGCGATGAAGTTTTCACCCAGTTCCTGTTCCAGGCGCTGGAGCTTGTCCATGCGCCGCGCGCCACCGATCACGCGATAGCCTTCGGCGACCAGTCGGCGGCAGATCGCTTGGCCAAAGCCGGCCGAGGCGCCGGTCACAAATGCGGTTTTCATGGGTTTCTCCTTAGGTCAGGCGATCAGGCCAGGTATTTCACGCCGAGGCTGGCGAACAGGCACATCATCGAGAGCACCAGCACCTTGCGCACCACGTCGTTGCCCTTGCGAATGGCCAGGGCGCTGCCCAGGTGGTTGCCCAGAATGTTGCAGGCCACCAACGGCAGGGCCAGCAGGTAGATCACCTTGCCGGCCATGATGAACGCCACCAGGGCGCCGATGTTGGAGGCGAAGTTGAAGGTCTTGGAGTTGGCCGAGCTGGAAACCAGGTCCATTTTCAGCAGGTAGTGAAAGGCGATGATGAACATGCTGCCGGTGCCCGGGCCGAAGAAGCCGTCGTAGAAGCCGATGACCAGGCAGGTCAGGGGCACTACGGTAAACAGCATGGCATCGGACAGCACATGCTCCTGCACGGGCCGGTCCTTGGGGGTGAGGAAAATCAGGATGCCGAAGGGGATCAACGCCAGGATGATCTTGCCCACGGTTTCCTGGGAGATCGACACGATCAGGTGTGCTCCCAGGTAGGCACCGAGCAGGGAAAACGGCACGCCGACCAGCGCCACCTTCCAGACCATCTTGCTGTTGACCAGAAAGTTCCTGATCGCCGCCAGGGTGCCCAGGGTGCTGACCAGTTTTTCCTGGCCCAGCGCCACCTGCGGGGGCAGGCCCACCAGCAGGAAGCCGGGCACCAGAAACAGCCCGCCCCCGCCGGCAATGCTGTCGACAAAACCGGCGACGAAGGCAATGGCGCCCAGCAGCAGAATCGCCAATACCCAGTGTTCAGCCCAATAGGCTCCTAACAGTTCCATAGCGTTACCCCATAAAGACAAAAAGAATCAGGAAAGGACTTCATACAGATGGTCGGCTCGCGCAAAGCGCACGCGGTTCAGGTCATTGACCGCGAACACGCGCAAGAGCCAGCGGTCGGCACCGTCGTTTTGCGGCTCGAAACCGTCGCGGGCGTGCAGCACCCGCTGGTTCTTGAAGATCATGAAATCCCCGGGCAGCAGCAGGTGCGGCTCATCGAAGCGGCGGGTTTCCAGCAGCGCGCGCAGGGTGTTGAGCGCCAGCTCGGCGGTGGCATTCATGCCGTAGGTGTTTTCACTGTCGAAACGGCACAGCCACTCGTTGGCCGCGCCGCGCACCAAGACCGCCAGGTTGGGCGTTGAACGGCGTTGACTGGCGAACGAGTCCGGGCGGCGCACTTCGAACTGCGGCAGGCTCAGTTCGCGCACGGTGGCCGCCGGCAGTTGCTCGATCACGTCGTCCAGATTGACCAGCGTGGTGTTGATCCGCGGATCGCAACGCATGCCGAAGAACGACAGGTATTCCGGGCAACAGGAGTGCTCGCCGAGCGCTTCGCACGACAGCGGCAAGTCCGGGTTGTCGACGTGGTAGGAGAAGCGCAGGCGCGAGCCGTGCGAGCTTTTCTGGCTGGAGGAGCTGCGTGAAGGAATCACATGGCGGAACAGGCGCCCGTCATTCTCCCCTTCATACACCACCGGATGGATACCCAGCAGGCTTTGCAGCGACAGGCTGACCAGGCAGGCGATGGGTGTGCTCTTGGGGCTCAACACCCCGGAGTATGGCGTCGGCGGAATATCCCGGTCTCGCGGGCAGTTGCGAATCACCATCGAGGTGAGGTCGGGGTCTTCGACAAATGCCCGGATCTGTCGCGTCAGGGCGGCACCCAGCACATCCTGGGCCTGTTCCTTGAGCTGAAAGTAAATGTCCTTGGTGGCCTCGAATTCCAGAGGCGTCTGACTCAAGACGGTTTGCCATGCGCTGGAAATAACCCACGGCAAGCGGATTTCCAACGTTGCCACGGCCTCGACTGCCTGCTTGTGCTGTGCGCTTTCCATTTCAGTTGAATTCCATAGTTCGATGCGCGTTGCGCCTGCCCGGGAGGCGGCACAACCTGTTGTATTTTTGTGATTCAGCTCACACGACACCCGTGTAATGCCGGGACAAACCAGTCAATGCCTCGATAACATCTCGAAACAACATCGACGCAATCATTGTAATTACACAAATAGACTCGATTCAATTTATTTCTGCCGACCGGACTTACAGCCCGCACACACGGCTTTAAAGTCATTGAATTTATTGAAATTTCTCACGAAAGAAAAATTAACTGCGACAAAACCGACGAAAAAACTGGGTTATCAGTCAGAATTAAATCGCATCAATTCGGTGCAATTTCCTCGATTACCACAAGATTACGCCCCTCCTCGGGTTCATGTTAGGCTTGCGTGCTTGTGCAGACTCTGGTGCTTTACCTATGTGGGTTCCTCAATACAGCGGCCACGCGCAGCCGGTTTACCTAATGATTGCCGACGCCCTGGAGCAAGACATTCGCTCCGGGCGCCTGAGCCCCGAAGATCGGCTGCCCACGCTCAAGGAGCTGGCCGAGGCCTTGAAAGTCACGCCCGGCACCGTGGGTCGTGCCTATGACGAAGCGGCCAAGCGCGGGCTGGTGGTGGGTGAAGTCGGACGCGGGACCTTTGTCTTGCCGGCCAAGACCAGGACGGCGCCGGCCGCGGCGCAGATCAACACCGGCAACCACAGCGCGCAGATCGACCTGTCGATCATCAAGCCCAATGACGCCAACGTCGGGATGTGGTTGCGCGATTCCATTGGCGAACTGGCACAGTCCGCCGACCTCAACCGGGTTCTGGACTACGCCACCGATGGCGGGCACGCCGTGCACAAGCAGGCCGGCGCCCGCTGGGTGCAGCGCAGCCTGCCCGAGGCGCGCTGGCAGCAGATCGTCCTCACCAGCGGCGCGCAGCACGGCTTGCTGGTGGCCATCAACAGCCTGTCCAACACCCACGACCTGATTCTCTGCGAAGAGCATTGCTACCCCGGGATCATCTCCCTGGCCCACAGCCTGGACCGGCGCCTGATGGGCGTGCAGATCGATGAATACGGGCTGGTGCCCGAGGCGTTCCGCGCCGCGTGCCAGGAGCACCGCCCGGCCTTGCTGGTGTGCGTGACCACGCACCAGAACCCGACCAACTCGATCATGCCGCCGGAGCGCCGCGAAGCCATTGCCCAGATCGCCCGCGAATACGATGTGTTCATCATTGACGATGACATCTACGGTTTTCTGGAAACCCACAACGTGCACAAGCCGATCTCGGCCTACGCCCCCGAGCGCTCGGTCTACCTGACCAGCCTGTCGAAAAGCATCCTGCCGGCGCTGCGCATCGGTTACCTGTACGCCCCGCCCGAAACCCTCTCGCGCCTGTCGTCCATGGTTCGCAGCAGCGTGTGGATGCCCTCGCCGATGATGGCGCAACTGGCCAGCAACCTGATCAACAGCGGCACCGGCGAGCAGTTGATCAAGGTGCAGCAGCAAGAGGCGGCGGTACGCCAGCAAATGGCGCGAGAGATTCTCGGCAGCTATCAGATCAGCAGCCAGCCCAACAGTTTTCACATCTGGCTGGTGTTGCCCCAGCCCTGGAACTGCGATGAGTTTGCCAACCTGGCCCGCGCCCAGGGGGTCACCGTGGTCAGCGGCAGCCAGTTCCTGGCCCAGCGCACCACGGCCAGCCGCGGCGTGCGCATTGCCTTGATGTCGCCAAGCCGCGCCGAGCTGAGCTTTGCCCTGACCAAGCTGGCCAGCTTGCTCGCCTCACCCGAGCCGCGGCTGTTCTACTGACGGCCTCGGCAGCCCCCCCCAGGCCGCCGGGCTTCAGCCCTGGTCGCCACCGCCCACCGGCAGCACCGTGCCGGTGATGTAGGACGCTTCGGCGGAGGCGAGAAACAGGATCGCCGCCGCCTGCTCGTCCATGTTGCCGTAGCGTTTCATCAGGCTGCTGTCCAGGGTCTGATCGACGATCTGCTGATACCAGACCTGCTCCTCGGCGCTTGGCTCGGCGCTGTTGCGCGGGATGCGCCGCGGCGGCGCTTCGGTGCCGCCCGGGGCGGTGGCGTTGACCCGCACGCCACGCCCGGCGGTTTCGAAGGCCAGGCAGGCAGTCAGCGCGTTGATCCCGCCCTTGGCCGCGCCGTAGGGCACGCGGTTGAGGCTGCGGGTGGCGATGGACGAGACGTTGACGATGGCGCCGCTGCCCTGCTCCAGCATCTGCGGCAAGGCGGCGTGGCAGCACCACAGAGTCGGAAACAGCGAGCGGCGCACTTCGGCCTCGATCTGCGCTGGCTCGTAGTGTTCGAAGGGCTTGGCCCAGATAGTGCCGCCGACGTTGTTGATCAGCACATCGAGACGGCCGAAATGAGCGATGGCCGCGGCCATGATCCGGCTGCATTCGGCGTACTGTTCCAGGTCGGCGGTCAAGGCCAGGACCGGGTAGCGGGAGCTCAGTTCGGCAGCCAGTTCGAAGACCAGTTCCGAGCGGTCCACCAGCACCACGTGGGCGCCCTCTTCGGCCAGGCGCTCGGCAACGCGACGGCCGATGCCTTGGGCGGCGCCGGTGACCAGGGCGACTTGGTTGTGGAAACGGTTCATGAAGACCTCGGGAGAGCAAAAGCATTAAGGAGAACGCCATTCGCCGTAGGAGCCGGCTTGCCGGCGAAGGGGCCCTTGAGCCTCGCAGCGCCCTGATGGACGCCTTCGCTGGCAAGCCAGCTCCTACAGCGGGGAAGTGCCCTTCAGGCGGCGCTGGCGGCGAATTTCTCGTAGTAGAAATTCGCCGGGGCGATGCCCTGCTCGCGGATGAACTGGCTTACCGCCTCGACCATCGGCGGCGGCCCGCACAGGTAGACGTCCACATCGCCCTGGTTGAGGTGCGCCGGTTCGATGTGCTGGGTCACGTAGCCCTTGCGCGGGTACTGGCTCTCGGGGTTGGCCACGCAGGCGCTGAAGCTGAACTGCGGGATACGCGCGGCAAAGTCTTGCAGGCGCTCCAGCTCCACCAGGTCGACATCGTGGGTCACGCCGTAAATCAGGTGCAAAGGGTGCTCGCTGCCCTGCTCGGCGATTTTCTCCAGCATGGCGGTGAACGGCGCCAGTCCGGTGCCGCCGGCCAGCAACAGCAAGGGCCGGCGGATCTCCCGCAGGTAGAAGCTGCCCAGGGGCCCGGCCAGGGTCAGGCTGTCGCCGGCTTTGGCAAGACCGGTGAGGAAGCTGCTCATCAGGCCGCCGGGCACATTGCGGATCAGGAAGCTGACCTCGCCGTCGCGCTGCAAGGAGCTGAAGGAATAGGCCCGGGTCTGCTCGCTGCCAGGCACCCCGAGGTTGACGTATTGCCCCGGCAGGAACGCCAGCTGGTTCAGGGCCTCGCCCTTGATCGACAGGGCGATGGTGCTGGCGGACAACTGGCGCACGGCGCTGATGCTGGCCTGGAAACTGCCCTGCCCGGCACGGCAGACCTGGGACGAAGCCGGCACCCGCACCACGCAGTCGCTCAAGGCGCGCATCTGGCAGGTGAGGACAAATCCCTGCGCGGCCTCGTCGGCGCTCAGGGCGTCTTCGATGTAGTCCTCGCCCAGCTCGTAGCGCCCGGCTTCGGCCAGGCACTTGCAGGTGCCACAGGCGCCGTCGCGGCAGTCCAGGGGAATGTTGATGCCCTGGCGGTAGGCGGCGTCGGCCAGGGTTTCGCCCGGGTTGGCGTTGACGAAACGGGTCACGCCGTCTTCGAAGTTGAGTGCGATTTGATGGCTCATGGCAGTCGCCTCAGAGGTGGTAAATGTCGACGACCTGGCGAACGTAGTCGTTCTTCAGGATGACTTTCTTGGCCTTGATCAACGGGTTTTCGCCGCGCAGGTCGAGGGTGTAGAAACTGCAGCCGAAGTAGCTGTCCACGGTCTTGTAGCGAAAGCTCAGGGTGTGCCAGTTGAAGCGCAGCTTGCACTGGCCGTCGCCCTGCTCCAGCAGCTCGATATTGCTCAGGTTGTGCGAGGTGCGGGTGTCGGGAATGCTGGCGCTGGAGCGCTCGGTCTTGATGCGGAACACCCGGTCTTCCAGGCCGCTGCGGTTGCCGTACCAGATCAGCGAGATTTCCCGCTGCGGGTCTTCGGTCAACTGGTCGCGGTCGTCCCAGGACGGCATCCAGAAGGTCGCGTCCGGGGCGTAGAGTTCCAGCCAGCTGTCCCAGTCCTTGTCGTCCAGGTAGCGGGCTTCGCGGTACAGGAAATCCCGCACGGTGTCGTAGGAAACAGTCATTGCACGGCCTCCACATCGATCTGGCGTGCAGCTTCACGTTCCAGGGCCGCCAGCAGGGTCTGCTGCCAGTACTTGTGCTGCATCACGAACAGACCTTCGTCCTCGGTGCGCACGCCGCTGAGGATCGGCTGCAGGTCGATTTCTTTCGCGGCCTCGTCTGCCCCCTGAACCCAGTGCTCGGCACCACGGGACATGTCGTTCCAGGCGGTGGTGCTGCCCTGGTAGCCGAGCTGGCAGGAGCGGAACTCTTCCAGGTCGTCCGGGGTGGCCATGCCACTGACGTTGAAGAAGTCTTCGTACTGGCGGATGCGCCGGGCCCGGGCGTCGTCGCTCTCGCCCTTGGGCGCGATGCAGTAGATGGTGATTTCGGTGCGGTCCACCGAGATCGGCCGGGCGATGCGGATCTGCGAGCTGAACTGGTCCATCAGGTAGACGTTGGGATACAGGCACAGGTTGCGCGAGTTCTCGATCATCCAGTCGGCCCGGGCCTGGCCGAAGTCCCGGGCCAGCTCGTCGCGGCGCTCGTACAGCGGGCGATCCTCGGGGTTGGACCAGCGGGTCCAGAGCAGCATGTGGCCCTTGTCGAAGGAATAGAAACCGCCGCCCTGCTTGGCCCAGCTGCCGGCGTTCATGGTGCGGATGTCTTCCCCGGCTTCGCGCTGCTTGCGCTGGTTCTGGGTGGCGGCGTAGTTCCAGTGCACCGAGCTGACGTGGTAGCCGTCGGCGCCGTTTTCGGCGGTGAGCTTCCAGTTGCCTTCATAGATGTAGCTGGAGGAGCCGCGCAGCACTTCCAGGCCGTCGGCGGACTGGTCGACGATCATGTCGATGATCTTCGCCGACTCGCCCAGGTGTTCCACCAGGGGCAGCACGTCTGGGTTGAGGCTGCCGAACAGGAAGCCACGATAGGACTCAAAACGCGCGACGCGGGTCAGGTCGTGAGAGCCCTCGCAGTTGAAGCTGGCCGGGTAGCCTGCGGCGGCCGGGTCCTTGACCTTGAGCAGTTTGCCGGCGTTGTTGAAAGTCCAGCCGTGGAACGGGCAGGTGAAGGACGCCTTGTTGCCGGTCTTGTGCCGGCAGAGCATGGCGCCGCGATGGCTGCAGGCGTTGATGAAGGCATTGAGTTCGCCGTTCTTGTTGCGCGCGATGAACACCGGCTGCCGGCCCATGGTGGTGCTGTAGTAGTCGTTGGGGTTGGGAATCTGGCTGTCGTGGGCCAGGTACAGCCAGTTGCCTTCGAAGATGTGCTGCATCTCCAGGTCGAACAGCCGGGGGTCGGTGAACATCGCCCGCTTGCAGCGGTAGACACCCTGATCGGGGTCTTCTTCAAGCAGGGAATGCAGGTATTCGGGTCGCAGGGACATGGCCGCCGCCTCCATTGTTTTTATTCAGGCAGGGCCATGCTAGGACGGGGGTTGGCGGGGCAATAGCCGATGCGTGCAGACCTGTATCCGTTTTCTGCAAAGGCGCCGACATGGCCTGTGTAGGAGCCGGCTTGCCGGCGAAAAGGCCCTTAGGGGGCGCTGAGCCTGGCGGCCCCTTCGCTGGCAAGCCAGCTCCTACAAGGGGCCGATGCCTGAGGATCAGTGGCGGCGCTTGAGGGTGTCGGAGGGCCGTTCGCCGTATTGCTGGCGGTAGCTCTGGGCGAAGCGCCCCAGGTGCAGGAAGCCGAAATCCAGGGCCAGTTCGGTGACGTTGCGCACCGGGCATTGCGGGTCGCTCAAGCAGGCGTGCACCCGTTGCAGTTTCTGCTGGCGGATGTAGTTCTTCGGCGTAGTGCGGACGTTGCGTTCGAACAGCGCATACAGCGAACGCAGGCTCATGCGCGCCTGCTGCGCCAGTTCCTCGCAGCCGATGTCCTGCTTGAGGTTGCGTTCGATGTAGTCGGCAATGCGTTCGAAGGTCGCCGCCGAGGCGCTCAGGGTGCCGCGCTGGACATTGGTCTGCATCAGGCCCAGCAGCTTGCCGACCAGAATGTGCGCGTAGTGCTCCTGGACCTTGGGCATGCTCTCAAGGGCTTCGGCTTCCTGGCACAGCAGGCTCAGCAAGGGAATGAAGCCTTCCAGTTCCTGCAGTTGGTAACGCTGGCGCACAAAGCGCACGCCCTGCCCCGGGTACTGCCAGCGCTGTTCCTGGCAGGCGGTTTCCAGCAGATGGGTGGGAATCTTGATGATGAATTTTTCGCAGTCGTCGGAATAGGTCAGGTCCACCGGGTCGTCGGGGTTGATCAGCAGCAGCTCCCCCGGGGCGAAACAGTGTTCCTGGCCCGGGCCGCGCCACAGGCAATGGCCGCGCAGCAGTACCTGCAGGTGGTAGATGCTTTCCAGCGCTGGCGAGGTGACGCGCACGCTACCGCCGTAACTGAGGCTGCACAGGTCGAGGCTGGCCAGGGCCCGGTGGTTGAGGCTGGCCTGGGGCTGCCCGGCCCGGGGCAAGCGGATGCAGTGGCTGCCCACGTGCTGATTGACGTAACCGGACACGGCATGGGGATCGGCTTGAACAAACACGCGGCTGCGTTCACTCAACAGATGCATTTGCATGATCGGGTCACTCTGATTGTTCTTATTGGGTCTGCGTTTCAGGCACGCAACGCAGGCTCGTCAGGCCAGGCATAACGGCAAAAGCCACGGGCACCTGGGTCGGTGCTCCGTGGCCGGGTCAAGCCGGGTCGGCGCTTCAGTCCTCCAGGGCACGTACCCGTTCGTGGCGCTGCTGTTCTTGCGGCTGGGCCGAGGACTGCAGGGTGAAGTCGAACTCGATTTCGGCGAAACGCCCGCTCACGCCCAGGGCCTTGGCCCGGGCCTGGTCTTCGCTGAAGGTGATCTTGGCGATCAGCTCGTCGCGGGTGGCGTAGGCGAAGTCGTCGTGCAGGTAGGGATCGCCATCCAGGTTGATCTGGGTGGTCAGGTGGCGATGGTCATCAGCCGAGATGAAGAAGTGGATGTGCGCCGGGCGCTGGCCGTGGCGACCCAGTTGATCCAGCAGTTGCTGGGTCGGGCCTTCCGGCGGGCAGCCGTAGCCGGACGGCACGATGCTGCGAAAACGGTAGCGGCCCTCGGCGTCGGTGACGATGCGCCGGCGCAGGTTGAACTCCGACTGGCTGCCGTCGAAGTAGGAATAGGTGCCGCCGGTGTTGGCGTGCCAGACGTCGACGATGGCGCCGGCCAGGGGCTGGCCGGCAGTGTTGGTCACCTGCCCTTGCATGAACAGCACCACGCCCGGATCGAGGCCGTCGTCCAGGCGCGCCTCGCCCTGGCTCAGGGGCGCGCCGGCGACGTACAGCGGGCCTTCGATGGTGCGTGGGGTGCCGCCAGTCTTGCCTGCCTGCTCGTCGGCAGCGTCCATCAGCAGGTCCAGGTAATGCTCCAGGCCCAGGCCTGCGGCCAACAGTCCGGCTTCCTGGCGAGCGCCGAGCACGTTGAGGTAGTTGACGGCTTTCCAGAACTCTTCCGGGGTGACGTTGAGGTCTTCGATGATGTTCACGGTGTCCCGCAGGATGCGGTAGACGATGGCCTTGGTCCGGGGGTTGCCGCCTTCGGTGAACTGGCCGCTGGCTTCTTCAAGAAAGCGTTGGGCGCTGGCAGTCTGGGAAATTCTGACGTTCATGATCAATCCTCATCTTGTATTTATTAGAGTGGTGAACGGGCTGGTGCGAACTCAGCGGTCATCCTCATGAATGGAAGAAGGATGCCTGCACAGGGCGTTAACTTCGATGGCCATGTACGGGTACAGCGGCAGTTGCATCAGGGTGTCGTGCAGTTCCTGCACGCTGTCGACGTCGAACACGCTGTAGTTGGCGTACAGCCCGGCGATGCGCCACAGGTGGCGCCACTTGCCTTCGGCCTGCAGGCGCTGGGCCAGGGCCTTTTCCTCGGCTTTCAGTTGCGCGGCGCGCTCGGGGTTCATGTCGACCGGCAGGTTCACGGTCATTTTCACGTGGAATAGCATGCAGCCCTCCTCAGGTGTGATGCAGCACGGGGGTGGTTTTGTCGCGACGAAAGAACGCCAGGCGCTCTTCGTCCAGGCTCAGGCCAAGGCCCGGTGCCCGTGAGACATGCAGGTGGAAATCCCGGTACACCGGCGCCTCGGCGAGGATGTCCTCGGTCAGCAGCAGCGGGCCGAACAGCTCGGTGTCCCAGCTCAGTTTGTTCAGAGTCAGAAAGGCGTGGGCCGAGGCCAGGGTGCCGATGCCGCCTTCGAGCATGGTGCCGCCATACAGGCCGATGCCCGCCGCCTCGGCAATCGCCGCGGTACGCAGGACAGCGCGCGGCCCGCCGTTCTTGGCGATCTTCAGGGCGAACACCGAGGCCGCGCCTTCGCGGGCCAGGTTGAAGGCGTCTTCCACGCATTCGATGGATTCGTCGGCCATGATCGGCGCCGGGCTGCTGGCATTCAGGCGCACCATGCCGGCGCGGTTGTTGCGCGAGATGGGTTGCTCGATCAGGTCGATGCCGTTGCCGCCGAGAATGCGGCAGGCGCGCAGGGCCACGGCTTCGTCCCAGGCCTGGTTGACGTCGACCCGCACGCTGGCGCGGTCGCCCAGGGCCTTCTTGATGGCGATCACGTGGGCCAGGTCGCGGTCCACTTCACCGGCGCCGATTTTCAGCTTGAAGATGCGGTGGCGGCGCAGGTCGAGCATCTGCTCAGCTTCGGCGATGTCCTTGGCGGTGTCGCCGCTGGCCAGGGTCCAGGCCACGGGCAGCGCATCACGCACCCGGCCGCCCAACAGTTCGCTGACCGGCAGGCCAAGGCGCTTGCCCTGGGCGTCGAGCAAGGCGCTTTCGATGCCGGACTTGGCGAAGGTATTGCCGCGAATGCTCTGCTCCAGGCGCAGCATGGCGGCGTTGATGTTGCTGGCGTCCTGGCCGAGCAGCAGCGGAGTGAAGAAGCGGTCGATGTTGGTCTTGATGCTGTCCGGACTTTCGTTGCCATAGGCCAGGCCGCCGATGGTGGTGGATTCGCCCAGGCCTTCGATGCCGTCGGCGCAGCGCAGGCGGATCAGCACCAGGGTCTGGTTCTGCATGGTGTGCATGGCCAGCTTGTGGGGGCGAATGGTCGGCAGATCGACGATGATCGTTTCGATCGATTCAATGGCAGAAGCGTGCATGTCCATACCCGTGAGGTTCTTGAAGTTCTGCGCTCGATTCTGTGCCGGCTTTTTCCGGGGTTCCAATATAGAATTGGTCTGGCTTGATACCTTTAAGGTATGCACATCTCTACAGGGGAGCTGTCATGGAGCTGCGTCATCTGCGCTACTTCCAGGTACTGGGGGAAACCCTCAACTTCACCCGCGCCGCCGAGCGCCTGCACATCGCCCAGCCGCCGTTGAGCCGGCAGATCCAGCAATTGGAGGACGAGTTGGGGGTGCTGTTGCTGGAGCGTGGCCGGCCGCTGCGCCTGACCGCTGCCGGGCGGTTCTTCTTTGAACATTCCAATCGGGTGCTGGAGCAGTTGGGCAAGGTCTGCGACAACACCCGGCGCATTGGCCTGGGGCACAAGACCTGGCTGGGCATCGGCTTTGCCCCTTCGACCCTGTACGGCGTGCTGCCGCAACTGATCCGCCGCCTGCGCAGCAACGAAACCCTGGAGCTGGAACTGGGCCTGTCGGAAATGACCACCCTGCAACAGGTGGAAGCCTTGAAGGCCGGGCGCATCGATATCGGTTTTGGGCGCATTCACATCGACGACCCGGCCATCGTGCAACGGGTGCTGACCGAGGACCGGCTGGTGGTCGCCCTGCCCGCCGGCCACCGCCTGCTGGGGCAGGCGCTGACCCTCGAGCAACTGGCCAACGAGCCCTTCGTGCTCTACCCGGCCAACCCGCGCCCGAGCTACGCCGACCACGTGATCGCGCTGTTCAATGCCCGGGGCCTGAACCTGAAGATCGCCCAATGGACCAATGAACTGCAGACCGCCATCGGCCTGGTGGGCGCCGGGATCGGCGTCACCCTGGTGCCGGCCTCGGTGCAGGTGCTGCACCGCGACGACATCGGCTTTTGCCCCTTGCTGGAGACCGCGGCCACCTCGCCGATCATCCTCAGCCGCCGGGTCGGCGAACCCTCGCCAGGGCTCACCCACTGCCTGCACCTGATTGCCCAACTGAGGGCCGAGATAGGTCGCGACGACCCCGTCATCAGCTGAAAGCCAAACTGTCGAGGCGTTAGGCCGTACAATACGCCGCTCAATACAGCGCGTAGTCTTTGGGGCACTGCATGGAAGTATCGAGAGCCGGCCTGATCATCCGGCGCATTCTGGCTTATCTGCTGGACGCCGCGTTGGTGACCGCGCTGTGGTTTTTCCTCTGCACGGTGATCGACAACCTCCAGTATTCGGAGTGGGCGCTGCTGATCATCTGGTGCCTGTATTTTCCCCTCAGCGAATACCTGTCGCGGGGTTACACCGTCGGCAAGGCCCTGTGCGGCCTGCAAGTGATCAATGGTATCGGCCAGCCGCCTTCGCTATTGCAGGTGCTGATCCGCTCGGCGACCCGACCGTTGGAGGCGGCCATCGGCCCGGTCACCCTGCTGATCTGCTGTGAATCGAGCCGCTTCCAGCGCATTGGCGACAGGCTGGCGCGCACCTATGTCATTGCGCGCAAGGACCTGGCGCGGTTGCGTGATTTGACCGCCACGGTGTCTTGAACATCTGCCACCCCCATTCAATCTCGCGCCCTAGCCCGGCGCTCTTTACGGGAGTCTTCATGGCCATCGATCAATACCCCCATGAACAGGCCCTGGGCACGTTCCTCGAACAGCGCCCCGAGCTGCGTGAACAGCTGGACCACCTCAACCCCCTGGAAGCCCGGGCCCGGGGCGAAACCCCGGCGCAATACCGCGCCGAGCGCCTGCATGAAGCTTTCGAGGCTGAAGCCGAGCGCCTGGGGCTGTTCGCCTGGGAACTGAGCCTGCAACTGACCGCCGCCAGTCCGGAGGAATTCCGCGCCCAGCGCCTTGAGGTGCACAAGGAGGTGGCGGAGATGGCCGGCATGCCCTGGGCTGAATATTGCGCCCTGCATCAGCTTGATCCGCAGCCTTGACCCGCACGCGTCCCCCGCAGTCCCTGTTCAGGAGAACCGACGATGTTGCCTTCGACTTCCACACCAGCGGCCAGCGCCACCCTGCAGCACACGCAGAAATGGCGCGGGCGGGTCGGCCTCGGGCTGGTGGCCTGCCTGTCCGTGCTGGCCGGGATGACTGACGCCATCGGCTTCATGGCCACTGGCGATTTCGTTTCCTTCATGAGCGGCAACACCACGCGCATGGCGGTGGCCATCAGTGATGGCGAACCGGGCCTGGTGCTGCGCCTGTTGCTGCTGGTGGCGACCTTTGTCGTCGGCAACGCCCTGGGCGTGGTGGTCAGCCGCCTGGCCGGACACCGCGCCCTGCCCTTGCTGCTGAGCATTGGCGCGTTGCTCTGCGCCTCCGCCGCCTGGCCCTTCGAACAGCAATTGCCGGCCCTGCTGGCAGCCATCATCGCCATGGGCATGCTCAATGCGGCGGTGGAGGAAGTGAACGGCCTGCCCATCGGCCTGACCTACGTCACCGGTGCCCTGTCGCGCTTTGGCCGCGGGCTGGGGCGCTGGCTGCTCGGCGAACGGCGCAACGGCTGGCGGGTACAGCTGGTGCCGTGGAGCGGGATGTTCGCCGGAGCGGTGCTGGGGGCCTTGCTGGAACAGCACCTTGGGCTCAAGGCGCTGTATGTCAGCGGGTTGTTTGCCGCCCTGCTGGGCGTCGCGTCATTGAAGATTCCGCGCCGCTGGCAACTGGGCTACAAGACCCGCTGACCTGCGCCGCCGTCAGTCGAACAGACCGCCGCTGTCGGTATCGATGACGATCGACGACAGGCTGATGTGCCGTGGTCGGGTCAGGGCGAAGACCACCGCTTCCACCACGTCGCGGTTGGTGCCCTGCTGGCCTTTGTGCCGTGCCGGAACCTGCTGCCAGGCCGGGTCCAGCGGCGAGATGTCTTCCAGATACGGCGGATGCACGCACAGCGAACGCACCGGCGTGCCCTTGAGCACCTGGCGCAGGCCGTCGGCCAGGGCCAGTTGCCCGTGCTTGGCCGCGTAGAACGGCAGCGACACGCTGTGCAGCGGTGCATTGGGCAGACCGCTGATGGAACCGATGGTGACGATGTCCGGGCGCTTGGAGGCCTTGAGCGCCGGCATCAGGCCCTGGGTCAGGAGGAAGGTGCCAGTCAGGGCCGCATCGATCACTCCAGTGACCTCGGCCGCGCTATGGGGCTGCTCGCTGGCCTCCAGCCACATGGCGCCGTTGTTGATCAGAATGTCCACCCGCGGCTGACGCACATGAATCTCCGCCAGGGCCGCCTTGACGCTGTCGCTGCTGGCCAGGTCCACCACCACGCAATCGGCGGCCTGGCCGGTGCGCGTCTGGATGGCCGCGCTCACTTGCGCCAGGGCCTCGGCGTTGCGCCCACAGAGAATCAACTTGCAGCCCAGGTCCGCCAGACTGATGGCCAGCGCCGCGCCCAGACCACGACCGGCACCGGTGACCACCACCACCGCCGAATTCAAATCCATCATCCCTTGCTCCTTGTCGCAGGTTGATTGAAGGCGCGAGTCTAGCCCCCGCCCCGGGGTTTGGGGCCGGGCAAAGCTTTACCCGATATGTACCAGGCTTGCCGAGCCAGAGCCTTCGGGGCGAAAGGGGTTTAGCCGATCCACGGAGAAAGCTTTATCATGGCCGCAGTTTTATCCATCGAGTCCGTCATGAAGTTCGCCATCGCCCTGTTCTCCGCCGCCCACGCGCCTTCCTCGCGCCGCGCCCTGCTGTTCGCCCAGGCGGCGCTGGCGGGCGGGCACGAGATTGTCCGGCTGTTTTTCTATCAGGACGGCGTGTACAACGCTGCCAACAGCGTGGTCACGCCCCAGGACGAACAGGACCTGCCCCGGGAATGGCGGGAGTTCGTCCAGCAGCACCAGCTCGATGGCGTGGTGTGCATCGCTGCGGCCCTGCGCCGGGGCGTGCTGAATGCCGACGAAGCCCAGCGCTATCAGCGCACGGCGGTAAACGTCGAGGCGCCCTGGGAACTGTCGGGGCTCGGCCAGTTGCATGACGCGGTGCAGGCCGCCGATCGCCTGATCTGTTTTGGAGGGGCGTGAGATGGCCAAATCCCTGTTGTTGATCAGCCGTCAGGCGCCGTGGTCCGGCCCTGGTGCCCGGGAGGCCCTGGACATCGTCCTGGCCGGCGGCGCCTTTGACCTGCCCATTGGCCTGCTGTTTCTCGACGATGGCGTGCTGCAACTGGCGCCCGGGCAACAGGCGTCGCTGCTGCGCCAGAAAGACCTGAGCGCCAACCTGCAGGCGCTGTCGCTGTTCGGCGTTGACGAGCTGTTCGCCTGCAACGCCAGCCTCAAGGCTCGCGGCCTCGACCCGGCGGCCCTGGGCCTTGACGCGGTACAAGTGCTGGACGCCCCGGAACTGGCCGGGATCATCGACCGTTTTGACCAGGTGATTACCCTCTGATGTCGACCTTGCATGTGTTGTCCCACTCGCCCTTCACCGACACTCGCCTGAGCAGTTGCCTGCGTTTGCTGGGCAGCGCCGATGGCCTGCTGCTGTGCGGTGATGCCGCCTACGCCCTGCAGCCGAACACAGCTGTCTACGCCGAACTGGGCGCCCGCAGCGGCCTGAATCTGTACGTGCTGGAAGAAGACCTGAACGCTCGCGGCCTGGCCCTGCCGGCCTGGGCCCGGGCGGTGGATTACCCGGGTTTCGTCGAGTTGTCGATTGAGCATGACAAGGTCAACACCTGGCTATGAGTACCCTGACCGTGGGCGCCCGCGCCATCGAGCTGGACAAGGACGGTTACCTGGTCAACCTCGACGACTGGTCGGCCGATGTGGCCCAGGCCCTGGCCGCCAATGAAGCACTTGAACTCAGCGCCGAGCACTGGGAAATCCTCGAACTGCTGCAGGGCTTCTACAAGGAGTTCCAGCTGTCTCCGGCCACCCGCCCGCTGATCAAGTACACCGCCCTCAAGCTGGGCCCGGACAAGGGCAACAGCCTGCACCTGAACCGACTGTTCAAGGGTACTCCCGCCAAACTCGCCGCCAAGCTGGCGGGCCTGCCGAAGCCGACCAATTGCCTATGAACGATTTCGCCCCCCTGCTGACCGAAACCCCGGCCGAGCATCCCTTCGCCCCGTTCGTGCGCATCCTTGGCAAGGGCAAGCGCGGCGCGCGCAATCTGACTCGCGAGGAAGCCCGCGAAGCCATGGGCATGCTGCTCGACGACAAGGTCGAGGACACCCAGCTCGGCGCCTTCCTGATGCTGCTGCGGCACAAGGAAGAAAGCCCGGAAGAACTGGCGGGCTTCACCGAGGCCTTGCGCGAACGCCTGAACGCCCCGCCTATCGCGCTGGACCTCGACTGGCCGACCTACGCCGGCAAGAAGCGCCACCTGCCCTGGTACCTGTTGGCAGCCAAGTGCCTGGCGCAGAACGGCGTGCGTATCCTGCTCCACGGCGGCGGCGCCCACACGGCCGGGCGCCTGTACACCGAACAATTGCTGGAGCCCCTGGGCATTCCCCTGTGCCGAGACTGGCCATCGGTCGGCAAGGCATTGGACCAGGGCAACCTGGCCTTCATGCCCCTGGGCGACTGGGCGCCGCAATTGCAGCGCATGATCGATCTGCGCAACATCCTCGGCCTGCGCTCGCCGATCCACTCCCTGGCGCGCCTGCTCAATCCCCTGGGCGCCCGTTGTGGCCTGCAGAGCATCTTCCACCCCGGCTACCAGGCGGTGCACCGCGATGCCAGCGGCCTGCTGGGGGACAACGTGATCGTGATCAAGGGCGACGGCGGCGAGATCGAGATCAACCCGGACACCACCAGCCATCTGTACGGCAGCACCGGCGGCGTCAGCTGGGACGAGGAATGGCCGGCGCTGTCGGCCCAGCGCCATGTGAAACCAGCGAGCCTCGACCCCGAGCACCTCAAGGCGCTGTGGCGTGGCGAGGTGCAGGACAGCTACCCGCAACTGGCCCTGCTGGCGACCATGGCCCTGGCCCTGCGCGGCTTGGGCACGCCGCGGGAGCAGGCCTTCGCGCTAGCCCAGCAGTACTGGGATGCCCGGGACAGATCGATTTAATCGATCAAAACCGCCCAAGCTTTGCGCTTTTTGTTCGAACCCAGCGGCATAGACTGCACTCCAACGCAAAATAGCTGAGGAGCACTCCATGGGACTGCTGATCGATGGGCGCTGGCATGACCAGTGGTATGAAAGCGGCAAGGACGGCGCCTTCCAACGGGAACAGGCGCAACGCCGGCACTGGGTCACCGCCGATGGTCGCCCAGGCCCTAGTGGCGAAGGCGGCTTTGCCGCCGAGGCCGGGCGCTACCACCTCTATGTATCCCTGGCCTGCCCGTGGGCCCACCGCACCCTGATCCTGCGCAAGCTCAAGGGCCTGGAACCGCTGATCGACGTCTCGGTGGTCAGCTGGCTGATGCGCGAGAACGGCTGGACCTTCGACAGTGCCTACGGCTCCAGCGGTGACGCGCTGGATCACTTCGACTTCATGCACCAGCGCTATACCGCCGACACGGCCGACTACACCGGCCGCGTAACGGTGCCAGTGCTGTGGGACAAGCAGCAACAGCGCATCGTCAGCAACGAGTCGGCGGAAATCATCCGCATGTTCAACAGCGCCTTCGACGGCCTGACCGGCAACGACCTGGATTTTTATCCGCAGGCATTGCGCGCACGCATCGATGAACTCAATGCTCGCATCTACCCCGCACTGAACAATGGCGTGTACCGCGCCGGATTTGCCACTTCACAACAAGCCTATGAAACGGCGTTCGATGATGTGTTTGCCGAGCTGGACGCGCTGGAGGCGTTGCTGGACAAGCAACGCTACCTGGCCGGCGAGTACCTGACCGAAGCCGATGTTCGGCTGTTTACCACGCTGATCCGTTTCGATGCGGTGTACCACGGCCACTTCAAGTGCAACCTGCGGCGGATTGCCGATTACCCGAACCTGTCGAACTGGCTGCGTGAGCTGTATCAATGGCCGGGGATTGCCGAGACGGTGGATTTTGCCCATATCAAGGGGCACTACTACGCCAGCCACAGCACCATCAATCCGACCGGGATCGTGCCCAAAGGGCCGTTGCAGGATTTCAGCCGCGGCCATGATCGGCAGCGGTTGAGTGGGCAAGGGGTTAGGTGCAGGGATTGAGGAGGCTTTCGCTGGCGAGCCAGCTCCTACGCAGATCGTGTAGGAGCCGGCTTGCCGGCGAAGCGTTTCAGACCTCGGACTGGGCGCCTTCGAACCAGGCCAGCTTCTCGCGCAGCTGGACCACTTCGCCAACGATCACCAGGGTCGGCGCGTGCACTTCGTGCTCGGCCACCAGCGTCGGCAGGTTGGCCAAGGTACCGGTGAACACTCGCTGGTTGCTGGTGGTGCCCTGCTGCACCAGCGCCGCCGGCGTGTCGGCGCCACGACCGTGCTTGATCAGCTGCTCGCAGATGGTCGGCAAGCCCACCAGGCCCATGTAGAACACCAGGGTCTGGGCCGGTGCCACCAGGTCGCTCCAGGGCAGGTTGCTGGTGCCGTCCTTGAGGTGACCGGTGACGAAGCGCACCGACTGCGCGTAATCGCGGTGAGTCAGGGGAATCCCGGCGTAGGCCGAGCAGCCACTGGCCGCGGTAATCCCCGGCACCACCTGGAATGGAATGCCGTGGGCCGCCAGCTCTTCGATCTCTTCGCCGCCCCGGCCAAAGATGAACGGGTCGCCTCCCTTGAGCCGCACCACGCGCTTGCCTTGCTGGGCCAGGGTCACCAGTTGCTGGTTGATCTGCTCCTGGGGCACGGCGTGATCGGCGCGACGTTTGCCGACGTAAATGCGTTCGGCGTCGCGGCGGCACAGTTCGAGAATCGCCGGCGCCACCAGACGGTCGTAGAGCACCACGTCGGCCTGTTGCATCAGGCGCAGGGCGCGGAAGGTCAGCAGGTCCGGATCACCCGGGCCCGCCCCCACCAGATACACCTCGCCCGGCGCGTGGGGCGCCTTGCCGGCAATCTTGGCCTGCAACAGACGCTCGGCTTCCGCGCCCTGCCCCGCCAGCTGGCGATCGGCGATGGGGCCCTGGAACACGTCTTCCCAGAACGCCCGGCGCTGCTGCACATCCGGAAACAGGCCTTTGACCTGGGCCCGAAAACGCGCCGCCAACCCGGCCAACTGGCCATAGGTGGAAGGAATCCAGGTTTCCAGCTTGGCCCGGATCAAGCGCGCCAGCACCGGCGCATCGCCGCCGCTGGACACTGCGATGACCAGCGGCGAACGGTCGACGATGGCGGGGAAGATCACGCTGCACAGGGCCGGAGCATCCACCACGTTGACCGGGACGCAACGCCGATGGGCATCGGCGGAAACCTGGGCATTCAGGGATTCATCGTCGGTGGCGGCGATGATCAGGGTGCAGCCGTCGAGGTCTGCCTCGACATACCCGCGCAACAGGGACTCACCGCCGCTGGCGACGATCAGTTCCTGCAATTGCGCTTCTATTTCAGGTGCGACCACTCGCAGCTGCGCACCGGCGTCGGCCAGCAGACGGGATTTGCGCAAGGCAATCTCCCCTCCGCCGACCACCAACACACGACTGCCGCGAAGGTTGTGAAACAGCGGCAGATATTCCATTTAGCCGATGACCTCAAGACCACCCATGTACGGCTTCAGCACCTCCGGCACGCGGATCGAACCGTCGGCTTGCTGGTAGTTCTCCAGCACCGCCACCAGGGTACGGCCCACGGCCAGGCCGGAGCCGTTGAGGGTGTGCACCAGCTCAGGCTTGCCGGTTTCCGGGTTACGGAAACGCGCCTGCATGCGCCGGGCCTGGAAGTCGCCGCAGTTGGAGCACGAGGAGATCTCGCGGTATTTGTCCTGGCTCGGCACCCAGACTTCCAGGTCGTAGGTCTTGATCGCGCCAAAGCCCATGTCGCCGGTGCAAAGGGCCAGTACGCGGTACGGCAGTTGCAGCAGTTGCAGGACCTTTTCGGCGTTGGCGGTCAGGCCTTCCAGGGCTTGCATGGAAGTCGACGGCTCGACCACCTGGACCATCTCGACCTTGTCGAACTGGTGCTGGCGGATCATGCCGCGGGTGTCGCGGCCCGAAGCACCGGCTTCACTGCGGAAGCACGGCGTGTGAGCGACGAACTTCAGCGGCAGCTGCTTCGGATCGAGGATCTCGCCAGCCACGATGTTGGTCAGCGACACTTCAGCGGTCGGGATCAGGTACAGATCGGCCTCGCCTTCGCGAGTGATCTTGAACAGGTCTTCCTCGAACTTCGGCAACTGGCCGGTGCCCATCAGCGCCGGAGCCTGCACCAGGTATGGGGTGTAGGCTTCTTCGTAACCGTGCTCGCCGGTGTGCAGGTTGATCATGAACTGCGCCAGGGCGCGGTGCAGGCGGGCGATCGGGCCGCGCAGCAGGGCAAAGCGCGCGCCGGAGAGCTTGGCGGCGGTTTCAAAGTCCAGCCAGCCGTGGGTTTCGCCCAGGGCCACGTGATCCTTGATCGGGAAGTCGAAGGAGGTCGGAGTGCCCCAGCGGCGCACTTCAACGTTGCCGTCTTCGTCTTCACCCACCGGCACCGACTCGTGAGGCAGGTTGGGAATGCCGAACAGGATCGAGTCCAGTTCGCTCTGGATGCTTTCCAGCTCGGCCTTGCCGGAGCTCAGCTCGTTCCCCATGCGCTCAACGTCGGCCATCAGCGGGGCGATGTCTTCGCCGCGTTGCTTGGCCTGGCCGATGGACTTGGAGCGCGCGTTACGTTCAGCCTGCAGTTGCTCGGTGCGGGTCTGCACGGTCTTGCGCTGTTCTTCCAGCGCTTCGATGCGTGCCACATCCAGGGCAAAGCCGCGGGATGCCAGACGATCCGCTACGTCCTGGAGGTTGCTACGTAACAGTTTGGAATCGAGCATGTCGTTCTCTCGTTTATCAAAGTTTGGTCAAGGACAGGCCGGCCCAGGTAGCAAGCAGCCCGCCGAATACGCTCAGTGCCGCATAGCCCAGGGCCAGCGCCACTTGTCCGCTTTCCAGCAGACGCACGGTATCCAGTGAAAAGGATGAAAAAGTCGTCAGGCCACCGAGGAAGCCCACTATCAATCCGGCACGCACTTCGATCGGCACTTCCGGACGGACCAGGAACAGTCCGTACAACACGCCGATCAGCAGGCAGCCCACGATATTAACGGCCAGCGTCGCGGTATAGAAGTGCCGCGGCCAATTGGCGTTGATCCAGTTGCCTGTGGTGAAACGCAACAGGGTGCCGGCCACGCCACCGGCGGAGACTGCGAGAATCAGGGGGATCAAGGTTTTCTCCGCTGCAAGGGGCTGGCCCGGTCCAGGGCGGCCAGGTGCTTGAGCTTCTCGCCGATCTTCAGCTCCAGGCCACGGGGCACCGGCTGGTAGAGCGGCAATGGCTCCAGCTCTTCGGGAAAATAGTCTTCACCGGCGGCGTAGGCATCCGGCTCGTCATGGGCGTAGCGGTATTCATCGCCGTAACCCAACTGCTTCATCAGCTTGGTCGGGGCGTTGCGCAGGTGGATCGGCACTTCCAGCGAACCGTGCTCGGCAGCGGCGCGCATGGCGGCCTTGAAGCCCATGTACACGGCGTTGCTTTTTGGCGCACAGGCCAGGTAGGTGATGGCCTGGGCCACCGCCAGCTCGCCTTCGGGGCTGCCCAGGCGCTCCTGCACATCCCAGGCCGCCAGGCACAGGCTCAGCGCTCGCGGGTCGGCGTTGCCGATGTCCTCGCTGGCCATGCGCACCACGCGCCGGGCCAGGTACAGCGGGTCGCAGCCGCCGTCGAGCATGCGCGCAAACCAGTACAGGGCGCCGTCGGGGTTGGAGCCGCGCACCGATTTGTGCAACGCGGAAATCTGGTCGTAGAAGGCTTCTCCGCCCTTGTCGAAACGCCGACGGGTATCCCCCAGCAGGCTTTGCAGCAGATCAACGCCGATCTCGCCGCCGTCTTCGGCCAGGTCCGAGGCGTTTTCCAGCAGGTTGAGCATGCGCCGGCCATCGCCATCGGCCGCCGACAGCAGCATCTGGAAGCCTTCGTCGCTGAGTCGCAACTGGCGCTTGCCCAACCCCCGCTCCTCAGTCAGGGCGCGCTGTACCAGGGTGCCCAGGGCCGTTTCATCCAGGCTCTTGAGCACATACACCCGCGCTCGGGAGAGCAAGGCATTGTTGAGTTCGAAGGACGGGTTTTCCGTGGTGGCACCGATAAAGATCAGGGTGCCGTCTTCCACATAGGGCAGGAAGGCATCCTGCTGCGACTTGTTGAAGCGATGCACTTCGTCGACGAACAGAATGGTCCGCCGGCCGTATTGCCCGGCCTGCTGCTTGGCGATTTCCACCGCCTGGCGGATCTCCTTGACCCCGGCCAGCACCGCCGAGACGGTTTCGAAGTGAGCATCCGAGACTTCCGCCAACAGCCGCGCCAGGGTGGTCTTGCCGACCCCGGGCGGGCCCCAGAAGATCATCGAATGCAGGGCGCCCTGCTCCAGGGCCTCGCGCAGCGGCTTGCCCCGGGCCAGCAGGTGCTGCTGACCGACGTACTCGTCCAGGTTGGTGGCACGCAAGCGTGCGGCCAGTGGCTGGGCGATCGGGGCACTACGAAACAGGTCCATGGACTACCTTCGAAACCTTGCGGCTGCGGCTGCTTACTCTTGGATCACATCGGCACCCTTGGGGATGTCGAACTTGAACTTGGAGGCCGGGATCGCTTCGTTGGCCTTGACCCCGGTAAACAGGATATTGGTGCGCTGGCCGACGCTGTCGATCAGTTGCATGTCGTTGATCATGCCGTTGCGGAACGACAGGCGCAGGCTGTCGAACAGGGTGTCGCGGGTTTTCGGCTTGAGGGTGAAGTCCATCACGCCACCGGCTTCCTTGGAGTTGATGTCGAAGCTTTCGCTGATCTTCGACACGTCACCGGACAACAGCAGGGCTGGGGTCTGGGTCAGGCGCTGGTCGAGCTTCTTGATGGTCACCTGCTCCAGGTCCGGGTCCCACAGCGAGACTTTCTGACCATCGGAAACCATCAGTTGCTCTTGCGGCGCATCGGTGTGCCAGTAGAACAGGCCAGGACGCTGCAGCGACATCTCGCCGGCGGTTTCCTGCAATTGGGTGCCGCTGCCGTCCAGGGTCAGCTGTGAGAAACGCGCGGTCAGGGTCTGGGACTTTTCCAGCAACTGGGTCAGGCGCGCCACGTCTTTGGGGTCGGCGTGGGCCGACAAGGTGGTCACAGCCAGTACCGGCAGCAGCAACATGCGAATCAGGCGCATGGAATTCCTCATAAATTGGATGGGTACACGAGCGGCGTGGCATCACGCCGCTGAAAACAAAACGGGATCAGTCGCGCATCGGGCCAGGCGCCAGCACTTCGCGGGAGCCGTTGGTGTTCATCGCCGTCACCACCCCGGCCATTTCCATGGCCTCGATCATCCGGGCGGCGCGGTTGTAGCCAATCTTCAGCTTGCGCTGTACCGCCGAGATCGAGGCCCGGCGGCTTTCCAGGACGAACTGCACGGCTTCGTCGTACAGCGCATCGGCTTCCGGATCATCGCCGTCGCCACCACCGCTGCTGCCTTCGAAACCACTGCCCGCCTCTTCGACACCGTTGAGGATGTCGTCGTTATATTCCGGCGCGCCGCGCAGCTTCCAGGCCTCCACCACGCGGTGCACTTCATCGTCGGAGACGAAGGCGCCGTGGACGCGAATCGGCAGGCTGGTGCCCGGCGGCATGTAGAGCATGTCACCGTGGCCCAGCAGCTGTTCGGCGCCGCCCTGGTCGATGATGGTCCGCGAGTCGATCTTGCTCGATACCTGGAACGCCATGCGGGTCGGGATGTTGGCCTTGATCAGGCCGGTGATCACGTCCACCGACGGCCGTTGGGTCGCGAGGATCAGGTGGATACCGGCGGCCCGGGCCTTCTGGGCGATACGGGCGATCAGCTCTTCGACCTTCTTGCCGACGATCATCATCATGTCGGCGAATTCGTCCACCACCACGACGATGGTCGGCAACTTGGTCAGCAGCGGCGCTTCGTCGTGGATGCTTTCGCGGTTGTACAGCGGATCAGCCAGCGGCGTGCCGGCATCGATGGCTTCCTTGACCTTGGCGTTGAAGCCCGAAAGGTTGCGCACGCCCATCTTGGCCATGAGTTTGTAGCGCCGCTCCATCTCTGCCACGCTCCAGCGCAGGGCGTTGGCCGCGTCCTTCATGTCGGTGACCACCGGGCACAGCAGGTGCGGAATGCCTTCGTAGATCGACAGTTCGAGCATTTTCGGGTCGATCATGATCAGCTTGGCGTCTTCCGGGCCGGACTTGAACAGGATCGACAAGATCATGGCGTTGACCCCCACCGACTTACCGGAACCGGTAGTACCGGCCACCAGCAGGTGAGGCATTTTCGCCAGGTCGGTGATGATCGGCTTGCCACCGATATCGTGGCCCAGGGCCAGGGTGACCGGGGATTTGAAGTTGTCGTATTCCGGGGTCGAGAGCACTTCGGAGAAGCGCACGATCTGCCGGTCTTCGTTGGGGATCTCGATGCCGACGGTGGTCTTGCCGGGAATCACTTCCACCACCCGCACACTGGTCACCGCCAGGGAACGGGCCAGGTCCTTGGCCAGGTTGGCGATACGGCTGACTTTCACCCCCGCCGCCGGCTGGATTTCGTAACGGGTGATCACCGGACCTGGATGGATCGAGTCCACCGCGACCTCGACGCCGAATTCCTTGAGCTTGATTTCCAGCAGGTGACCGACGGCGGCCAGGGACTCGGGTGAATAATTGAGCTGCTTCTTTTCCGCCGGATCAAGAATCGAGATCGGCGGCAAGGTGCCTTCCACCGCGCTATCGACGAACAGCGGCGCCTGCTTCTCTTTCTGCACGCGCTTGCTGGGCTCAGGCGGCTTGACCGCCACCGGCGTGATCACGGGCGGCACCTGCTTCTCGCGCTCGGACATGTGCTTGCTCAACGCCTGCTCGCGCTCGATCAGGCGCTCCTTGACCTTGGCCTGCTCGCGTTTGTCGGCGATGTTGGGGGTCACGACTTCATCGACCCGAGCATCCACCTCGCGCAGTTGCGCCACCAGTTGCTTGCGCTCCACGCGGGCATCCCACCAGCGATTGGCCGCGCCCTGGAACAGCTCGAACAGGTCAAGCGTGATCTTGCCAGTGACATCCATCACCTTGAACCAGGACAGGTCGGTAAATACCGTCAGGCCGAACAGGAACAGGGCAATGAACATCAGGGTACTGCCCTGCACGTTCAGGGCATTCTTGGCCAGGTCGCCCAGGCTTTCACCCAGGGCGCCACCGGCACCGGCAGGCAGGCCGGTGGGTGCATGGAAATGGATATGGGCCAGCGCGGCGCCAGACAGCACCAGGAACACCAGGCCGATCAGCCGCCAGGAAAACAGCCAGCCGCTCCACTGCCAGGGTTCATGGCGCTGGCGGAAGATCTGATAAGTCTTGATCGCCAACAGCAGCGGGAAGATATAAGCGAAGTAACCCAACACCATGAACAGGATATCGGCGCTGTAAGAACCGGCGGGACCACCGAAGTTCTGCACATCTTCGATCTTGCTGTTATGACTCCAACCCGGATCATCTTTACCGTAGGTCAGAAGTGCCATCATCAAGAACAGACACAGGGCTCCAATGGCGATCAACGCACCTTCCTTGAGCCGGTAGTGCAATTGCTGACGCCAAAGCGGAACAACAGGTTTAGGTGCTGCGGTGGATTTCTTCAAAACGCGTCTTTTCCTGCGCCATAAGCGCGTCCAACGGGTGATTGACTACAAGATACTGCTCAATCCGAGCAGGTAAATAAAGTTGACCGGCGTAACTGAGGCTACTTTTAACACTCTGCCCCTTGCTTCTGAAACGGTGCGTTTCTGAATAAGCCTGGTACATCGTCGTATTGTACGGGTTTGTTCACACCATGCCACGTCAGAACAGTCTGTTAAGCATAGCCAATTGCGTAATACGCACTGTTCAATTGGAGCATGCATTCTCTTTTGTGACAAAGGCTTATGAGGTGTTTTTATGAACCCAGCACAGCATTCCCGCCTGATCATTCTGGGCTCCGGCCCTGCCGGTTACAGCGCCGCCGTTTATGCCGCGCGTGCCAACCTCAAACCGACAGTGATCACCGGCCTGCAAGCCGGCGGCCAACTGACCACCACCACTGAAGTCGACAACTGGCCCGGTGACGTCGAAGGCCTGACCGGTCCGGTGCTGATGGAGCGCATGCAGAAACACGCCGAGCGCTTCGACACCCAGATTGTCTATGACCACATCCACACCGCTCAGTTGCAGCAACGGCCGTTTATCCTCATCGGCGACAGCGGCACCTATAGTTGCGACGCGCTGATCATCGCCACTGGCGCGTCGGCGCAGTACCTGGGCCTGCCATCGGAAGAAGCGTTTGCCGGCAAAGGGGTTTCCGCCTGCGCTACCTGCGACGGCTTTTTCTATCGCAATCAGGTGGTGGCGGTGGTGGGTGGTGGCAATACCGCCGTGGAAGAGGCCCTGTACCTGTCCAACATCGCCAAGGAAGTGCATCTGGTGCACCGCCGCGACAAGCTTCGCGCGGAGAAAATGCTTCAGGACAAGCTGTTCGACAAGGCCGCCAACGGCAATATTCGCCTGCACTGGAACCAGCACCTGCAAGAAGTGCTGGGGGATGCCAGCGGCGTGACCGGTGCCCGCCTCCAGGACAGCCACAGCGGAGAAACCAGGGACCTGGCATTGGCCGGGGTGTTTATCGCCATCGGCCACAAGCCCAATACCGATCTGTTCCAGGGGCAACTGGAGATGCGCGACGGCTATTTGCTGATCAAGGGAGGCAGCGAAGGCAACGCCACCGCCACCGGCATCCCGGGAGTATTCGCCGCCGGCGATGTGGCCGACCACGTCTACCGCCAAGCCATTACATCCGCCGGTGCCGGCTGCATGGCAGCCCTGGATGCAGAAAAATTCCTCGACGACAACTAAGCCCTCGCCCTACGCTTGTGGCGGGCCATCATCGGCCCGCCACCGCCCTCCCCTGCCGTAAGTCTGGATGCCATGCTGACCTGGTTACAACGCAACAAGCTTGATTTCCCCCCATTGGAAAAAGCCATGCGCGAGCCCAACGGGCTGCTGGCTGCGGGCGGTGACCTGTCCGCCGATCGCCTGATTCAGGCCTATCGTCACGGCTGCTTTCCCTGGTTTTCTGAAGGCCAGCCCATTCTCTGGTGGTCTCCGGACCCGCGCACCGTGCTCTTCCCCGATGAGCTGCACGTGTCACGCAGCTTGGGCAAGCTGCTGCGCAAACAGCGTTATGAAGTGACCTTCGACCAGGATTTCGCTGCGGTGATCAGCGCCTGCGCTGCCCCCCGCGCCTACGCCGACGGCACCTGGATCAGCGAAGCCATGCAGCAGGCGTATCAGCAACTGCACCAGCGCGGCCACGCTCACTCGGTGGAAGTCTGGGATCAGGGCGAGCTGGTGGGAGGCCTTTATGGCCTGGCCATGGGACAGTTGTTCTTTGGCGAGTCGATGTTCAGCCGAGCCGATAACGCTTCGAAATTCGGCTTCGCCACCCTGGTACACCATCTTAAGGCATGGGGTTTTGTGCTGATCGACTGCCAGATGCCTACCGAGCATCTGCACAGCCTGGGGGCGAGATCCATTACTCGAGCGGAGTTCGCCGATTACCTCAAGCAACACCTGGATCAGCCGAGCCGCGCCATATGGGTTTACTAGGCGGGTTTGACAGCAGTGGCTTACACTTAATTTCAAAGCTTATTCCGAGGGTTGACTCATGACCGAGTTGGCGCGCCTGAAGTTTTATGCGACTCAACCCCACTCTTGCAGCTACCTGCCCGACGAACAGGCCACTACCTTGTTCCTCGATCCCAGCCAGCCCATGGACGTGCATGTTTATGCGGATCTGTCGGAAATGGGTTTTCGCCGCAGTGGAGATCATCTGTACCGACCCCATTGCCAAAATTGCAACGCTTGTGTGCCGGCGCGCATCCCCGTGGCGCAGTTCCTGCCCAACCGCCAACAAAAACGCATTCTCAAACGCAACAGCGACCTGAAGGTACAAGCAGCCAAACCAGCGTTCAGCGAAGAATATTTCGAGCTGTATCAACGCTATATCGAGCAACGCCACGCCGATGGCGACATGTTCCCCCCCAGCCGCGACCAGTTCTCGACCTTTCTGGTACGCGACCTGCCATTCTCGCGCTTCTATGAATTTCGCCTGGACGGTCGCCTGCTGGCTGTAGCGGTCACCGACCTGCTACCCAATGGCCTTTCCGCGGTCTACACCTTCTATGAACCTGACGAAGAACGCCGCAGCCTGGGGCGCTATGCGATTCTCTGGCAAATCGGCGAAACCCTGCGCCAGGGCCTGGATGCGGTCTACCTCGGCTACTGGATCAAAAACTGCAAAAAGATGAGCTACAAGACCCAATATCGCCCCATAGAGCTACTGGTTAACCAGAGATGGGTGATCCTCAACTAGAAGGTCTTGGCTTAAACCCCTCTTTTCGGGCACAATGCACGCCGCTTTTGCCTGGCGCAGTTGCACCGGGCCATTCATTGGATACCGAGGGCTTTACTGCATGTCGAAAGAAGACAGCTTCGAAATGGAAGGCACTGTCGTCGACACCCTGCCCAACACCATGTTTCGCGTGGAGTTGGAAAATGGGCACGTCGTAACCGCGCATATTTCCGGCAAGATGCGCAAGAACTACATTCGTATTCTTACCGGTGACAAAGTGCGCGTCGAGCTGACGCCCTATGACTTGAGCAAAGGGCGCATCACTTACCGCGCTCGCTAAGCAAGTCAATACAAGACGCCCGGTTATGCCGGGCGTTTTTGTTCGCCTGCAAAAAACTGTTCAAACCCCAGATAGCACAAAGGCACCCTCCGGTGCCTTTGGCGGTACTGCTGCGTTATGCGGCCATCAAGCCATTTCCGCCGTGGTCTCGAAATCGAAGGTCAACTCGCCATCCTTGATGTCGATGTGCACCACACCGCCATGGTCGGACAATTCGCCAAACAGGATCTCCTCGGCCAGGGGACGCTTGATCTTGTCCTGGATCAAACGCGCCATCGGACGCGCACCCATCGTCACGTCGTAACCACCGGCTGCCAGCCAGCTGCGAGCGGCATCGGTCACTTCCAGCTGCACGCGCTTGTCTTCCAACTGTGCTTGAAGCTCGGTAAGGAACTTGTCCACCACGCTCTTGATCACTTCATGGCTCAGACGACCGAACTGGATAATGGTGTCCAGACGGTTACGGAACTCCGGCGTAAAGCTCTTCTTGATCACTTCCATGGCATCGGAAGAATGATCCTGATGAGTGAAACCTATGGAGGCTCGCGCCGCGGTTTCAGCACCGGCGTTGGTGGTCATGATGAGGATGACATTGCGGAAATCCGCCTTGCGCCCGTTGTTGTCGGTCAGGGTGCCGTGATCCATCACCTGCAACAGCAGGTTGAAGACTTCCGGATGAGCCTTCTCGATCTCATCAAGCAGCAACACGCAATGTGGCTGCTTGGTGATCGCTTCGGTCAGCAATCCGCCCTGATCGAAACCGACATAGCCGGGAGGCGCACCAATCAGACGCGAGACAGTATGCCGCTCCATGTACTCGGACATGTCGAAGCGCACCAGCTCGATGCCCATTGCCTTGGCCAACTGCCGGGCCGCCTCGGTCTTGCCGACACCGGTAGGACCGGCGAACAGGAAGGAACCGACGGGTTTGTCCGGGGATTTCAGGCCGGCACGGGACAGCTTGATCGCCGTGGACAGCGAATCGATCGCCGCATCCTGACCGAATACCGTCAACTTGAGATCGCGCTCAAGGTTGCGCAGCAGCTCTTTGTCGGAGCTGGTGACATGTTTTGGCGGAATACGGGCAATTTTCGCCACGATGTCTTCAACCTGAGCCACTTCAATGCGCTTCACGCGCTTGTCGACTGGTTGCAGACGCTGATAGGCACCCGCCTCGTCAATCACATCGATGGCCTTGTCAGGCATATGCCGGTCATTGATGTAGCGCGAGGCCAGCTCCGCAGCCGCACGCAGCGCCTCATCACTGTATTCGATACTGTGATGCTGTTCGAAACGCCCCTTGAGACCGCGCAGGATACCGATGGTGTCTTCAACGGAAGGCTCGGACACATCGACTTTCTGGAAGCGCCGCGCCAGAGCGCGATCCTTCTCGAAAATGCCACGGAATTCCTGGAACGTAGTCGAACCGATGCAGCGGATGTCGCCCGACGACAGCAACGGTTTGAGCAGGTTCGAGGCATCCATCACGCCACCGGACGCCGCACCGGCACCGATGATGGTATGGATCTCATCGATGAACAGGATCGCCTGAGGACGCTTTTTCAACTCGCCCAGCAACGCCTTGAAGCGTTTCTCGAAGTCGCCACGGTATTTGGTACCCGCCAGCAATGCCCCGAGATCCAGGGAGTAGACCACGCTGTTGGTCAGCAGGTCCGGCACTTGATTGTCGACGATACGTTTGGCCAGGCCTTCGGCAATCGCCGTCTTGCCCACGCCCGCCTCACCCACCAGTAACGGGTTGTTCTTGCGCCGACGCGCCAGAATCTGGGCTACACGCTCCACTTCCTGCTCACGCCCTACCAGCGGATCAATGCGCCCCTGACGGGCCAGCTCATTGAGATTGCTGGCATAGGCATCCAGGGGATTGCTCGAAGAAGACGACTCACCACCCTCTTCATCCTGCATATCCTGTTCACCTTCAGAATGATCGCCATGCCCAGGCACCTTGGAGATGCCGTGGGCGATGTAATTGACCACATCGATACGAGCGACGCTCTGCTGCTTGAGCAGGAACACCGCCTGACTCTCTTGCTCACTGAAGATAGCTACCAACACATTGGCGCCAGTGACTTCACGCTTGCCCGAGCTCTGGACGTGAAAGACAGCACGCTGCAGCACACGCTGGAAACCCAGGGTAGGCTGAGTCTCGCGATCCTCGTCATGTACCGGGATCAGCGGCGTGGTGGAGTCGATGAACTCCTGCAGGTCGTGCTTGAGTTTGTCGAGGTTTGCTCCGCAGGCACGCAAAACGGTGGCGGCGGCCTCATTATCCAAAAGAGCCAACAGAAGGTGCTCGACGGTCATGAACTCATGACGCTTCGAACGGGCCTCCTTGAAGGCGAGATTGAGGGTGACTTCGAGCTCGCGGTTTAACATAGCTTCACCTCATACCCAAGTGGTCGGCGTTAACCGTCCTTCTCGATTTCACAGAGTAGCGGATGCTGGCTTTCCCGGGCGTACTGGTTGACCTGCATGGCCTTTGTCTCGGCGATGTCGCGGGTAAACAATCCACACACTGCCCGCCCTTCTGTATGGACGGCCAGCATGACCTTGGTCGCCAGCTCGCGATTCAGGTTAAAAAACATCTCGAGCACTTCGACGACGAAATCCATCGGGGTGTAGTCATCGTTGAACAAAACCACCTTGTACATCGGCGGCGCCTGTAACGCAGGCTTAGCTTCCTGTACAGCCAAGCCAGCGGAATCGTCGTCGTGCAAGTCCGGGCGATCCTGATTGAATGTTAGTCGAATCTGGCTGATTGCATGCATGGAAAGAAAGGTTCGTCAGTTGTGCAAATACAGTGGTTGGGGCGCTCTGGATGGAATTCAACTCCGACCGCCGGGTCACCTTGACTATCGGCAAAACGGTGTTACAACCAATAGGGCCCACATTGGGTAATAAACGTCCGCGGCGTCAACCTTTTTACCAAGCTTGGCGGCGGATGAACTGGATGATACTCCAGTGATGGAGTCTGTTGCAGAGGGATATGAGTATGGCTAGCGGTAAGGTCAAGTGGTTCAACAATGCCAAGGGTTATGGCTTTATTAATGAGGAGGGCAAGACGGATGATCTGTTTGCCCATTACTCGGCCATCGAGATGGATGGCTACAAGACCTTGAAAGCCGGACAGGCTGTGAGCTTCGAGATCATCCAGGGCCCCAAGGGCCTGCATGCGGTCAAAATCAATGCCTTGAAGGTGCCCGGTGAAATCATCCCCGCAGAGGCACAACCTGAAAGCGCCTTGAGCTGATATACCCAACATCCAGTCATAAAAAAACCGGCCGACTCAAGGGATTGAGTCGGCCGGTTTGCTTTGTGCGCGATTGCGCTTACATGTGCGAGATCAACGCATCGCCGAATGCCGAGGAAGACAGCAGGGTCGCACCTTCCATCAGACGCTCGAAGTCATAGGTCACGGTCTTGGCCGAAATCGCGCCGTTGGTGCCCTTGATAATGAGATCAGCAGCCTCGGTCCAGCCTATGTGACGCAACATCATCTCCGCAGAGAGAATCAGCGAACCCGGGTTGACCTGATCCTTGCCGGCATACTTGGGCGCAGTACCGTGGGTTGCCTCGAACATGGCCACGGTATCGGACAGGTTGGCACCTGGAGCGATACCGATACCGCCCACCTCCGCCGCCAGGGCGTCGGACAGATAGTCACCGTTGAGGTTAAGAGTGGCGATCACATCGTATTCCGCCGGACGCAGCAGGATCTGCTGGAGCATGGCATCGGCAATGGCATCCTTGACGATGACGTTCTTGCCGGTTTTCGGGTTCTTGAACTGCATCCAAGGCCCGCCGTCCAGCAGGGTGGCGCCAAACTCTTCGGCCGCCACTTCATAGGCCCATTCCTTGAAGGCACCTTCGGTGAACTTCATGATGTTGCCCTTGTGGACAATGGTCAGCGAGTCACGGTCATTATCCACTACATATTGCAGCGCCTTGCGCGCCAGACGCTTGGTGCCCTGCAGGGAAACCGGCTTGACACCAATGCCGCAGTTTTCGTCGAAACGGATCTTGGTGACGCCCATTTCTTCTTTCAGGAACTTGATGACCTTGGTGGCTTCCGCCGAACCGGCCTTCCACTCGATACCGGCGTAAATGTCTTCGGAGTTTTCACGGAAGATGGTCATGTCCACATCGCCGGGCTTTTTCACCGGGCTGGGCACGCCTTCGAACCAGCGCACCGGGCGCAGGCACACATACAGGTCCAGTTGTTGACGCAGGGCCACGTTCAGGGAACGGATGCCGCCACCGACCGGAGTGGTCAACGGCCCCTTGATGGAAACCACGTAATCCTTCACCGCGTCCAGGGTTTCCTGAGGAAGCCAGGTGTCCTGGTCGTACACTTGAGTCGCTTTTTCCCCGGCATACACTTCCATCCAGGAAATCTTGCGTTCGCCGCCGTAAGCCTTCTTAACCGCAGCATCGACAACCTTGATCATGACCGGGCTGATATCAACACCAATACCGTCGCCTTCGATGAAAGGAATAATCGGGTTGTTAGGAACATTGAGAGAATGGTCTGCGTTGACGGTGATTTTGTCGCCGACTGCTGGAACCTGAATCTTCTTGTATCCCATGCTGAACTCCGTTGTGTGGATTGAACATCTGGCTGCGTTCGAGCGTAACCCAGTTGAATCTGGACGGGAACCTCATGTTCCACCCATATGCCGTGAAAGCTTTACGGTTCGCGGCCTACAAGCCTGAATGCAAAGGGAAAAGTGCCAAATTCGAGCACAGCCGACGACTCTACGCCTGCACCCCGCCTGCGACCTTTAGACCAATGGACGAGCACCGGTACCTATGAAGCACCGGCGCTTTGCTAGCTACCTATGTATAATGCCGCCGCTGACCACAGAGTCACGACGGCCGAACGCTCTGCTACCGAAGAAAACAAGCCGAGACTGGCCGCCCAAAGCCGGGTTGTTACCGCAGCCCACCCGCTTGACGCTCGACTGATGCACCCAACATCACCGCGAAGAAACCTCGACATTCGGCTCATGGATGACCTTTGAACGAAAGCGCTTACCCGGCGCACCTCGAGTTTCTGCGCACGCTTTAGCAAAGAAGAGAGTTAATCCGAATATGCCCACCCGCTCGAAGATCATCTATACCTTCACCGACGAAGCCCCGGCCCTCGCCACCTATTCCCTGCTGCCTATCGTAGAAGCCTTCACCGCTTCGGCTGATATCGCCGTGGAAACCCGCGACATCTCCCTGGCCGGCCGCATCCTCGCCAGCTTCCCTGAGCAGTTGGGTGCCAAAGCGGTACCGGACCACCTCGCCGAACTGGGCGAGCTGGCCGTCACCCCAGAAGCCAACATCATCAAACTGCCGAACATCAGCGCCTCGGTCCCGCAACTGCAAGCCGCGATCAAGGAACTGCAGGCCCAGGGCTACGCCCTGCCGGACTACCCGGAAACCGTGACCAGCGATGCCGACAAAGACGCCAAGGCGCGTTACGACAAAGTCAAGGGCAGCGCCGTGAACCCGGTTCTGCGTGAAGGCAACTCCGACCGTCGCGCCCCGCTGTCGGTGAAGAACTACGCACGCAAGCACCCACACAAGATGGGTGCCTGGGCCAAGGACTCCAAGTCCCACGTTGCCCACATGAGCAACGGCGACTTCTACGGCAGCGAAAAAGCCGCCCTGATCGAAGCCGCTGACAGCGTCAAGATCGAGCTGATCGCCCAAGACGGCACGGCCACCGTCCTGAAAGAAAAGACCAGCGTGCAAGCCGGCGAGATCCTCGACTGCGCCGTGATGAGCAAAAAGGCCCTGCGCGCCTTCATCGCCGCTGAAATCGAAGACGCCAAGAAACAAGGCGTGCTGCTGTCGGTGCACCTCAAGGCCACCATGATGAAGGTTTCCGACCCGATCATGTTCGGTCAGATCGTTGCCGAGTTCTATCAGGACGCCCTGAGCAAGCACGCTACCGTGCTGCAGGAAATCGGCTTCAACCTGAACAACGGTATCGGCGACCTGTACGCCCGCATCAAAGCCCTGCCGGCCGAGCAGCAAGCCGCGATCGAAGCCGACATCCAGGCGGTCTACGCAGCCCGCCCGGCCCTGGCCATGGTCAACTCGGACAAAGGCATCACCAACCTGCACGTGCCAAGCGACGTGATCGTCGACGCCTCGATGCCTGCGATGATCCGTGACTCCGGCAAGATGTGGGGCACCGATGGCCAGCTGCACGACACCAAGGCCGTGATTCCGGACCGCTGCTACGCCACCATCTACCAGGCCGTGATCGAAGACTGCAAAGCCAATGGCGCGTTCGATCCGACCACCATGGGCAGCGTGCCGAACGTCGGCCTGATGGCGAAAAAGGCCGAAGAGTACGGCTCCCACGACAAGACCTTCGAAATCAAGGCTGACGGCGTGGTTCGCGTCACCGACAGCAAAGGCAACCTGCTGCTGGAGCAGAAAGTCGAAGCCGGCGACATCTTCCGCATGTGCCAGACCAAAGACGCGCCGATCCAGGACTGGGTCAAGCTTGCCGTCAACCGTGCTCGCGCCAGCAGCACCCCGGCGATTTTCTGGCTGGACCCGATGCGTGCCCACGACGGCGTGATGATCGAGAAAGTTCAGGCCTACCTGAAGGATCACGACACCAGCGATCTGGACATCCGCATCATGTCCCCGGTCGAAGCCATGAAGTTCACCCTGGCCCGCACCCGCGACGGCAAGGACACCATCTCGGTGACCGGCAACGTGCTGCGCGACTACCTGACCGACCTGTTCCCGATCATGGAACTGGGCACCAGCGCCAAGATGCTGTCGATCGTGCCGCTGATGAACGGTGGCGGCCTGTTCGAAACCGGCGCCGGCGGTTCGGCTCCGAAGCACGTGCAACAGCTGCTGGAAGAGAACTTCCTGCGCTGGGATTCCCTGGGTGAGTTCCTGGCCCTGGCCGCCTCCCTGGAGCACCTGGGCAACACCTACAACAACCCGAAAGCCCTGGTACTGGCCAAGACCCTGGACCAGGCTACCGGCCAGTTCCTCGACAACAACAAGTCGCCATCGCGCAAAGTCGGCAACATCGACAACCGCGGCAGCCACTTCTACCTGGCGCTGTACTGGGCACAAGCCCTGGCCGCCCAGACCGAGGACACCGCCCTGCAAGCGCAGTTCAGCCCTCTGGCCAAGACCCTGACCGAGAACGAAGCGACCATCGTCGCCGAGCTCAACGCCGTACAGGGCAAGCCCGTGGACATCGGCGGCTACTACAGCGCCAACCCTGAGCTGGTGAGCAAGGCCATGCGCCCAAGCGCTACCCTCAACGCGGCCATTGCTGCGCTGGTGTAAGCACGAGCGAATACACAAACCCCGGCCCCGCGCCGGGGTTTGTGCTTCTGGAGCCTGTAGGAGCCGGCTTGCCGGCGAATGCCCCCCCTCCACGCCAAACATGCGGCGCTCGCTTCGCCGGCAAGCCGGCTCCTACAATGCCCGCCTTTTTATAAAGGAGCGTTCTTATGGAATGGCAACCCCATATCACCGTCGCCACCATCGTCGAAGACCAGGGCCGCTTTCTGTTCGTCGAGGAATACTCGGGTGAACAGGCCGTGCTCAACCAGCCCGCCGGGCACCTGGATGCCAATGAAAGCCTGCTCCAGGCGGCCATTCGCGAAACCCTGGAGGAAACCGGCTGGGACGTGGAATTGACCGGCGTGGTCGGCATCTACCTGTACACCGCCCCGAGCAATGGCGTGACCTACCAGCGCGTGTGCTTTGCCGCCAAACCGCTGCGCCATCATCCGGACTATCAGCTGGATGACGGCATCATCGGCCCACGCTGGCTGACCCGCGAACAACTGCTGGAACAGCGTGCCCACTGGCGCAGCGAGCTGATCCTGCAATGCCTGGACGATTACCTGGACGGCCAACTGCACAGCCTGGCACTGATCCGACCAATGCTTTAACCGCAGTTTTAGCCTTGCAGGCCTCAGCCTGTTAGAATCGCGTCCTTTTTCAAGACACCCGTTGAATTCCTATGCGTGATCCAGCCCCTTCTGACACCCAAAAGAAGCGCGTCATTGTCGGCATGTCCGGCGGCGTGGATTCTTCCGTTTCCGCCCTCCTGCTGATGGAGCAGGGATACCAGGTGGAAGGCCTGTTCATGAAGAACTGGGAGGAAGACGACGGCACCGAATACTGCACCGCCATGGATGACCTGGCCGACGCCCAGGCCGTGTGCGACAAGCTTGGCATCAAGCTGCACACCGCCAACTTCGCCGCCGAGTACTGGGACAACGTGTTCGAGCACTTCCTGGCCGAATACAAGGCCGGCCGCACGCCGAACCCGGACATCCTGTGCAACCGCGAAATCAAGTTCAAGGCGTTCCTCGACTACGCCCTGATGCTCGGCGCCGACCTGATCGCCACCGGCCACTATGTACGCCGCCGCGATATCGACGGCCGCACCGAACTGCTCAAGGGCCTGGATCCGAACAAGGACCAGAGCTACTTCCTGCACGCCGTCGGCGGTGAACAGATCGCCAAGACCCTGTTCCCGGTAGGCGAGCTGGAAAAGCCCGAAGTACGCGCCATCGCCGAGAAACACGACCTGGCCACCGCCAAGAAGAAAGATTCCACCGGCATCTGCTTCATCGGTGAGCGGCGCTTCAGCGACTTCCTCAAGCAGTACCTGCCCGCCCAGCCCGGCGAGATCAAGACCACCGAAGGCGAAGTCATCGGCCGTCACCACGGCCTGATGTACCACACCATCGGTCAGCGCCAGGGCCTGGGCATCGGCGGTCTGAAAGACGCCGGTGAAGAGCCGTGGTACGTGCTGATCAAGGACCTGGAACACAACGAACTGATCGTTGGCCAGGGCAACGACCACCCATGGCTGTTCTCCCGCGCCCTGCTGGCTTCCGACATCTATTGGGTCAACCCTATCGACCTGAGCCAACCACGGCGCCTGACCGCCAAGGTGCGCTACCGCCAGAGCGACCAGCCCTGCACCCTGGAGCAGACCGCCAACGGCTACCGCGCTACCTTCGACGACCCGCAACGCGCCGTGACTCCCGGCCAGTCCGTGGTGTTCTACGACGGTGAAATCTGCCTCGGTGGCGGCGTCATCGAAGTGGCCGAGCCCTGGAGCAGCAAGGACGTCCGTCCATGAGCCCGATTCAGGAACAACTGACGGCGCTGGGCGGAGTATTCCTCGCCGCGGTGCTGGTGGACCGCATCGCCAAGACCGGCCAGGTCAGCGAAGCGGCCCTGAGCTGCATGCTCGGGAGCCTGCTGATCCGCGATCCGAAGGACACCCTGGAAGTCTACGGCGGTGACGACATCAACCTGCGCGAAGGCTATCGCGCCCTGATCGGCGCCCTGGAACGCGACCCCAGCACCCTGCAACGCGAGCCCCTGCGCTACGCCTTGTCGATGCTCGGCCTGGAGCGTCAACTGGCCAAGCGCGATGACCTGCTGGAAACCATCGGCAAGCGCCTGCCACAAATCCAGTCCCAGGTGGAACACTTCGGCCCGGCCCACGAAAACGTGATTGCGGCGTGCGGCGGGCTGTACCAGGACACCCTGAGCACCCTGCGCCAGCGCATCCAGGTACACGGCGACATGCGCAACCTGCAGCAACCGAGCAACGCCTCGAAGATCCGCGCCCTGCTACTGGCCGGCATTCGTTCGGCGCGCCTGTGGCGTCAGCTGGGCGGCCATCGCTGGCAACTGGTGATCAGCCGGCGCAAATTGCTTAAAGAACTTTATCCGTTGATGCGCAGCAGCTGAGCTGCGCCTGACTTTCAAGAGCTGCGCGTAAGACGCCGGTCAGTTGGCAACGGACCGGCGGATATTTTCATGTATGATACGCGCCCCATTTCGTTGCCCGACTGTCCGAGAACACCCCATGCAGCTCTCTTCGCTCACTGCGGTTTCCCCTGTTGACGGCCGCTACGCCGGCAAAACCCAGGCCCTGCGCCCCATTTTCAGCGAATACGGCCTGATCCGTGCTCGCGTCCTCGTTGAAGTGCGTTGGCTCCAGCGCCTGGCCGCACATAGCGCCATCAGCGAAGTGCCGGCGTTCTCCGCCGAAGCCAACGCCGTCCTCAATGCCCTGGCGGAGAACTTCTCCCTGGAGCACGCCGAGCGCGTCAAAGAGATCGAGCGCACCACCAACCACGACGTCAAGGCCATCGAGTACCTGCTCAAGGAACAAGCCGCCAAGCTGCCTGAGCTGGCCAACGTCAGTGAGTTCATCCACTTCGCCTGCACCAGCGAGGACATCAATAACCTGTCCCACGCCCTGATGCTGCGCGAAGGTCGTGATGAAGTGATGCTGCCGCTGATGCGCCAGACCGCCAACGCCATCCGCGAACTGGCAATCCGCTTCGCAGAAGTGCCGATGCTGTCGCGCACCCACGGTCAGCCGGCTTCGCCGACCACCCTGGGCAAGGAATTGGCCAACGTCGTGTACCGCCTGGAGCGCCAGATCGCCCAGGTCGCCGCCGTGCCACTGCTGGGCAAGATCAACGGCGCCGTGGGCAACTACAACGCTCACCTGTCGGCCTATCCGGACATCGACTGGGAAGCCAACGCCCGCGCCTTCATCGAAGACGAGCTGGGCCTGGCCTTCAACCCCTACACCACGCAAATCGAGCCGCACGACTACATCGCCGAGCTGTTCGACGCCATCGCCCGCTTCAACACCATCCTGATCGACTTCGATCGCGATATCTGGGGCTACATCTCCCTGGGCTACTTCAAGCAGCGCACCATCGCCGGGGAAATCGGTTCCTCGACCATGCCGCACAAGGTCAACCCGATCGACTTCGAAAACTCCGAAGGCAACCTGGGTATCGCCAACGCCCTGTTCCAGCACCTGGCAAGCAAACTGCCGATTTCCCGCTGGCAGCGCGACCTGACCGACTCCACCGTCCTGCGCAACCTGGGCGTGGGCTTCGCTCACAGCGTGATCGCCTACGAAGCCAGCCTCAAGGGCATCAGCAAGCTGGAGCTCAATGCCCAGAAGATTGCCGAAGACCTGGACGCTTGCTGGGAAGTGCTGGCCGAGCCGATCCAGACCGTGATGCGTCGCTACAACATCGAAAATCCTTACGAAAAGCTCAAGGAACTGACCCGCGGCAAGGGCATCAGCCCTGAAGCGCTGCAGACTTTCATCGACGGGCTGGACATGCCTGCCGCGGCCAAGGCCGAGCTGAAGAAGCTCACCCCAGCCAGCTACATCGGCAATGCCGTGGCCCAGGCCAAGCGCATCTGACCGACCGCTAGACCCTTTGACGCCCGGCCGCGCCGGGCGTTTTTATTCCTGCTAGAAAAGTACATTTTTTCAATAGGTTACACATGAATCCTGACATTCCTCTTCAACTTCTGGGCGGCATCACTGCACGGGAATTTCTGCGTGACTACTGGCAGAAGAAGCCCCTGCTGATCCGTCAGGCCCTGCCTGACTTCGAAAGCCCGATCGAACCCGATGAACTGGCCGGCCTGGCCCTGGAAGAAGAAGTCGAATCGCGCCTGGTGATCGAGAACGGCGAACGCCCATGGGAACTGCGTCGCGGCCCGTTCGCCGAAGACGAGTTCAGCAAGCTGCCGGAGCGCGACTGGACCCTGCTGGTCCAGGCCGTCGATCAATTCGTCCCGGAAGTCGCCGAGCTGCTGGAGCACTTCCGCTTCCTGCCGAGCTGGCGCATCGACGACGTGATGATCAGCTTCGCCGCACCGGGCGGTAACGTCGGCCCACACTTCGACAATTACGACGTGTTCCTGCTGCAAGGCCACGGCAAGCGCAACTGGAAGATCGGTCAGATGTGCGACTCCGAGAGCCCGCTGCTGCAGCACGCGGACCTGCGCATCCTCGCCGAATTCGAAGAGACCGAAAGCTGGGTCCTGGAGCCGGGCGACATGCTCTACCTGCCACCGCGCCTGGCCCACTACGGCGTTGCAGTCAATGACTGCATGACTTACTCGGTGGGCTTCCGCGCCCCGAGCGCCGCTGAAGTGCTGACCCACTTCACCGACTTCCTCGGCCAATTCCTGCCGGACGAAGAGCGCTACACCGACGCCGACGTGCAGCCGGCCAGCGACCCGCACCAGATCCAGCAGGATGCCCTCGACCGCCTCAAGAGCCTGCTGGCCGAGCACATGAGCGACGAGCGCCTGCTGCTGACCTGGTTCGGCCAGTTCATGACCGAACCACGCTATCCGGAACTGGTGGTCGGCCCTGAACTGGAAGAAGACGACCTGCTGGGCAGCCTGGAACAGGGCGCGATCCTGATCCGCAACCCGAGCGCGCGCCTGGCCTGGTCGGAAGTGGATGAAGACCTGCTGCTGTTCGCCAGCGGCCAAAGCCGCTTGCTTCCCGGTAAACTGCGCGAGCTGCTGAAAATGATTTGCGCCGCCGACGCCCTGCATATCGACAACCTCGGCCCTTGGCTGGCGGATGAAGATGGGCGCGGCCTGCTGTGTGAACTGGTCAAGCAAGGGAGCCTGGGGTTTGCCGATGAATAAGATTCACGTACGTGTCGCAGACTGGCAAAAGGATAACGCCGAGATCCGGCGCATTCGTGAAGCGGTGTTCATTGCCGAGCAATCGGTTCCGCCCGAGCTGGAGTGGGATGCCGACGACGACAGCGCCGTGCACTTCCTGGCCTTCGAGGGCGATTTTCCGATTGGCACCGCGCGCTTGCTGCCCGACGGCCATGTGGGCCGGGTTTCGGTACTCAAGGACTGGCGCGGCCTGAAGGTCGGCGATGCGCTGATGCATGCGGTGATCGACGAAGCCGAGAAGCGCGGCCTCAAGCAGCAGATGCTCAGCGCCCAGGTCCAGGCCACGCCGTTCTACGAGCGCCTGGGCTTCTCGATTGTCAGCGAGGAGTTTCTCGAAGCAGGGATTCCTCACGTCGACATGGTTCGCGGCGCCTGACCGACATGCCCTGACGGCAATAGCCAGAGCGAACGCCCCGCCATCCCCTCGCGCCTAAAAGGCGCAAGAGCAGGATGCCGGGGCGTTTTGCCGTCTAGGATTCAACTTGCCCCACCCAAAGCCGACAAAGTGTCAAACTCAAGGCTTTACGCCAGCTACTCCGGAGATAACGGATATGTCCCTACGCACCTTGCTCACGACGCTGCTGCTGACCTTCAGCTGCTCGGTCATGGCTGCCACCGAGATCGTGCCTCTGAACAACCGCACCAGCGCCGACCTGCTGCCGGTGGCACAGAACTTTCTTGGCAAGGACGGCAAGGTCAGCGCCTATGGCAACCAGCTGATCGTCAACGCCGAGCCGGGCAAGATCGCCGAACTGCGAGCCTTCATTGCCCAACTGGATACGGCGGCCAAGCGCCTGCTGATCACCGTCGACACCAATGAAAACAACTTCAAGGACAACCAGGGGTATTCGGTCAACGGTGCGCCGCAAACCCGGATCATCAATCGCAGCACCGAGAGCCGCGACGGTGGCATCCAGCAGATCCAGGCCAGCGAAGGTGTGCCGGCCCTGATTCAGGTCGGCCAGAGCGTGCCCCTGACCACCACCCAGACCGATCCCTACGGTCGCCCGCAAAACCAGACCCAGTACCGCAACGTCACCCAGGGCTTCTATGTCACGGCCAGCGTGACCGGCGAAACCGTACACCTGAGCATCAGTACCAATCGTGACCGCATGAGCCAGGAACGTCCCGATGTAGTGAACGTGCAAAGTACCGACACAACCGTCAGCGGTCGCCTTGGCGAGTGGATCACCCTGGCGGGTGTCAATCGCCAGACCCAGGCCGACAAGCAGGCTCTGGGCCGCAGCTATTCGACCCAAGGCCGGGATGACATGACCTTGCGGGTCAAGATCGACGCATTGGACTAAAGCACCAAAAACTGACTGATTAGTCGTATTAGACCAAAGATGTAGTGGCGCAAAAAAAGCACTACAAAACATTTGACGGGTCAAAAAACCGCGGGCATGATGGCCTCGCTCCCGCTAATCAGGGGCCCTGGCAAGGGCCTTCGGATCGCTGCTCTAACCTACCCACCTGAGCCGATTCGTGTCTGTACTGCCCACAAGGTGTGTTTGACGAGATTGCGACTGGAACGAAGTTGTCCCGAGGGACGGAAGCGTAATTAGGTCGATCGGCAACACACTGTTGGAACGCACCCAGGCCCACGACGCCCGAATGCGCACCGCAGACCGCCTTCACCTGCTCACTTTTCCCCTCGAGCCATCGTTCACCCGTCGCCATCCCCGCCATACCCCCTCGACCGCCTAAGCTTCCTGGTCAGCGAGCAGCCTTCCACGCAACGTTATGACGCGTGGTCGGCGGAGCCGGAATTTTCCAACCAAGAACGACTTTTTACACAAGACGCGACGAGGTTTATCTCCATGGCACTGACACGCGAACAGCAAATTGCAGCCCTTGAAAAAGACTGGGCTGAAAACCCGCGCTGGAAAGGCGTGACTCGCACCTACTCCGCTGCCGACGTGGTCCGTCTGCGTGGTTCGGTTCAACCCGAGCACACCCTGGCACGCATGGGCGCCGAGAAGCTCTGGAACCTGGTCACCCAAGGTGCCAAGCCGTCCTTCCGTCCTGATAAAGATTTCGTCAACTGCATGGGCGCCCTGACCGGCGGCCAGGCTGTTCAACAGGTCAAAGCCGGTATCCAGGCCATCTACCTGTCGGGCTGGCAAGTGGCTGCGGACAACAACTCCGCAGAATCCATGTACCCAGACCAGTCGCTGTACCCGGTGGATTCGGTTCCAACCGTGGTCAAGCGCATCAACAACTCGTTCCGTCGTGCCGACCAGATCCAATGGAAAGCCGGCAAGAACCCGGGCGACGAAGGCTACATCGACTACTTCGCGCCAATCGTGGCCGACGCTGAAGCCGGTTTCGGCGGCGTGCTGAACGCCTACGAGCTGATGAAAAGCATGATCGAAGCAGGCGCCGCCGGCGTTCACTTCGAAGACCAACTGGCTTCCGTGAAGAAGTGCGGCCACATGGGCGGCAAGGTACTGGTTCCAACCCAGGAAGCCGTACAGAAGCTGACCGCTGCTCGCCTGGCGGCTGACGTTGCCGGTGTACCGACCATCATCCTGGCCCGTACCGACGCCAACGCTGCTGACCTGCTGACTTCGGACTGCGATCCGTACGACCAGCCGTTCGTGACTGGCACTCGTACCCAGGAAGGCTTCTACAAAGTGAAAGCCGGCCTGGACCAGGCGATTGCCCGTGGCCTGGCTTACGCGCCTTACGCCGACCTGATCTGGTGCGAAACCGCCAAGCCGGACCTGGACGAAGCTCGTCGCTTCGCCGAAGCAATCAAGAAGGAATACCCAGACCAGATCCTGTCGTACAACTGCTCGCCTTCCTTCAACTGGAAGAAAAACCTGGACGACGCGACCATCGCCAAGTTCCAGCGCGAACTGTCCGCCATGGGCTACAAGCACCAGTTCATCACCCTGGCCGGCATTCACAACATGTGGCACAGCATGTTCAACCTGGCGCACGACTACGCCCGCAACGACATGACCGCCTACGTGAAGCTGCAAGAGCAAGAGTTCGCTGACGCCGCCAAAGGCTACACCTTCGTGGCGCACCAGCAGGAAGTGGGCACCGGCTACTTCGACGACATGACCACCGTGATCCAGGGTGGCTCGTCCTCGGTAACCGCGCTGACCGGTTCCACCGAAGAAGAACAGTTCCACTGATTCAGGCCTCGCGCCTTGATCGAGCGGCCAATGCAGATCCGGTAAAAACAACTGCATTGCTGTAAAGCTGACGCCCCGACTGGTTCGGGGCGTTTTTTTTGCCCGCTGGCGAAGCGCAGGTCGCGCCCGCCTCCCTTCGCCGCAAAAATTCACCAACCGTCCCACTCCCACCGAAAAGCAGGCAAAACATTGATCCAGGGCGGTGTTACACAGGGCAAATCGGGTTAAAAGGTGCGCCCCTGCTACTTGCAGTAACAGGGATATAACAAGCAACTTTCCCACGCCCCGAACGAAAGTAGATTAAAGCCACCCACAAATAATATTGATTATCATTTAGCTGCTGTAACTTTCGTTGCAGCGGTGACAAAACATAATTAACAAAACCTCCCCTAATGCCCGCAGGCTGCGGCTTACGGGGCTACTGGGGTGAGCTATGTCCTTATTACGATAAACAATTTCGCTTTAGAAATTTTACTTGCCCGGTGTTTAGCCATAAAATCAGCGCGATTGATTGCGCTGCGACATATCGTCACTGCTTTATTTCTTTATCAAGCTCAGAGACTCTTGCTCTCTGTTAAGGATTACCAGCATGCCCGAAGCGACAGGACTCATGGCCCACAACTGGGGCTTTGCCATTTTCCTTCTGGGTGTTGTCGGCCTTTGCGCCTTCATGCTCGGCGTCTCCAGCCTCCTCGGGTCAAAAGCCTGGGGCCGCAGCAAAAACGAACCGTTCGAGTCCGGCATGCTACCTACCGGTGGCGCCCGCTTGCGGCTCTCAGCCAAATTCTATCTGGTCGCGATGCTCTTCGTGATCTTCGATATCGAAGCCCTCTTTCTCTTTGCCTGGTCTGTGTCCGTCCGCGAAAGCGGCTGGACCGGATTCGTCGAAGCTCTTGTTTTCATAGCAATTCTGTTGGCAGGTCTTGTCTACCTTTGGCGAGTGGGGGCTCTTGACTGGGCTCCGGAAGGTCGTCGTAAGCGGCAGGCGAAGCTAAAACAATGAGGCTTTGGCGATGCAATACAATCTCACCAGGATCGACCCCGATGCTCCTAACGATCAGTACCCGATCGGCGAACGTGAAACCGTTTCCGATCCGTTAGAGGATCAGGTCCACAAAAACATCTTCATGGGCAAGCTGGAAGACGTGCTGAGCGGCGCGGTCAACTGGGGGCGCAAGAACTCCCTGTGGCCGTACAACTTCGGCCTGTCCTGCTGCTACGTGGAAATGACCACCGCCTTCACGGCGCCCCATGACATCGCGCGCTTTGGCGCCGAGGTTATCCGGGCCTCGCCGCGTCAGGCGGACTTCATGGTTATCGCCGGTACCTGCTTCATCAAGATGGCGCCGATCATCCAGCGTCTCTACGAGCAAATGCTCGAGCCCAAATGGGTCATCTCCATGGGTTCGTGCGCCAACTCCGGCGGCATGTACGACATCTACTCCGTGGTTCAGGGGGTGGATAAGTTCCTGCCCGTGGACGTCTACGTACCTGGCTGCCCGCCCCGTCCCGAAGCATTCCTGCAAGGCCTGATGCTTTTGCAAGAATCCATTGGCCAGGAGCGTCGCCCACTGTCCTGGGTCGTCGGTGATCAAGGCGTGTACCGCGCCGAGATGCCGTCGCAAAAGGAGCAGCGCCGCGAACAGCGTATTCAGGTCACCAACCTGCGCAGCCCTGACGAAGTCTGATCCAGATCTGTTCTGACAAAGAAACGACACTGGCTTCACTCTTTACGTTGACCGAAAGCGATAAAAAACCATGACTACAGGCAGTGCTCTGTACATCCCGCCTTACAAGGCTGACGACCAGGATGTGGTCGTCGAACTCAATAACCGTTTTGGCCCTGAGGCGTTCACCGCCCAGGCCACCCGCACCGGCATGCCGGTGCTGTGGGTTACCCGCTCCAAACTCATCGAAGTCCTGACCTTCCTGCGCAACCTGCCCAAGCCGTACGTCATGCTCTATGACCTGCACGGCGTGGACGAGCGCCTGCGCACCAAGCGCCAGGGCCTGCCGGGTGCCGACTTCAGCGTGTTCTACCACTTGCTGTCGATCGAGCGTAACAGCGACGTGATGATCAAGGTGGCCCTGTCCGAAGGCGACCTCAGCTTGCCATCCGTCACTGGCATCTGGCCCAACGCCAACTGGTACGAGCGTGAAGTCTGGGACATGTTCGGCATCGACTTTGCCGGCCACCCGCACCTGTCGCGGATCATGATGCCGCCGACCTGGGAAGGTCACCCGCTGCGCAAGGATTTCCCGGCCCGCGCCACCGAGTTCGACCCGTTCAGCCTCAACCTGGCCAAGCAGCAGCTGGAAGAGGAAGCCGCACGCTTCCGTCCGGAAGACTGGGGCATGAAACGCTCCGGCGCCAACGAGGACTACATGTTCCTCAACCTGGGGCCGAACCACCCTTCGGCTCACGGTGCCTTCCGTATCATCCTGCAGCTGGACGGCGAAGAGATCGTCGACTGCGTTCCGGACATCGGCTACCACCACCGTGGTGCCGAGAAGATGGCCGAGCGTCAGTCCTGGCACAGCTTCATCCCCTACACCGACCGTATCGACTATCTGGGCGGGGTGATGAACAACCTGCCATACGTGCTGTCGGTCGAGAAGCTGGCCGGCATCAAGGTGCCGGAGAAGGTCGACGTCATCCGCATCATGATGGCCGAGTTCTTCCGCATCACCAGCCACCTGCTGTTCCTGGGTACCTACATCCAGGACGTCGGCGCCATGACCCCGGTGTTCTTCACCTTCACCGACCGGCAACGTGCCTACACCGTGATCGAAGCCATCACCGGCTTCCGTCTGCACCCGGCCTGGTACCGCATCGGCGGCGTCGCCCACGATCTGCCCCGCGGCTGGGAAAAGCTGGTCAAGGACTTCGTCGAATGGCTGCCCAAGCGCCTCGACGAATACACCAAGGCCGCCCTGCAGAACAGCATCCTCAAGGGCCGGACCATCGGTGTCGCCGCCTACAACACCAAGGAAGCCCTGGAATGGGGCGTCACCGGTGCCGGCCTGCGTTCCACCGGTTGCGATTTCGACCTGCGTAAAGCGCGCCCCTACTCCGGCTACGAGAACTTCGAGTTCGAAGTCCCGCTGGCTGCCAACGGTGACGCCTACGACCGCTGCATGGTTCGCGTGGAAGAAATGCGGCAGAGCATCAAGATCATCGATCAGTGCCTGCGCAACATGCCGGAAGGCCCGTACAAGGCGGACCATCCGCTGACCACGCCGCCGCCGAAAGAACGCACCCTGCAGCACATCGAAACCTTGATCACCCACTTCCTGCAAGTTTCGTGGGGCCCGGTCATGCCGGCCAACGAATCCTTCCAGATGATCGAAGCGACCAAGGGCATCAACAGTTATTACCTGACGAGCGATGGCGGCACCATGAGCTACCGCACCCGGATCCGTACCCCAAGCTTCGCCCACCTGCAGCAGATCCCTTCGGTGATCCGCGGCAGCATGGTCGCGGACTTGATCGCGTACCTGGGTAGTATCGACTTCGTTATGGCCGACGTGGACCGCTAAGCATGAACAGCACGCTTATCCAGACAGACCGTTTCGCCCTGAGCGAAACCGAGCGCTCGGCCATCGAGCACGAGATGCATCACTACGAAGACCCGCGCGCGGCGTCCATCGAAGCCCTGAAAATCGTTCAGAAGGAACGCGGCTGGGTGCCAGACGGCGCGGTCTATGCCATCGGCGAGATCCTTGGCATTCCTGCCAGCGACGTTGAAGGCGTGGCGACGTTCTACAGCCAGATCTTCCGTCAGCCAGTGGGCCGCCACATCATTCGCGTCTGCGACAGCATGGTCTGCTACATCGGCGGCCATGAGTCCGTGGTCAGCCAGATCCAGAGCGAGCTGGGCATCGGCCTCGGCCAGACCACCGCCGACGGCCGTTTCACCCTGCTGCCAGTGTGCTGCCTGGGCAACTGCGACAAGGCCCCGGCGCTGATGATCGACGACGATACTTTCGGCGATGTGCAGCCTGCTGGCGTGGCCAAACTGTTGGAGGGCTACGTATGACCCTGACCTCTTTCGGCCCTGCGAATCGCATTGCGCGCACCGCAGAAACCCACCCCCTGACCTGGCGTCTGCGTGACGACGGCGAGCCGGTATGGTTCGACGAGTACCAGGCCAAGAACGGCTACGCGGCAGCCCGCAAGGCCTTCGCCGACCTGTCCCAGGACGACATCGTCCAGACCGTCAAGGACGCCGGCCTCAAGGGTCGCGGCGGTGCGGGCTTCCCCACCGGCGTGAAGTGGGGCCTGATGCCCAAAGACGAATCCATGAACATCCGCTACCTGCTGTGCAACGCGGACGAAATGGAACCCAACACCTGGAAAGACCGCATGCTGATGGAGCAACTGCCCCATCTGCTGATCGAAGGCATGCTGATCAGTGCCCGTGCACTGAAGACCTACCGCGGCTACATCTTCCTGCGTGGCGAATACACCACCGCCGCCAAGCACCTGCGTCGTGCCGTGGAAGAAGCCAAGGCCGCAGGCCTGCTGGGCAAGAACATCCTGGGCAGCGGTTTCGATTTCGAACTGTTCGTGCACACCGGCGCCGGGCGCTACATCTGCGGTGAAGAAACCGCCCTGATCAACTCCCTGGAAGGCCGTCGCGCCAACCCACGCTCCAAGCCGCCCTTCCCCGCCGCCGTCGGCGTGTGGGGCAAGCCGACTTGCGTGAACAACGTCGAAACCCTGTGCAACGTGCCGGCGATCATCGGCGACGGCGTGGAGTGGTACAAATCCCTGGCCCGCGAAGGCAGTGAAGACCATGGCACCAAGCTGATGGGCTTCTCCGGCAAGGTGAAGAACCCTGGCCTGTGGGAGTTGCCTTTCGGCGTGACCGCGCGCGAGCTGTTCGAGGACTACGCCGGCGGCATGCGCGACGGCTTCAAGCTCAAGTGCTGGCAGCCAGGCGGCGCCGGTACCGGCTTCCTGCTGCCAGAACACCTGGATGCGCAAATGTATGCCGGCGGCATCGCCAAAGTGGGCACCCGTATGGGTACCGGCCTGGCCATGGCGGTGGACGACAGCATCAACATGGTGTCGCTGCTGCGCAACATGGAGCAATTCTTCGCCCGTGAATCCTGCGGCTTCTGCACCCCTTGCCGCGATGGCCTGCCTTGGAGCGTCAAGCTGCTGATGGCCCTGGAAAAAGGCCAGGGCCAGCAGGGTGACATCGAGACCCTGCTGGGTCTGGTGGGTTTCCTCGGCCCGGGCAAGACCTTCTGTGCTCACGCACCGGGTGCCGTGGAGCCTTTGGGCAGCGCCATCAAGTATTTCCGTCCAGAGTTCGAAGCCGGCATCGCGCCCACCAGCGCCGCCGTCCCGCCTCTGGCCCGACCGATCGTAGTCGGCGCGTAACGCTTAGATGAGGGCGCAGGGTCCGTGCCCTGCGCTCGACGTGCGATGACGCCGTGAACGGCTGTGTTGATTCGCACGCATAACAAGATTCCATTAGCCACGCCCGCTGACACCGGGCCAACGAAGAACTTTGAACCATGGCCACTATCCACGTAGACGGCAAAGCGCTCGAAGTCGATGGGGCGGACAACCTGTTACAGGCTTGTCTGTCACTAGGCCTCGACATCCCTTATTTCTGCTGGCACCCCGCTCTCGGTAGCGTCGGTGCCTGTCGCCAGTGCGCGGTCAAGCAGTACACCGACGAGAACGACACCCGTGGTCGTATCGTCATGTCCTGCATGACCCCGGCCACCGACAACACCTGGATCTCCATCGACGATGAAGAATCCAAGGCCTTCCGCGCCAGCGTTGTCGAATGGTTGATGACCAACCACCCGCACGACTGCCCGGTGTGCGAGGAAGGCGGTCACTGCCACCTGCAAGACATGACGGTGATGACCGGCCACAACGAGCGCCGTTATCGCTTCACCAAGCGCACCCACCAGAACCAGGACCTCGGCCCATTCATTTCCCACGAAATGAACCGCTGCATCGCCTGCTACCGCTGCGTACGCTTCTACAAGGACTACGCCGGCGGCACCGACCTGGGTGTCTACGGCGCCCACGACAACGTGTACTTCGGTCGCGTTGAAGACGGCACCCTGGAAAGCGAGTTCTCCGGCAACCTCACCGAGGTCTGCCCGACCGGCGTGTTCACCGACAAGACCCACTCCGAGCGCTACAACCGCAAATGGGACATGCAGTTCTCGCCGAGCATCTGCCATGGCTGCTCCAGCGGTTGCAACATCTCCCCGGGCGAGCGCTACGGCGAACTGCGACGCATCGAGAACCGCTACAACGGTTCGGTGAACCAGTACTTCCTCTGCGACCGTGGCCGCTTCGGTTATGGCTATGTCAACCGCAAGGATCGTCCACGCCAGCCACGCCTGGCCGACGGCACCCAGCTGACCCTGGACCAGGCCCTGGACCAGGCTGCCGAGCTGCTGCGCGGTCGCAACATCGTCGGTATCGGCTCGCCTCGTGCCAGCCTGGAAAGCAACTACGCCCTGCGTGAGCTGGTCGGTGCCGAGCACTTCTACAGCGGTATCGAAGCCTCTGAGCTGGAGCGTATCCGCCTGGTCCTGCAGGTGCTGAACGACAGCCCGCTGCCCGTTCCGAACCTGCGCGAGATCGAAGACCACGACGCGATCTTCGTCCTTGGCGAAGACCTGACCCAGACCGCCGCCCGCATGGCCCTGGCCCTGCGCCAGTCGGTCAAGGGCAAGGCCGAGGAAATGGCCGACGCCATGCGCGTCCAGCCTTGGCTCGACGCCGCGGTGAAGAACATCGGCCAGCACGCGCTGAACCCGCTGTTCATCGCCAGCCTCGCTGAAACCAAACTCGACGACGTTGCCGAGGAGTGTGTACACGCCGCTCCCGACGACCTGGCGCGCATCGGTTTCGCCGTGGCCCACGCCATCGACGCCAGCGCCCCTGCCGTGGAAGGCCTGGACAGCGAAGCCCTAGAACTGGCCAAGCGCATCGCTGACGCGCTGCTGGCGGCCAAGCGCCCACTGATCATTTCCGGTACTTCCCTGGGTTCCAAGGCGCTGATCGAAGCCGCGGCGAACATCGCCAAGGCCCTGAAGCTGCGCGATAAAGCCGGTTCCATCAGCCTGATCGTGCCAGAGGCCAACAGCCTCGGCCTGGCCATGCTCGGCGGCGAATCCGTGGACGCCGCCCTGCAAGCGGTAGTCGACGGTAAAGCCGACGCCATCGCGGTCCTGGAAAACGACCTGTACACCCGCACCGACGCGGCCAAGGTGGATGCGGCCCTGAGCGCGGCCAAGGTGGTGATCGTTGCCGATCATCAACAGACCGCGACCGTAGAGCGCGCACACCTGGTGCTGTCGGCGGCCAGTTTCGCCGAAGGCGATGGCACCCTGATCAGCCAGGAAGGTCGCGCCCAGCGCTTCTTCCAGGTCTTCGATCCGACTTACCTGGACGCCAGCATCATGGTCCACGAAGGCTGGCGCTGGCTGCATGCCCTGCGCAGCACCCTGCTGAACAAGCCGGTGGACTGGACCCAGCTGGACCACGTGACCGCAGCCTGCGCCGCTAGCACTCCGCAACTGGCCAGCATCGTCGATGCCGCCCCTTCCGCAGCATTCCGTATCAAAGGCCTGAAACTGGCTCGTGAACCGCTGCGCTACAGCGGCCGTACCGCCATGCGCGCCAACCAGAGCGTGCACGAACCGCGTACCCCGCAAGACCCGGATACCGCCTTCGCCTACTCCATGGAAGGCTACTCGGGCTCTGCCGAACCGCGCTCGCAAGTGCCGTTTGCCTGGTCGCCGGGCTGGAACTCGCCGCAAGCCTGGAACAAGTTCCAGGACGAAGTCGGTGGCCATCTGCGTGCTGGCGATCCGGGTAAACGCCTGATCGAAAGCCAGGGCGATCGCCTGAACTGGTTCGCCAGCGTTCCGCGAGCCTTCTCTCCGGCCCAGGGCACCTGGCAAGCGGTGCCGTTCTATCACCTGTTCGGCAGCGAAGAGAACTCTTCGAAGGCCGCTCCGGTGCAGGAACGCATTCCGGCTGCCTACGTGGCCCTGGCCAAGTCCGAAGCTGATCGCCTGGGCGTCAACGACGGTGCCCTGCTAGCAGTGAGTCTGGCTGGCCAGACCCTGCGCCTGCCACTGCGCATCAACGAAGAACTGGGTGCCGGCCTGGTGGGCCTGCCTGCCGGTCTGGCGGGCATTCCTCCGGCATTCTTTGGCAAATCCGTTGACGGTCTGCAGGAGGCGGCGCAATGAGTTGGTTTACCCCTGAAGTGATCGACGTGATCCTGACGGTCGTCAAGGCCATCGTGATCCTGCTGGCGGTGGTCATCGCCGGCGCGCTGTTGAGCTTCGTCGAACGTCGCCTGCTGGGCTGGTGGCAGGACCGCTACGGTCCGAACCGCGTTGGCCCGTTCGGTATGTTCCAGATCGCCGCCGACATGCTGAAGATGTTCTTCAAGGAAGACTGGACCCCGCCGTTTGCCGACAAGGTGATCTTCACCCTGGCACCGGTGGTCGCCATGTCCGCCCTGCTGATCGCCTTCGCCATCATCCCGATCACCCCGACCTGGGGCGTTGCGGACCTGAACATCGGCCTGCTGTTCTTCTTCGCCATGGCCGGTCTTTCGGTCTACGCGGTGCTGTTCGCCGGCTGGTCGAGTAACAACAAGTTCGCCCTGCTGGGCAGCTTGCGGGCTTCGGCGCAGACCGTGTCCTACGAAGTGTTCATGGGCCTGGCGCTGATGGGCATCGTGGCTCAGGTCGGTTCGTTCAACATGCGCGACATCGTCGAGTACCAGGCGCAGAACCTGTGGTTCATCATTCCGCAGTTCTTCGGTTTCTGTACCTTCTTCATCGCTGGCGTGGCCGTGACTCACCGTCACCCCTTCGACCAGCCGGAAGCGGAACAGGAACTGGCCGACGGTTACCACATTGAATACGCCGGCATGAAATGGGGCATGTTCTTCGTTGGCGAGTACATCGGCATCATCCTGATCTCGGCACTGCTGGTCACCCTGTTCTTCGGTGGCTGGCACGGTCCGTTCGGCATCCTGCCGCAACTGTCCTTCGTCTGGTTCGCCCTGAAGACCGCGTTCTTCATCATGCTGTTCATCCTGCTGCGCGCCTCTATCCCGCGCCCGCGCTATGACCAGGTGATGGATTTCAGCTGGAAATTCTGCCTGCCGCTGACCCTGATCAATCTGCTGGTGACCGCAGCGCTTGTGTTGTTGAACACGCCTGCGGGCGCGGTTCAGTGAGGATTTGACCCATGTTCAAATATATTGGCGACATCGTTAAGGGTACCGGTACCCAGTTGCGCAGCCTGGTGATGGTGTTCGGTCACGGCTTTCGCAAACGCGACACCCTGCAATACCCCGAAGAGCCGGTGTACCTGCCGCCACGCTACCGTGGCCGTATCGTCCTGACTCGCGACCCCGATGGCGAAGAGCGTTGCGTTGCCTGCAACCTGTGCGCCGTGGCCTGCCCTGTGGGTTGCATCTCGCTGCAGAAAGCTGAAACGGAAGACGGTCGCTGGTACCCGGAGTTCTTCCGCGTCAACTTCTCGCGCTGCATTTTCTGCGGTCTCTGCGAGGAAGCCTGTCCGACCACCGCGATCCAGCTGACACCGGATTTCGAGATGGCCGAGTTCAAACGTCAGGACCTGGTTTACGAGAAAGAGGATCTCTTGATCTCCGGTCCCGGAAAGAACCCTGACTACAACTTCTATCGTGTTGCAGGTATGGCCATTGCCGGTAAGCCGAAAGGCACCGCGCAGAACGAAGCCGAACCGATCAACGTGAAGAGCTTGCTGCCTTAAGGAAGAACGATGGAATTCGCTTTCTATTTCGCATCAGGTGTTGCCGTTGTTTCCACGCTGCGCGTGGTCACCAACACCAACCCTGTGCACGCCCTGCTCTACCTGATCATTTCGCTGATCGCCGTGGCCATGACCTTCTTCAGCCTTGGCGCGCCGTTCGCCGGCGCCCTGGAAGTGATCGCCTACGCTGGCGCCATCATGGTGCTGTTCGTGTTCGTGGTCATGATGCTGAACCTCGGCCCGGCCGCGGCTCAGCAAGAGCGCATCTGGCTCAAGCCGGGCATCTGGATCGGCCCGGTGATTCTCGCCGCGCTGCTGCTGGCCGAACTGCTGTACGTGCTGTTCAGCCACCAGAGCGGTGCCGGTATCGGTCAAACCACCGTCAGCGCCAAGGCCGTGGGCATCAGCCTGTTCGGTCCTTACCTGCTGGTGGTCGAACTCGCCTCGATGCTGCTGCTCGCCGCAGCCGTCACGGCGTTCCACTTGGGCCGCAACGAGGCGAAGGAGTAATACGATGCCTACTATCCCTCTCGGTACTATCCCGATGGAACATGGCCTGGCGGTTGCCGGCATCCTGTTCTGCCTCGGTCTGGTCGGCCTGATGGTCCGCCGTAACATCCTCTTCGTGTTGATGAGCCTGGAAGTGATGATGAACGCCTCGGCACTGGCGTTCATCGTTGCGGGCGCCCGCTGGGCGCAGCCGGATGGACAAGTGATGTTCATCCTGGTGATCAGCCTGGCAGCCGCCGAGGCCAGTATTGGCCTGGCGATCCTGCTGCAGCTGTACCGCCGCTTCCACACTCTCGATATCGACGCTGCCAGCGAGATGCGCGGATGAACCTTCTCTTTCTGACTTTCGTATTCCCCCTGATCGGTTTCCTGCTGCTGTCGTTCTCCCGGGGACGCCTCTCGGAAAACCTCTCGGCCCTGATCGGCGTCGGCTCCATTGGCCTGTCGGCCATAGTGGCCGCCTACGTGATCTGGCAATTCAACGTCGCGCCACCAGCGGGTGGTCACTACACCCAGGTGCTGTGGCAGTGGATGTCGGTGGACGGTTTCGCGCCGAACTTCGCCCTGTACCTGGATGGTCTGTCCGTGACCATGCTGGGCGTGGTGGTGGGCGTGGGCTTTTTGATCCACCTGTTCGCGTCCTGGTACATGCGTGGTGAGGCCGGCTACTCGCGCTTCTTCGCCTACACCAACCTGTTTATCGCCAGCATGCTGTTCCTGGTGCTGGGCGATAACCTGCTGTTCCTGTACTTCGGCTGGGAAGGCGTGGGCCTGTGCAGCTACCTGTTGATCGGTTTCTACTACAGCAACCGCAACAACGGTAACGCCGCACTCAAGGCCTTTATCGTCACCCGGATCGGCGACGTGTTCATGGCCATCGGCCTGTTCATCCTGTTCCAACAAGTGGGCACGCTGAACGTCCAGGAACTGCTGGTGCTGGCACCGCAGAAATTCCAGGCCGGCGACTTCTGGATCACCCTGGCGACCCTGATGCTGCTGGGCGGCGCCGTGGGTAAATCCGCGCAACTGCCGCTGCAGACCTGGCTGGCGGACGCAATGGCCGGCCCGACCCCGGTTTCGGCACTGATCCACGCCGCGACCATGGTCACCGCTGGTGTCTACCTGATCGCTCGTACCCATGGCCTGTTCACCCTGGCGCCGGAGATCCTGCACCTGGTGGGCCTGGTGGGCGGTGTGACCCTGGTACTGGCCGGCTTCGCCGCGCTGGTGCAGACCGACATCAAGCGCATCCTCGCCTACTCCACCATGAGCCAGATCGGCTACATGTTCATGGCCCTGGGCGTTGGCGCCTGGGACGGCGCGATCTTCCACCTGATGACCCACGCCTTCTTCAAGGCCCTGCTGTTCCTTGCTTCCGGTGCGGTGATCGTTGCCTGCCACCACGAGCAGAACATCTTCAAGATGGGCGGCCTGTGGAAGAAACTGCCGCTGGCCTACGCCAGTTTCATCGTCGGCGGCGCGGCCCTCGCGGCCCTGCCTCTGGTGACCGCAGGCTTCTACTCCAAGGACGAGATCCTCTGGGAAGCCTTCGCCAGCGGCAACCACGGCCTGCTGTACGCTGGCCTAGTGGGTGCGTTCATGACCTCGCTGTACACCTTCCGCCTGATCTTTATCACCTTCCACGGTGAGGCCAAGACCGAAGCCCACGCCGGCCACGGGATTTCCCACTGGCTGCCGCTGGTGGTGCTGATCGTGCTGTCCACCGGGATCGGCGCGATGATCACTCCGCCCCTGCATGGTGTGCTGCCGCTGAGCGCCGGTCATGCGGGTGGCGAAGCCAAGCACAGCCTGGAAATCGCCTCGGGCGCCATCGCCCTGGCCGGTATCCTGCTGGCCGCCCTGTTGTTCCTTGGCAAGCGTCGTGTTGTGACCGCCATCGCCAACAGCGGCATCGGGCGTCTGCTCTCGGCCTGGTGGTTCGCCGCCTGGGGCTTCGACTGGATCTACGACAAACTGTTCGTCAAGCCATACCTGGCCATCAGCCATGTACTGCGCAAGGACCCGCTCGATCAGACCATCGGTTTGATCCCGCGTATAGCCAAAGGGGGTCACAACTCCCTGAGCCGTACCGAGACCGGTCAACTGCGTTGGTACGCCGCCTCGATGGCAGCCGGTGCCGTGCTGGTCATCGGCGCCATTGTGCTGGTAGCGGTCTGATATGAACCTTGCGAACTTGCGAAAGGAATTGAGCCCGTCATGATTCTGCCTTGGCTAATCCTGATCCCCTTCATCGGCGGCCTGCTGTGCTGGCTGGGTGAGCGCTTCGGCGCCACCCTCCCCCGCTGGATTGCGCTGTTGACCATGACCCTGGAACTCGCCCTCGGCCTCTGGCTGTGGGCCCACGGTAACTATTCATATGCTCCGGCGCCTGGCGTCGATCCGACTTGGGCCATCGAGTTCAAGCACCAGTGGATCGAGCGCTTTGGCATCAACGTGCACCTGGCCCTCGACGGCCTGTCGCTGTTGATGGTTCTGCTGACCGGTCTGCTGGGTATCCTCTCGGTACTCTGCTCCTGGAAAGAGATCCAGCGCCACGTGGGCTTCTTCCACCTGAACCTGATGTGGATCCTGGGCGGCGTGGTCGGCGTGTTCCTCGCGCTGGACCTGTTCATGTTCTTCTTCTTCTGGGAAATGATGCTGGTGCCGATGTACTTCCTCATCGCGCTCTGGGGTCACAGCTCGGCAGACGGCAAGAAAACCCGGATCTACGCAGCGACCAAGTTCTTCATCTTCACTCAGGCTTCCGGCCTGATCATGCTGGTGGCGATCCTGGGCCTGGTGCTGGTCAACTTCAACAACACCGGGGTCATCACCTTCGATTACGCCCAGTTGCTGAAGACCAAGATGTCCACCGCCACCGAGTACATCCTGATGCTCGGCTTCTTCATCGCCTTCGCGGTGAAGCTGCCGGTGGTGCCGTTCCACTCCTGGCTGCCTGACGCTCACGCCCAGGCACCGACCGCCGGTTCCGTGGACCTTGCGGGCATCCTGTTGAAGACCGCGGCCTACGGCCTGCTGCGTTTCGCCCTGCCACTGTTCCCCAACGCCTCGGCAGAGTTCGCACCAATCGCCATGACCCTGGGTCTGGTCGGGATCTTCTACGGTGCCTTCCTGGCCTTCGCCCAGACCGACATCAAGCGTCTGATCGCCTTCTCCAGCGTTTCCCACATGGGCTTCGTGCTGATCGGCATCTACTCCGGCAGCCAGCAGGCCCTGCAGGGCGCGGTGATCCAGATGCTGGCCCACGGTGTTTCGGCAGCCGCGCTGTTTATCCTCAGCGGCCAGTTGTACGAACGCACCCATACCCGCGACATGCGTGAAATGGGCGGCCTGTGGTCGCGTATCGCCTACCTGCCGGCCATCAGCCTGTTCTTCGCAGCCGCCTCCCTGGGCCTGCCGGGCACCGGCAACTTCGTCGGCGAGTTCCTGATCCTGATCGGCACCTTCGTCAGCGCTCCATGGATCACCGCGATCGCGACCTCCGGCCTGGTGTTCGGCTCGGTCTACTCGCTGATCATGATCCACCGTGCCTACTTCGGCCCGTCCAAGTCGGACGCGGTGCTGCACGGCATGGATGCTCGCGAACTGATCATGGTGCTGGGACTGGCGGTCCTGCTGATCTACATCGGCGTGTACCCGCAACCGTTCCTCGATACCTCTGCCGCCACCATGCATGGCGTGCAGCAATGGCTCAGCACCGCCTTCACTCAACTCGCTTCGGCCCGGTAAGAGCGCTATGGACTTTACGATTCAACACTTTATAGCCCTGGCGCCGCTGCTGATCACCAGCGCCACCCTTGTGGTGGTGATGTTGGCGATCGCCTGGCGGCGCAACCACGCACAGACCTTCCTGCTGTCGGTGGCCGGTCTGAACCTGGCATTGCTGTCGATCTTCCCGGTGCTGAAAGTGGCACCCCTGGCGGTCACCCCGCTGTTGCAGATCGACCAGTTCGCCTGCCTGTACATGGCCCTGATCCTGGTGGCCACCCTGGCCTGCGTCACCCTGGCCCACGCCTACCTGGGCGACGGCAGCAGCGGTTACCCGGGCAACCGTGAAGAACTGTACCTGCTGATCCTGCTGGCCGCCGCCGGTGGCCTGGTGCTGGTCAGCGCGCAGAACCTGGCTGGCCTGTTCATCGGCCTGGAGCTGCTCTCGGTACCGGTCTACGGCCTGGTGGCCTACGCCTTCTTCAACAAGCGCTCCCTGGAAGCCGGCATCAAGTACATGGTGCTGTCGGCCGCCGGTTCGGGCTTCCTGTTGTTCGGCATGGCCCTGCTCTACGCCGAAGCCGGCAGCCTGAGCTTCAGCGGCATCGGCCAGGCCCTGGCCGCCACCGGGCTGCCAAGCCCACTGGCGCAACTGGGCCTGGGCATGATGCTGATCGGCCTGGCCTTCAAGCTGTCGCTGGTACCGTTCCACCTGTGGACCCCGGACGTCTATGAAGGCGCCCCGGCTCCGGTGGCGGCCTTCCTGGCTACCGCCAGCAAGGTGGCGGTGTTCGCGGTGCTGGTGCGCCTGTTCCAGCTGTCGCCAGTGGCCAGCAGCGGTGTGTTGAGCAACGTGCTGACCGTGATCGCCATCGCCTCGATCCTGGTGGGCAACCTGTTGGCGCTGACCCAGAGCAACCTCAAGCGCCTGCTGGGTTACTCGTCCATCGCCCACTTCGGTTACCTGCTGATCGCCCTGGTGGCAAGCAAGGGCCTGGCCATGGAAGCCATTGGCGTGTACCTGGTCACCTACGTGATCACCAGCCTTGGCGCCTTCGGCGTGATCACCCTGATGTCCTCGCCGTACAAAGGCCGTGACGCTGACGCCCTGTACGAGTACCGCGGCCTGTTCTGGCGTCGTCCGTACCTGACCGCCGTGCTCACCGTGATGATGCTGTCCCTGGCCGGTATCCCGCTGACCGCGGGCTTCATCGGCAAGTTCTACATCATCGCTACCGGTGTCGAAGCGCACCAATGGTGGCTGGTAGGTTCCCTGGTCATGGGCAGCGCCATCGGCGTCTTCTACTACCTGCGCGTGATGGTCACCCTGTACCTGATCGAGCCGAACCTGCGCCGCGTCGATGCCCAATTGCACTGGGAACAGAAAGCCGGTGGCGTCATGCTGCTTGCCATCGCGATCCTGGCGTTCTTCCTCGGCGTGTACCCACAGCCGCTGCTGACCCTGGTCCAGCACTCGGGCCTGGCCGGTTGATCGCTTAAGTTTCAACGCAACAAACAGAACGGCACCTTCGGGTGCCGTTTTGCGTTTCTGGCCCCCGCCCTCCCCTCTTCCCGGCGAAACTCGGAATCGCCCTTCCTGTCACGTCGACCCGGTCCGACATTCAGCCCGACGCCACGGGCATAAACTGTTGCCAGATCAAACGCGGCGCTCAGCGGGCCTTGACCAAAGCTGTAGCGTCATCCAGTCTATACGCAGAAAGCGTATGAAATGAATGCTCTGTTTATTGAACTGCCGGCATTTGCACGATACCGAAGGGACTTCCTTGACGACGAGTTGTTCTGCGAACTGCAGATCGAGTTGCTGCGCCACCCGCACGCGGGTGCTCTGATTCAGGGCACTGGCGGCTTGCGCAAGATGCGTTTCGTCGATGAGCGACGCAACAAGGGCAAGCGTGGCGGGTTGAGGGTGATTTATTACTGGTGGTCCGGAGGGGCGCAGTTCTGGCTCTTCACCCTGTTCGACAAGGAACAGATGGACGACCTGCTACCGCAGCAGCGACAACAGCTCAAACAACTGCTGGAACGTGAAATCGAGGCCAGAAGACATGACCAAACGTGACATCTTTTCCGAACTGGTAGAGGGCATCGATGCCCTCACCCAGGAGCGCCAGGGCAAGATCACCCTGCGCAGCCATAAAGTGAAACTCGACAAGTTGCCCCCCATCACCGCCGCCGAGGTGATGAACATCCGCCAGCAACTCAACCTCTCGCGTTCGGTATTCGCCATGTACCTGCGCACCAACACCCGCACCCTGGAAAACTGGGAACAGGGCCGAGCCACACCCAACGCCCAGGCCACGACCTTGATGCGCCTGGTGGAACGCTACCCCGACACGGTGGAGCGCCTCGCTTCGCTGGCCTGATCAGGCACTGTTCGAAGGGCAACAAAAAACCCGCACCAGGCGGGTTTCTTGTTGCAGCAAACGCAGGCTTAGTCAGCCAGGCGCCAAGTCGTACCGCCCTTGCCGTCTTCCAGGATCACGCCCATGGCGGTGATCTGGTCACGAATGCGGTCGGACTCGGCCCAGTCCTTGTTGGCGCGGGCTGTCAGTCGGGCCTGGATCAACGCCTCGACTTCTGCCGCATCAACCCGACCTTCCGCACCGGCCTGCAGGAAGTCATCGGCTTCCAGTTGCAGCACACCCAGCACGCTGGCCAGTTCTTTCAGACGTGCTGCCAGACCGGCCGCCGCGTCGATATCGCTCTCACGCAGGCGGTTGATCTCACGCACCATCTCGAACAGCACGGCGCAGGCTTCCGGAGTACCAAAGTCGTCGTTCATCACCTGGGTGAAACGTTCGACAAAGGCTTCGCCACCGGCCGGCGCCACTTTCGGCAGCCCCTTGAGCGCATGGTAGAAGCGCTCCAGCGCACCCTTGGCGTCCTTGAGGTTGTCTTCCGAGTAGTTGATGGCGCTGCGGTAGTGGCTGGCCACCAGCAGGTAACGCACCACTTCCGGATGGTATTTGTCGAGCACGTCGCGAATGGTGAAGAAGTTGTTCAAGGACTTGGACATCTTCTCGCCATTGATGCGGATCATGCCGCAGTGCATCCAGGCATTGGCGTAGGGCTTGCCGGTCGCCGCCTCGCTCTGGGCAATCTCGTTCTCGTGGTGCGGGAACTCCAGGTCGCTGCCGCCGCCATGAATGTCGAAGGTCTCGCCCAGGCAGCAGGTGGACATCACCGAGCACTCGATGTGCCAGCCCGGACGACCGTCGCCCCAAGGCGATGGCCAGCTTGGCTCACCCGGCTTGGTGCCTTTCCACAAGACGAAGTCCAGTGGATCCTGCTTCGACTCGTCCACTTCGATCCGCGCGCCGATGCGCAGGTCTTCGATCTTCTTGCGCGACAGCTTGCCGTAGCCCATGAACTTGCCGACGCGGTAATACACGTCGCCATTGCCCGGGGCGTAGGCGTAGCCCTTGTCGATCAGGGTCTGGATCATCTTCAACATGCCCGGAATATGATCCGTGGCACGCGGTTCCATGTCCGGCTTGAGGATGTTGAGGCGTGCTTCATCCTCGTGCATCGCCGTGATCATGCGTTCGGTCAGGACATTGAACGGCTCGCCGTTCTCCTTGGCCCGATTGATGATCTTGTCTTCGATGTCGGTGATGTTGCGCACATACGTCAGGTCATACCCGCTGAAACGCAGCCAGCGGGTAATCAGGTCGAAAGCCACCATGCTGCGGCCGTGCCCGAGGTGGCAGTAGTCGTACACGGTCATGCCGCACACGTACATGCGCACCTTGTTGCCATCCAGCGGCTTGAAGACTTCTTTGCTCTTGGTGAGCGTGTTGTAGATCGTTAGCACGTTAGTTCCTTGACTGAATCACTGACCCCAGGAGTCGCGCAGGGTCACGGTACGGTTGAATACCGGAGCACCGGGTTTCGAGTCCTTGATATCCGCGCAGAAGTAGCCTTCGCGCTCGAACTGGAAACGGTCTTCCGGCTGTGCGTTGCCCAACGAGGGTTCGGCACGACAACCAGTGAGCACTTGCAGGGAGTCAGGGTTGATGTTGTCCAGGAAACTCGCGCTGTCTTCGGCCTTCTCCGGATTCGGAGAGCGGAACAGACGATCGTACAGACGCACTTCGCACTCGACGCTGGCGGCGGCCGGCACCCAGTGGATCACGCCCTTGACCTTGCGGCCTTCAGGGTTCTTGCCCAGGGTGTCGGGGTCGTAGGAGCAACGCAGCTCGACGATATTGCCCTCGGCGTCCTTGATCGCTTCGTCGGCACGGATCACGTAGCTGCCGCGCAGACGCACTTCACCGTTGGGCTCCAGGCGCTTGTAGCCCTTGGGCGGCTCTTCCATGAAGTCGTCACGGTCGATGTAGATTTCACGGGCAAACGGCAGCTGGCGCACGCCCAGTTCTTCTTTCTGCGGATGACGCGGCAGTTCGAGGTTCTCGACCTGGCCTTCCGGATAGTTGGTGATCACCACCTTCAGCGGACGCAACACGCACATGGCACGCGGGGCGTTCTGGTCCAGATCCTGGCGGATGCTGAATTCCAGCATGCCGTAGTCGACCACGCCGTCGGAGCGGTTGGTGCCAACCATCTCACAGAAATTGCGGATCGACGCCGGCGTGTAGCCACGACGACGGAAGCCCGACAGGGTCGACATGCGCGGATCGTCCCAGCCATTGACGTGCTGCTCGTCCACCAGTTGCTTGAGCTTGCGCTTGCTGGTGATGGTGTAGTTCAGGTTCAGGCGGCTGAATTCGTACTGACGCGGGTGCGCCGGCACTGGCAGGTGCTCGAGGAACCACTCATACAGCGGACGATGGCTTTCGAACTCCAGGGTGCAGATCGAATGGGTGATGCCTTCAATGGCATCCGACTGACCGTGGGTGAAGTCATAGTTGGGGTAGATGCACCACTTGTCACCGGTCTGGTGGTGATGGGCGTGGCGGATGCGATACATGATCGGATCGCGCAGGTTCATGTTCGGCGAGGCCATGTCGATCTTGGCCCGCAGCACACGTGCGCCGTCCGGGAACTCGCCAGCACGCATGCGGGCGAACCAGTCCAGGTTCTCTTCCACCGAACGCTCGCGGAACGGGCTGTTCTTGCCCGGCTCGGTGAGACTGCCGCGGTATTCCCTGGCCTGTTCAGGGGTCAGGTCGCAGACATAGGCTTTGCCGGCCTTGATCAGCTCCACGGCCCAGTCGTGCAACTGGTCGAAATACTGCGAGGCATAACGCACTTCGCCGGACCACTCAAAACCCAGCCACTTGACGTCGCTTTCAATGGCGTCGATGTATTCCTGGTCTTCCTTGGCCGGGTTGGTGTCGTCGAAACGCAAGTGCGTGACGCCGCCAAACTCCTGGGCCAGACCGAAGTTCACGCAGATCGACTTGGCGTGACCGATGTGCAGGTATCCGTTGGGCTCCGGCGGGAAGCGGGTCACGATCTGTGTGTGCTTACCCGAGTCCAGGTCCGCCTGGATGATCGGGCGCAGGAAGTTGACCGGCACGGCCGGTCCAGTCTTGGAATTCGAGGTAGGGTCGACAGTGGGCTTGCTCATAGGATCCTTGAACGTACAAGTGCGCGGCCGGACGCGGCCTGATAAATCAAAACGGCTATCATAGCCGATGCTGTCAAGCGCCTGACAGAGCGCAACTTTAAAACTGCGGCGATTAATGCCCCGGCCGTGAAAAAACAGCCTCGAATTTCGCGGTTGTCACGCTAAACTGCGCTCCTTGGCTGCAGGACGGCCAAACCGGTGCGGAGCGCATGCATGCTCCGCCACTCTGGATTTTCTTGAAAACGCTTTTCCTTATAAAGAGTACCGACCATGACCCAAGTCAAACTGACCACCAACCACGGCGAGATCGTGCTGGAACTGAACGCCGAGAAAGCCCCGTTGACCGTGGCCAACTTCGTCGAATACGTGAAAGCCGGTCACTATGAAAACACCGTATTTCACCGCGTCATCGGTAACTTCATGATCCAGGGCGGTGGCTTTGAACCTGGCATGAAAGAAAAGAAAGACAAGCGCCCAAGCATCCAGAACGAAGCGGACAACGGCCTTTCCAACGACAAGTACACCGTCGCCATGGCCCGCACCATGGAGCCGCATTCGGCTTCCGCGCAGTTCTTCATCAACGTTGCCGACAACAGCTTCCTCAACCACAGCGGCAAGACCGTTCAAGGCTGGGGCTATGCAGTATTCGGCAAGGTGATCGCCGGCACCGAAGTGGTCGACAAGATCAAAGGCGTGGCCACCACCATGAAAGCCGGCCACCAGGACGTACCCGCCGAAGACGTGATCATCGAGAAAGCCGAGATCATTGAGTGATATTGCTGATTTCAGATCTGCATCTGGAGGAGGAGCGCCCGGACATTACCCGGGCGTTTCTGGATTTACTCGGTGGGCGCGCCCGCGCCGCCGAGGCGCTGTACATCCTCGGGGATTTTTTCGAGGTATGGATCGGCGACGATGCCATGACCCCCTACCAACTTTCCATTTGCCAGGCACTGCGAGAACTCAGCGACAGCGGCACACAGGTTTTCCTGATGCATGGCAATCGCGACTTCATGCTCGGCACAGCTTTCTGCGAGGCAGCCGGCGCCACCCTGCTCAAGGACCCCAGCGTCGTAGACTTCTACGGCGAGCCGGTGTTGCTGATGCACGGCGACAGCCTGTGCACCCGTGACGAGGCCTACATGCGCATGCGCCGCTACCTGCGCAACCCGCTGAGCTTGTGGATTCTGCGCCACCTGCCCCTGGGCACCCGGCGCAAGCTGGCGCGCAAGCTGCGTAACGAAAGCCGGGCCCAGACCCGCATGAAAGCCAACGACATTGTCGACGTGACCCCGGACGAAGTGCCGCGGGTCATGCGCGAACATGGCGTGGGCACCCTGGTTCACGGCCATACCCACCGTCCGGCGATTCACAAGTTGCAGATTGGCGAGCAGGCCGCCAAGCGCATTGTGCTGGGGGATTGGGACCGACAGGGATGGGCATTGCAGGTGGACGAGCAAGGCTTCCAACTGGCTGCGTTCGATTTCGTAGCCACGCAGGCGCGATTGCCCGATTCGCCTTGAGCGGCATCTCTTTCGCTGGCAAGCCAGCTCCTACAGCAAATGTCCCACCGTAGGAGCCAGCAAGCCTGGCATCGCCCTTGCGGACGCCTTCGCTGGCAAGCCAGCTCCTACGACAATGGCCATCAATGCCCCGCCGAGGCCGGGCCGGCCTTCGCGGCAAAGGGTGGCTTGGCCAGCCAGACCAGCAGAATCAGGCCCATGAAGCCCCAGCCCAGCAAAGTGAAATAGTCCACCGTCGAAAGCATGTACGCCTGGCTGGTCAGCACTTGATCCAACTGCGCGTAAGCCTTGCTGCTCGCACCACCAAGATTGTTCAGCGCATCCCGGGTCACCGGATCGAAGATGCTCATGCTCTCGCTCATGTAGGCATGGTGCTGATCGGCCCGGCGAATCCAGATCCAGGTCGTCAGCGACGCCGCGAAGCTCCCCCCCAGGGTCCGCAGGAAGGTCGCCAGGCCAGCGCCGTCGGCGATCTGGTGCGGCGGCAGATCGGACATCAGGATGCTCAGGGTCGGCATGAAGAACAGCGCCACGCCAATGCCCATGAACAACTGCACCAGGGCGATGTGCTGGAAGTCCACCTCATTGGTGAAGCCGGCACGCATGAAGCAGCTCAGGCCAATGGCCAGGAACGCCAGCCCGGCCAGCAGCCGCAAGTCGAACTTGTGGGCGTACTTGCCGACAAAGGGCGACATCAACACTGGCAGAATACCGATCGGCGCCACCGCCAGACCGGCCCAGGTGGCGGTGTAGCCCATCTGGGTCTGCAACCATTGCGGCAGGATCAGGTTGATCCCGAAGAACCCGGCATAACCGCCCACCAGCACAATGGTGCCGATGCGGAAGTTGCGATGGGCGAACAGCCGCAGGTTGACCACCGGATGACGATCGGTCATTTCCCAGATCACGAACACTGCCAGGGCAATCACCGAGATCAGCGTGCCAACGATGATGAAGTTGGACTCGAACCAGTCCAGGTCGTTGCCCTTGTCGAGGACGATCTGCAAGGCCCCCACCCCGACGATCAGGCTCAGCAAACCGATGTAGTCCATCGGCTGGCGGCTGGTGACCACCGGCCGCGCCTTCAATTGCTGCTGCACCACCCAGGCGGCGAACAGACCAATCGGCACGTTGATGAAGAAGATCCACGGCCAGCTGTAGCTGTCGGTGATCCAGCCACCGAGTATCGGCCCGGCAATCGGCGCCACCACCGTGACCATCGCCAAAAGCGCCAGGGCCATGCCCCTCTTCGCCGGCGGGTAGACGGCAATCAGCAAGGTCTGGGTCATCGGGTACAGCGGGCCCGCCACCACCCCTTGCAGTACGCGAAAGCCGACGAGCTCGGGCATCGAGGTGGAAATGCCGCACAGGAACGAAGCCAGCACGAACAGCAGCGTGGCCCAGATAAACAGCTTCACCTCGCCGAAACGCCGGCTCAACCAGCCGGTCAGCGGCAAGGCGATGGCGTTGCTCACGGCGAACGAGGTAATCACCCAGGTGCCCTGCTCCGAACTCACCCCGAGGTTGCCGGAGATGGTCGGCAACGCCACGTTGGCGATGGTGGTGTCGAGCACCTGCATGAAGGTCGCCAGGGACAGGCCGATGGTGCTCAGCAGCAGGCTGGGCGGCTTGAAAGATGCGTTATTGCTCATCGCGAATCCTTTGGAACAGGGCAGGCACCCCGGCCGTCAGGCCGGCCGGGGTCGACGGATTGGCGAATCAGCGCTGGGCGGTCTTGCCGATGGCAGCGCTGTTGTCGTGGATCAGGCGGGCAATCAGCGTATCGGCCTCACCCAACTGACGGTCGTAGACATTGGTGCTGAAAGACGCCTTTTGCGGAGGCTGCTGGGCCAATACCGGGCCGCTCTGGTCCCGCAGGTTGACGTTCACCAGAGTCGACAGGCCAACCCGCAGCGGATGCTTGGCCAGCTCTTCGGCATTCACGTGAATACGCACCGGCACCCGCTGCACGATCTTGATCCAGTTGCCGGTGGCATTCTGCGCCGGGAGCAAGGCGAAGGCGCTGCCGGTACCGGCACCGAGGCTATCGATGGTGCCGCTGTATTTCACATCGCTGCCGTAGATGTCCGCCTCGATCTCCACCGCCTGACCGATGCGCATGTCCCGCAGCTGGGTTTCCTTGAAGTTGGCGTCGATCCACAGCTGGTCGAGAGGAATCACCGCCATCAGCGCGGTGCCCGGCTGGACCCGCTGCCCCAGCTGCACGGTGCGCTTGGCCACATAGCCGGTCACCGGCGCGATCAGGGTGCTGCGGGCATTGTTCAGGTAGGCCTGGCGCAGTTGCGCCGCCGCGGCCTGCACATCCGGATGATTGGACACCACGGTGTCATCCACCAGCGCGTTGGTGGTGTTGAGTTGCTGCTGGGCATTGGCCAGGGCGTTTTGCGCCGAGGTCAGGTCATCGCGAGCGTGGGACAGTTCTTCCTGGGAAATCGCTCCGCTGGCCGCCAGGTTCTTGCGCCGACTGAAGTTCTCCTGAGCCTTCTGCACCTCGGCTTTCTGCGCCGCCACCTGGGCCCGCATGCCATCGACATTGCTGTACAAGCCGCGTACCTGGCGCACGGTGCGCGCCAGATTGGCCTCGGCACTCTGCAGGCCGACCTGGGCATCGTTGGGGTCGAAGTTGATCAACACCTGGCCTTCATGCACCAGATCGCCGTCGTCGGCACCGATGCTGACCACGGTACCGGTGACCAGCGGGGTAATCTCCACCACGTTGCCGTTGACGTAGGCATCGTCGGTGCTTTCATTCCAGCGCCCATAGAGCTCATGCCAGGCGAACACGCCCAGGCCGCCCAGGATGACCAGGGCCGTAAGCCCCAGCAGCATGACTTTGCGCTTGCGCGATTGAGCGGTGTCCGGGGTGTTTTCGGTTGTTTGAGTGTCGGCAGTGGCCATGACGGATACCTCGAATTATTTAGTCTGCGGGGCTGGGGTCGGGTTGGCCGAAGCCAGGTTCTGGGCGCCGAAGCCGCCCCCCAACGCCTGCATCAGTTGGATCGACAGATCAATCTGCTGGGCATTCAGCGTGGCCAGCTGACGCTGGGCCTGGAGCAACTGCTGCTCGATGCTCAGCACATCCAGGTAGTTGCCGATACCGGAACCGAAGCGCTGAACCACAGTGTTGTAGGAGTCCCGGGCAATGTCCGTGGCATGTTGCTGGGCGGCGATCTGCCGCCCGATATCGCGCAGCTGCGAGATGCTGTCGCTGACGTCCCCCAGAGCGGTCACCAGGGTCTTGTTGTACTGCGCCACCGCCAGGTCGTAGTCGGCGTCCCGGGCATCCAGGTCCGCGCGCAGGCGCCCGCCATCGAAAATCGGCAGCGATACGGTCGGCGCAATGCTGAAGAAGCGGCTGGCGGAGCCGAACATGGCATCCCCCAGCAACGACTCGGCACCGGCGCTGGCCCTCAGGTTGAGGTTGGGATAGAAGCGGGTCTTGCTGGCATCGATGTTCTTGCTCGCCGCTTCCACCCGCCAGCGCGCCGCTACCAGATCGGGCCGGCGTCCCAACAGTTCGGCGGGCAGGGTCGAAGGCAGGGCCACGGCACTGGCCTGCAGGACCTTGGGCCGGACGATGTCGTCGGCCCGCCCGGGGCCTTTGCCCAACAGCACCGCCAGGGTGATCTTGGCGCTCTGCAGTTGCTTCTCAGCGTCGATCAGGCTGGCCTGGGCACTGGCCTCCAGGCTTTCGGTCTGTTGGTACTGGTACTGGCTGTCGATCCCGGAATCCAGGCGACGCCGGCTCAGATCGAGCATCTGCCGGGTCCGCTTGAGGTCTTCGTCGGCCAGGTCATGGACGATATAGGCCCGCCCCAGGTCGCTGTAGGCCCTGGCCACATCGGCGGCCAGGGTCAGGCTGGCGGCCTGGCGGTCGATCTCGGCGGCGCGGGCCTGGCCCAGCGCGGCTTCCCAGGCTGCACGCTGGCCGCCCCAGAGATCGAAGTTGTAATTGAAGGTGGCGCTGATGTTGCGCACCGTGGAATAGGCGCCGCCCTGCCCCAGCGGATCCTGGTCACGGGCCAGACGCGAGCGGCTGACGCCGGCGCTGGCATCCAGGGTCGGCATCCGCTCGGCATCGGCGGCATAGGCCGCGGCGCTGGCCTGATGGGCTCGGGCGCTGGCGATCTGCATGTCCGGGCTGTCCCGCAGAGCTTCCAGGATCAGGCCATCGAGCTGGTTGTCGCCCAGGCTTTTCCACCAGTCGCTTTGCGGCCAGGCCGCCGGCGACAGCTTCACGCCATTGAGCGACTGACCGGTTGCCAGGCTCTGCGCCTCAAGGTTGACGCCGGAAGTCGCCAGGCCACTGTAATTGGCACAACCGGCCAGGCTCATGGCCAACAGCACCAGGCTGACACGTGTACGCAAGGTTTTACTGCTCATTTTTCACCTAAGCGCAGGACAGTGATCGGGTCACCGGCTGCCAGCAAGATTTTCTTGAGGATCTGTTCCAGGGTGCGCAACTCGTCGGGGGTGATGGCGCCGGCCAACTGGTTCATTGCATTGGCGCCGATGTAGGGCAGCCGATCGGCGAGCTTCTGCCCCTCCTCGGTCAGCACCAGGCGCACTTGGCGCCGGTCGCCTTCCGAGCGTTTGCGGGCAAGGAAATCCTTCTGTTGCAGACGATCGAGCATGCGGGTCATCGAACCGCTGTCCAGGGACAGGTGACGACACAACTCGGCCGGGGTATCGACCCCGAACTGGGCCATGATGATCAGCACCTTGAACTGCGCCGCCGTGATGCCGTGGGGTTCCATGTGCGTGTCGATGATCCGGTCCTTGAGCAAGGCGGCACGCCCCAGCAACAGGCCGAGATGGCAATTGTGAAAGTCGTCGGGTTCGAAATGCTTCATCTGACCACCAATTAGCTGCCTAGGCAGAGAGTGTGTGTCGAGATATTACTGCCTAGGCAGAGAATGTCAACGCAGTAGTTAGCTTGCTCTTTATTTACTTGATAAACGGCGCGGCACGCCGCCTTGAGAGCGGCGCAGGTCCGGAGCGAGGAAGGACGCGAGGTGAACGGGAGGCGTTGCGCCTCCCGGCGGCAGGACTTAGAAGTCGCGCTTATAGAAGATGTCCAGGGAACTGGCAAAACCGCTGGCCGCTTCCAGGTAGACCTTCTTGCTCAGCTTGTAGCGCAGGGCAATGGTGCTGGCCGGCTCGAACACCCCGACGCCATAGCGCAGGCTGAGCTTCTCGGAAATATTGCCGCTGGCCACCACGCTGGTGCTGTTGCCACTGCCTTGGGTATCGAGCTGGAAGTCCTGGATCCCCAGGTTCTTGGCAATGCCGCCGGTGAGTTCGGAGCTGCCCATCAGCCCCAGCCCCAAGGCGGCCTGGGCCAGCATGTTGTTGTCCTCGCCGGTGGAACTCAGCGGCCGCCCCAGCACCAGATAGGACAACGCCTGCTCCTGGCTCATGGCCGGCTCGGAGAAGATCTGCGTTGCAGGCTGCTCGGCACTGCCGCTCAGGCGGATGCCGGCGATCACGTTGTCGGTCTGGCGCACCGCTTCGATATCCAGGTACGGCTGATCGATGGGCCCAGCGAACAGCAACCGCGCGCGACGTACCGTCAGGCGCTGGCCGTAGGCTCGGTAGCGGCCGTCGTTGAGCCACAGCTCGCCACGGGTGTCCATGTTGTCGCCGATATGCACGTGGCCCTGCAGGTTGGCGGTCAGGCCGAAGCCGGCAAAACCGAGTTTGTCCCGCCCCACCTCAACATTGATGTTCATCGCCATGGCCATGGGCTTTTGCCCCTCATCGGTCTGCTGACCGACGATCACCGTGTCCTCGGATACCTTGACCGTGGACGGCGGCAGTTCACGCACGGTGATCTGGCCCCTGGGAATCAACACCTTGCCATCAATCGCCAGCTTGTCGTCGCGCAGCGAGATCTTCAGATCCGGCGCCACTTCCAGCGCCGCATAGGGCTCGACCGTCACCTGCAGCTGCGTGCCCTTGAGACTCAGGTCCACCACCAGCGCCCGGCCCCAGGCCAGGTTGCCAGTGAGGCTGCCCTGCCCGGACTTGCCGCTTTTCCAGCCGCCGTCCAGGCGCACGCTCTCGCCCATGATCTGTGCGGTCAATTGCAGGTCTTCAAGGCTGGTGGGCAGCTCCGAGCCGGACACCTGCCCGTCACTGAGCTGCAGGTTGCCATTGACCTGAGGCGCCAACAGCCCGCCCGACAGGCGACCACTGCCATTCAGGTTGCCGCCAAGCTTCTCCACCATGGGCACGAAGGGCCGCGCCACCGACAGGTCCAGGCCACTGAGACGAAACTCCCCGGACAAGGGCTTGTTTTTCGCCAGCGGATTGATCTGCGCCTGCACCATCAACTGCCCCAGCTTGCCGCCATCGAACTGCAACTGGGTATCGATGCGCCGCGGATTGAGGCGGGTATCGAGCTTCAGCGCCTGATAGGGGAAGTCCAGCCACTGATCCTGATCCTTGACCCGCAAGGTGCCACCGCTGGCGTCCAGGACCACCTGCCCCTTGGGACCGCTGGCCGGCAGATCCAGCTGCACCTCGGCATTGAGCAGGCCTTTCCAGGCAAAATCCTTGGGCAGCCATTGGGCCAGACTGTCGATGGGGAAGCGCTTGAGGTGATAACGCAGCTTCGGATCGGGCATCAAGCGCTGGTCTTCGCCGCACAGGCTGGCATCGCCACTGACCCAGCAGTGAGCGCCGAAGTTGAGGGTGCCACTGGCCAGCCGCTCAAGCTTGGCCGGGCTCTGCAACTTCCAGTCCTGGCCGCCGGTCTGCACATCGCCATTGGCCAGGCGCCCGCGCCAGTTGCCCTGGTCCAGGGTACCGTCCAGGCCCAGGGCAAGTTTCAGCAATGGGCCTTGCAGGTCCAGTTGCAGTGCCTGTTTCTTGATATCGCCCTGGCCGGCCAGGGTCAGGGTGCCCAGCTGAGTGTCTCCCGCCTGAATTCCGCTGCCCTTGAGCTCCACCTGAGCTTTTTGTGCACCATCGAGCGTGGCATTCAGCTTGAGGTTTTGCAGGTGGTTCTCGGCAAAGGCCAATTGTTGCCCCGCAAGATCCACCTTGCCCTGTGGCGCCTTGAGTGTCCCGGCCAGATCCACCCGACCAGTGAGCTGCCCGCGCAACTGCGGCCAGAGCTGGCCCAGGCGCGGCAGCTTGATGTCCAGTTGCCCGGCGAGCTTGTGCTGCAGGCTGCCCGTTCCCTTGATGCTGTTGTCGCCGAGGCGGATGTCCAGCGCACTCAGCTGCCACTGTTCCCCCGCGCCGTCGGCCTTGGCCTGCAACAGCGCCGGTTGCCCGCGCAGGCGGCCCTTGAGGTCCAGATCGGCAGTGAGCTTGAGCTGTTCATTCTTCAGTTCACCCTGACTGCGCAACGGGCCGGCCAGGGTCCCGGGCAACTCCGCCAGCCAATACGCCGGATTGATCGCCGACAGGTCCAGGGCCGTGTCCCAGGCGATGCCATCGGCAAATTGCAGGTTCAGGTGACCTTCGGCCTTGCCTTGCCCCGCCAGCAGTTTGAACTGCGGCAGGTAGATTTTCGTCAGGTCGCCACTGAACGGGCTGCTCAGGCTGAAGGCGCCGGCCGGACCGTCCAGGTCGCCCTTGAAGTTGCCCAGGTAGTGACCGTCACGATAAGCCACCTCGGCGTCGAAGCTGCGGACCCGCACGGCCGGCTCATCGATCAGCGGATACAGGCGGTGCCAAGGGAAATCCAGCCAGGCGAGCTTGGCATCGGCGGCAAAACCTTCGCTCCAGTCCAGTTGCCCGCTGAGCTTGAGGTGCTGCTGGTCGCTGGCATTCAGGTCCAGAGCGGCAATCTGTGCGCCCTTGGCGTCGACCTTGCCCTGCAGCACCAGGGCCACCGGCCCCTGCTCCGCAGGCAGGTTGGCCTTGCCCGCCAGCTGGTAGCCGCTTTTCAGGTCCCCCTTGCCGCTCAGTTCCAACTGATCCAGCTGCAGGGTGTCCGGCAGATCGGCGCTGGCCTTGAAACCATCGGCGGTGATCCGCACCTCTGCCGGCAGGCTCTCCGCCAATGGCTGCAATTGGCCGCTCAATTGCCCTTGCAGGTAGCCGCTGCTGTCGGCATGCAGCTTCAGGGTCTTGAGCAGGTCGCCTTCCACCTTCAGCGCCAGGGACCAGGGGCCGCCACCGGGAGCCGGCAAAGCGAGGGTGCCCTGGGCGGTCAGCGGCCAGTCGCCAGCGGGTTGCAACAGTCCGGAGAGGCTCAGGCTCAAGTCATCGCGCTGCAGCTGCAGCGAGTCGATCTGCAGGCCTTGCGCGGTCCAGTGCGCCGCCAGTTGCAAGCCCTTGAGCTGTTCGCTGCCGTTGAACAGCAAGCTGCCGATCCGCACCTGGCCCAGTTCGATGGCCAGTGGCAGTTTCAGCTCCGGCAGGCTGATGGGAGCTGAATCTGTTTCATCCTCGGCACCGGGCGGCAATTGCAGGCTGACCTGCTCGGCCTGCAATTGCTCGATGCACAGGGTGCGGCGCAGCAGGCAGGCGGGTGACCAGGCGAACTTCACCTGGCTGAGCTCGACTCGATTGTCGTCCTGTTGCCAGAGCAGGTGATCGGCACTCCATTGGCCGCCGAGGCGGCCATCGAAATGCACCAGGGTCAGCCCCGGCACCCGCGTCAAGGCCCAGCGACTCCCGGCCTGGGTCCCCAGCACAGCGGCCACGGCCAGGAGGATCAGGATCACCAGCGCAAGGACCGCCAGCAGCGTTATCTTCAAACCACGCTTCAAAGCTCTGGCCCCATGGAAAAGTGCAAACGAATACCACCGTCATCATTCAGCGCATGGGCCAGGTCGACCCGGATCGGCCCGACCGGCGAAACCCAGCGCAGGCCCATGCCCACCCCGGTCTTGAGATTCGGCAGTTCCAGTTTATTGAAGGAGTTGCCCTGGTCGACGAAGGTCGCGATCCGCCACTTCTCGGCAATGGAGTATTGGTACTCGACACTGCCAGCCACCATGTAGCGGCCACCGATGCGATCGCCTTCGGCGTTTTCCGGCGACAGGGTCTGGTAGTCGTAACCGCGCACGCTCTGGTCGCCACCGGCAAAGAAGCGCAGGGACGGCGGAATCGACTTGTAGCCGTTGGTGGCGCTGCCCCCGAACTGCACCCGGCCGAGAAACCGGTGATTGTCCCAGGCCGTGGTCAGGCCCTTGAGCAGCACCGTGCCGTACAACAGATTGGTATCGGAACCCACGCCCTCCTTGGCCAGCTTGGTGTCGAACTGAATGCGATAACCGTTGTGCGGATCGATGCGGTTGTCACTGCGCAGGTAGGAATAAGTCAGACCGGGCATCAGCAGGTTACTCAGACCCGAGTCGTCCCCGAGGCGATATTCCTCACGCTGATACTTCAGCGACACCACCCGCTGCCAGCCGCTGGGCAACTTGCTGTGCCATTCGGGGCCCACCGTGAGCAGCTTGCTCAGGGTGTCGGTGCCGGCGAGTTCTTCGTTCTGGTAACCACCGGCGAAGCGCAGCTTGTCGGTCAGCGGCGGATCCAGGGGAATGTCGTACCACAGGCCGACGTTCTGCCGGGGCGCCGAGACTTCCGCCTCCCAGCCGTAACTGTGGCCCTGGGGATTGACCCAGTGCCGGGTCCAGTTGGCCTTGACCCGGGGACCGACGTCGGTGGAGTACCCCAAACCCAGCCCCAGGGTCCGCGGCTTGCGAGTCTCCAGTTGAACCGCCACCGGAATCACTTGGTGTTCGGCGGCCGTGGGTGCGGCATCCACCCGCACGCCTTCGAAATAGCCGCTGGACTGCAGCGCCTGGTTGAGTTCGGCGATCAGCTCCGAGTCATAGGGGGCACCGCTCTTGAAGGGCACCATGCGCCGTAGCAGGTCTTCGTCGAACAACGAATCCCCGGTGAAGCTGACCTTGCCCAGGGTGTAGCGCGGGCCGCTGTCATACACCAGTTCGATGTCGGCGATGCCGGCCTGTGGGTCCACCGAGAGTTGCTGGCGCGTAAAGCGTCCGCTAAAAAAACCGTAGCGCGAGGCCTGGTTCTGGATCAGGCGCTTGGCGTCTTCATAACGGCCATGATTGAGCACCGCGCCCGGCTTGAGCTGCTCGCTGTCGGGGGTGCGAAAAGACTTGAGGGACGCCGCCGGACCTTCGACGCGGATCGTGACATTGCGCAGGTGCACCGGCTCGCCGGGATCGATACGCAGCAGCAGGCGGGGTTTGTCGCCACCGCGCACTTCGCTCTGGATATGGGGCTGGTAGTAGCCAAGAGCCTGGGCGGCTTTCTTCGCCTGCTCCTCGGCCCCCCGACTGAACCGCAGCAGGGCTTGCTCATCACGATCACCGACATCACCAATGTATCCCTCCACATTGGCCTTCAGCTCGTCATTGGCGGGCTTTACCCTGACATCCAATTCGCTCTGCGCCAGCGCCGCACAGCTTGTGAACAACAGCAAAAAGCCGCTGGTAAATCTTCCTGAAAACTTCATAGGCGCGGATGCTATCACGAGCTTGGGAGGGCGATAGAGCGCTCTAACGCACGGAAAGTTCTATATCAGCCTGTTGCTCTTTGTAAGAGCTGGGGGTTGGGATGGAAGAATACATGCTCGCGAACCGGTCCCACGGCCACCTCTCCGACTTCGGCATACCCCTGACGCTTGTAGAACTCCAGATAACGGGGATTGCCGGTGTCCAGCACAACCCCTTGGGAATGCTCGTCCACCGCGCACCAGTTGTGCACCGCCGCGAGCAACTGCTCGCCAAAATGTTGCCCCTGGAACTGCGGATGTACCCCCAGCAACGGCAATACGTGGACCGCGTCACTGGGCAGACAGGCCTGTACCGCCTGGTGGTACTCCAGGTAACGCCGGGTGCAGCGAAAACCGGTGCCGAGCACCATGCGCAGGCGCCAGGCCCAGCTTTCGGTGATCCCCAGGCGCCGCTGCGGCGGGGCAATCAAGGCAATGCCGATCAACCGGTCGTTGACCAGCAGGCCAATGGCTGGCAGCTCCTGAAGAAAATGCTGCTTGACCAACTCGCGCACCGTGGCCCGTACCCGTTGTTCGTAACCGCCGCGCTCGGACTCGAAAATGAACGCGAAAGTCGGTTCATGCCGGTAGGCCTGGTACAACAGCGACCTAGCTTCACGGGAATAACCGCTGTCGAGCATATGGATATCGGCAATGGTGTTGGAGGTATCAGGCATGACGGTCACTCTCCCCTGGCCCCGGCTCAGGTGGCCGCGCTCTTGTTATTACGAGCCCTGCGCGGCGCTGATCGTTCCCCGCGCTCAAGGACATTAGCAGTGCATCCACGGCGCTGCCACGCTGGTCGACCCGGGCGTTGTCAGCTAGCATCGCTGTTTTGCCAGGACCGCCGACCATGAAGATCGTCTCGTTCAATATCAACGGGCTGCGCGCCCGCCCTCATCAGCTGGCGGCGCTGATCGACAAACACCAGCCGGACGTGATCGGCCTGCAGGAAACCAAGGTCGCCGACGAGCAGTTCCCCCTCGCCGACGTCCAGGCCCTGGGCTACCACGTGCACTACCACGGCCAGAAAGGCCATTACGGCGTCGCCCTGCTCTCGCGCCAGGCGCCGCTGGCCCTGCACAAAGGTTTCGAAGGCGATGACGAAGACGCCCAGCGGCGCTTTATCTGGGGCACCTTCGCCGACGCCCATGGCACGCCGGTGACCATCATGAACGGCTACTTTCCCCAGGGCGAAAGCCGTGACCATCCGACCAAGTTCCCGGCCAAGCAGCGCTTCTACAGCGATCTGCAGCACCTGCTGGAAAGTCGCTTCAGCAATGACCAGCCCCTGGTGGTCATGGGCGACGTGAATATTTCCCCGGAAGACTGCGATATCGGCATCGGCGCCGACAACGCCAAGCGCTGGCTCAAGACCGGCAAATGCAGCTTCCTGCCGGAAGAACGCGAGTGGATGGCCCGCCTGAAGAACTGGGGCCTGGTGGACAGCTTCCGTCACCTCAACCCCGAGGTGAACGACCGCTTCAGCTGGTTCGACTACCGCAGCCGCGGCTTCGAGGACGAGCCCAAGCGTGGCCTGCGCATCGACTTGATCATGGCCTCCCAGGGCCTGTTGCCGCGTGTCAAGGATGCCGGTGTCGACTATGAACTGCGCGGCATGGAAAAGCCGTCGGATCATGCGCCGATCTGGCTCGAACTGAGCTGATCGACAGGCACAAAAAAGCCCATCGTCAGATGGGCTTTTCTTGCTACCGCTTACATTTGGACCACTTCAACCCGATCAGTGGTGCCGGCTGCTGCGATGGCGTCGATGGCGCTCTCGAGCGTGGGCTCCGAGTCATACAAATGGCTGACCAGGATCACTTCCTTGCCGGCCTTGAGCTTGAAATAAGGTTTGCCGCCCGATGAAATTTTCTTGACGTAACGCTCGGGAGAAGCGCAGTGTGCGCGGAACAGGCCGAGAGCCGCCTCGGCACTGTCCCGGCATGGGAATCGTTCGCTTTGAAGCATGGTCTGCGCCTCCTTTGTCTTCAGCAAGAATCTGCATGCACCACTGCCATACTGCTTCAGCTCGAACCAGGCACTCATTTGTAACTCCTTTGCTTACCACGAAATGGCAGCTCAACACTGCCGAGGCATCCGCGGGGACGACGCGTTGGCAGTCGCCCCAATCCCCGCCAGACAAAGTTGCCCACTCTACGCATCGCTCAGAGCTTGGTCTTTAGGACAAGTCTCAAAAAATCTAGAGAAAACAGCTATTTACGATGTAGGACTTTCGCCATTTGTTGCCGAAAAGTGCCATCGGTCACATGCCTGTCACCTCCCTGACTTAATCTCGCCAGCACTTCCCCTCTTTCTATATAGAAGGCCAGTGCCGCCATGCCCCGCGCTTCCACCGCCAGTGAACGAGATATCTGGTGCCGGACCATCAGCCTGTTTCTGATCGGCTTCGTCTGCTACGCCCTGCCTTGGTCGGTGTTCGCCGCCCTGCCCCTGGCGACCGACAATGCCGCCGTGCTGCGCATCCAGGGCTCCAACACCATTGGCGCCAGGCTCGGTCCGGCGCTGGTCAAGGGCTTGCTGGAGCAACAGGGCCTGCGCGATATCCGCATCGAGGCCAGCGGCAAGGACAATGAGCAACAGGTTCTGGGACAGAGCCCCCAGGGCCGGACTGTCAAAGTGGAGATTGCCGCCCACGGCTCGAGCACCGGCTTCAGTGCGCTGCAGAACGCCCAAGCCGATGTGGCCGCGGCCTCCCGCCCCATCAAGGACAGCGAACTGGTGGACCTGGAAAGCCTGGGCGACCTGAAGAGCCCCGGCGCCGAACAGGTCATCGCCATTGATGGCCTGGCCATCATCCTGCATCCGCACAACCCGCTGAACCAACTGAGCACCGAGCAACTGGCCCGCCTGTTCAGCGGCGAGATCAAGACCTGGGAAGAGCTGGGGAGCACCGGCGGCGCAGTCCATCTGTATGCCCGGGATAATCAGTCCGGCACCTACGACACCTTCAGAGAGCTGGTCCTCAGTCGTCGTGGCAAGACGTTGAACCCGGCGGCCAAGCGTTTCGAGTCCAGTGAACAGCTGTCCGACGCCGTCAGTCACGACCCGCAAGGCATCGGTTTCATCGGCCTGCCCTACGTGCGCCAGGCCAAGGCGGTGGCGATTGTCGACGGCGAATCCCAGCCCATGCTGCCCCTCAACAGCCTGATCGCCACCGAGAACTACCCGCTAACGCGGCGCCTGTATCTGTACCTGCCCCCCAACAACCAGAATCCCTGGGCCGCAGCCTTGGTGAATTTTGCCCAGAGCGCCAAGGGCCAGGCCATCGTCGCCGCCAACGGCTTTGTCGCCCAGACCGTGCAAGCCATGCGGGTAACGCCCAGCCCGCAGATGCCCGAGGCCTACCAGCAACTGAGCCGGGACGCGCAACGCCTGAGCGTGAACTTTCGCTTCGAGGAAGGTAGCGCCAATCTGGACAACAAGGCGCGCCAGGACCTGAATCGGGTTCTGGACTACTTGCGCCAGCACGGCAAGCTGGAGCGCCAAGTGACCCTGGCCGGCTTCGGCGATGCCAAGAGCGACCCGGCACGCGCCGCCCTGCTGTCCAAGCTGCGAGCCATGGCGGTCCGCCGGGAACTGGTGAAAAGTGGCGTGGTATTGCGCGAGATCCGCGGTTTTGGCGCCGAGCTGCCGGTGGCGACCAATCAGGCCGACGAGGGTCGGATCAAGAACCGGCGGGTGGAAGTCTGGGTGTACTGAATACACCGCCGCCGACCAGCCGGGTGCTTGCCCGATCGGCCGGCGGCGATTTCATCAATGCCCGCTGCGCAGCAGCTCCCTGGGCACGTACTTGCCGATTTCGTACTTGCCGATGGCCGCGCGGTGCACTTCATCCGGACCGTCCGCCAGGCGCAAGGTGCGCTGCATGGCGTACATGTAGGCCAGAGGGAAATCATTGGACACGCCCGCCCCGCCGTGAATCTGGATCGCCCGATCGATCACCCGCAGGGCCACGTTCGGTGCCACCACCTTGATCTGGGCAATCTCGCTCTTGGCCACCTTGTTACCGACGGTGTCCATCATGTACGCGGCCTTCAGGGTCAACAGCCGAGCCATGTCGATTTCCATTCGCGAGTCGGCGATCTTGTCGATGTTGCCCCCCAGGCGCGCCAGAGGCTTGCCGAACGCGGTGCGATTCACCGCGCGCTTGCACATCAGCTCCAGCGCACGCTCGGCCATGCCGATCGAACGCATGCAGTGATGGATGCGCCCCGGACCAAGACGGCCCTGGGCAATCTCGAAACCCCGGCCCTCGCCCAGCAGCACGTTCTCGTAGGGCACCCGAACGTTGTCGAACAGCACCTCGGCGTGGCCGTGAGGCGCATCGTCGTAGCCGAACACCGGCAGTGGGCGGACGATCTTCACCCCGGGGGTATCCACCGGCACCAGGATCATCGAGTGCTGCTGGTGACGTGGCGCATCGGGGTTGCTCAGGCCCATGAAGATCAGGATCTTGCAACGCGGATCACAGGCGCCGGAGGTCCACCACTTCTTGCCATTGATCAGCCACTGGTCGCCGTCGCGCACCGCGCGGGCGGCCATGTTGGTGGCGTCGGACGAGGCTACGTCCGGCTCGGTCATGGCGAATGCCGAGCGGATCTCGCCGCGCAGCAGCGGCTCCAGCCAGCGCCGCTTCTGCTCCTCATTGGCATAGCGCACCAGCACTTCCATGTTGCCGGTATCCGGCGCCGAGCAGTTGAACGGCTCGGGGCCCAGCAGCGAACGGCCCATGATCTCCGCCAGTGGCGCGTATTCGAGGTTGGTCAGGCCGGCACCCAGTTCCGACTCAGGCAGAAACAAATTCCACAGACCTTCAGCCTTGGCCTTGAGTTTGAGCTCTTCCATGATGGCGGTCGGCTGCCAGCGATCGCCTTCGGCAACCTGACGCTCGAAAACCGCTTCAGCCGGATAAACATAGGCATCCATGAACGCCGTGACGCGCTCACGCAGCTCCTGAACCTTGGGGGAATAGGCGAATTCCATGGGCAGTTCTACCTTTTTGAAGAACGGGTGTTGGGGGACTGAAATCGATGCTAGATCAGCTACGAAAATTTACCTAGCCTATTCTCGGCGTGTATTAACATTCATCACCGATATATGATCGACTGATCCGCAAGGCTTCCGAGCCTCCCTCACAGGCCCTAACAATAAGAGTGCAGCGCCATGAATCTGAGCAAGGTCGACCTCAACCTCTTCATCGTTTTCGACGCGATCTACACCGAAGCCAACCTGACCCGCGCCGGGCAGATCGTCGGCATCACCCAGCCGGCGGTGTCCAACGCCCTGGCGCGTCTGCGCGAGACCTTCAACGATCCGCTGTTCGTAAGGACCGCCCAGGGCATGGTGCCCACTCCGATGGCACAGAACATCATCGGTCCGGTGCGCAATGCCTTGTCGCTACTGCGGGTTTCAGTCCAGGAAAGTCGGATTTTCAACCCGCTGCAAGCGGTCAAGACCTACCGCATCAGCATGACCGACCTGACCGAGGCAGTGATCCTGCCGCCGCTGTTCCAGCGCCTGCGCCGCCTGGCACCGGCGGTGATCATCGAGAGCTTCCTGTCCAAGCGCCGGGAAACCACCAAGGAACTGGCGGCCGGGCGCCTGGACTTTGCCGTGGATGCCCCCCTCAACACCGACCCGCAAGTACGCCATGTCAAGCTCATGGAAGACCGTTACGTGTGTGCCATGCGCAAGGGCCACCCCCTGGCGGGCAAGGAAAAATTCACCCTGGACGATTACCTGTCGCTGACCCACATCCATATCTCCAGCCGTCGCAGCGGCCTGGGCCATGTCGACCTGGCCCTGGGCAAGATGGGCATCCAGCGCAAGATCGCCCTGCGCTCCCAGCACTACCTGATGGCCTCCCAAGTGCTGCAACAGACCGACATGGTCATGACCGTGCCGGAGCGCTTTGCCCGGCGCCACGACCTGCAGGCCTTCAATCTGCCGGTCAATGATGTACCGCCCGTGGAAACCCACTTGTATTGGCACGAAAGCACCGACCAGGACCCGGCCAACCGCTGGATGCGCGAGCAGATGATCGAGTTGTGCCAACAGGTGAGCGCCTACGAAAAGAAGCTCGACCAGCAGACCGCCTGACCCCTCGCCGGCAAGCCCTCACAGCAGGAGTCGGCTTGCCGGCGCACGGGATAGGAGCGGATTGCTTGACGTATACGTAAACCTGCCTTTAGCTTAGCGCCAAGTCCCACCTTGAGCGCCTCCATGAGCAGTCAGACCTACAGCATCTCCGACCTCGCCCGCGAGCTCGACATCACCACCCGGGCCATCCGTTTCTATGAAGAACAAGGCCTGCTGGCCCCCGAGCGCCGCGGTCAGGAACGCATCTACTCACCCCGGGACAAGGTCAGCCTGAAGCTGATCCTGCGGGGCAAGCGCATCGGTTTTTCCCTGGCCGAATGCCGTGAGCTGATCGAACTCTATGACCCCAGCAGCGGCAACCTCAAGCAGTTGCACAGCATGCTGGCCAAGATCAGCGAGCGCCGTGAGCAGCTTGAACAGCAGTTGCTCGACATCGAACAGATGAAGCTGGAACTGGACACCGCCGAAGAGCGCTGCACCCAGGCACTGCAACAGACCCTCCAGAACCAGAAGAACCCTGCCCAATAATCCCCGGGACACCTGCGCGGCTCGCGCCGGCAACCGCCCTCCTCCATTAGAAGGTAAACCTGTATGTCACTCCCCAGCCATGTACGCCTGATCGAAGTCGGCCCCCGCGATGGCCTGCAGAACGAAGCCCTGCCCATCAGCGTCGACGACAAGGTGCAACTGGTCGACGCGCTGACCGCAGCGGGCCTGGGCTATATAGAAGTCGGCAGTTTCGTCTCGCCCAAGTGGGTGCCGCAGATGGCCGGCTCAGCCGAAGTGTTTGCCCGCATCCAGCGCAAGCCGGGGGTGGTCTACGGCGCGCTGGCGCCGAACCTGCGGGGCTTCGAGGACGCTCTGGCGGCGGGGGTCAAGGAAGTCGCGGTGTTCGCCGCCGCGTCGGAGTCGTTCTCCCAGCGCAACATCAATTGCTCCATCAGCGAGAGCCTGGAGCGCTTCGTACCGATCATGGACGCGGCCAAACAGCACGGGATCAGCGTGCGCGGCTACGTGTCCTGCGTACTGGGCTGTCCTTATGAAGGCCAAGTGCCTGCGGAACAAGTCGCCCTGGTAGCCCGTGAACTCTATGCCATGGGCTGCTATGAGGTGTCCCTGGGCGACACCATCGGCACCGGCACCGCCGGCGCCACCCGCAACCTGTTCGACGTGGTGGGTGCCCAGGTGCCACGGGACAAGCTCGCCGGTCACTTTCACGACACCTATGGCCAGGCCCTGGCCAACGTCTACGCCAGCCTGCTGGAGGGCATCGCGGTGTTCGACAGCTCGATCGCCGGCCTCGGCGGCTGCCCCTATGCCAAGGGCGCCAGCGGTAACGTTGCCACCGAAGACGTGCTGTACCTGCTCAACGGCCTGGGCATTCACACGGGTATCGACATGGACCGCCTGATCGACGCTGGCCGGCAGATCTGCGCGGTACTGGGGCGCCCCAGCGGTTCCCGGGTGGCCAAGGCACGTAACGCCGGATGAGCCAATGTGCGGCCGGGTGTTACCGGCCGCTCTGAACCGCGGCTGGAACGAGTAACACGGAAACAGTTTGTCGATTTTCTTGCGGCACAGGTTGTCCTACAAAATCGTCAAGCTATTGATTTAAAAGGATTTTAAAAAGTTGGCACGGCTTCTGCTATCTCTATGGCATAACAAGAATAAAAAGCAGCAAACCTAATAAAAATAAGACGTAACGACTCTGACATAACAAAAACAACACGACAGAGACGCAGCTAACAGATTTTTTTGGAGAGGATGTAGTGTGCAGGAGGGCTTGCAAGAGCCACCCGCAACCGGTCAGAGAACAATAAAACTACCCTGAGGTAGCTCCCGAACTGGTTGGATCGCCCTGGCGACACATTGGATCAGCGCTCAAAAAAATACGTTTGCTCTTGATCCCGGATGGGGATCACCCAAAACAGCAGCAAAGGGCCACGGTTGCCAAAAACAACAACAGACCGCCCCTCAATAATAAAAAAAGAGCACGCAACGACACATTAAAGGGGAGCTTCGGCTCCCCTTTGTGCTTTTCGCGATTCGACTTCACCCACCCTTCCTCGCCCCTAAAGCGTGCACCGGTACAGATGCACGCCCCAGCAAGGCTCAGACCTTACCCACCTGCTCGCGCAGCTCCTCGATGCTGATCTCGCGCATGCGGAATTTCTGGATCTTGCCGGTCACCGTCATCGGAAACTCCTCAACGAACTTGAAGTAGCGCGGCGTCTTGAAATGGGCGATGCGCTCCTTGCACCAGGCCTGCAGCTCCACTTCATTGGCGCAATGCCCGGGATGGAACTTGATCCACGCGACGATTTCCTCACCGTACTTGGCGCAGGGAATACCGATCACCTGCACATCGGCCACGGCAGGATGGGTGAAGAAGAACTCTTCCAGTTCCCGCGGGTAAATGTTCTCGCCACCGCGAATGATCATGTCCTTGTTGCGCCCGGCGATGCACACATAACCCTGCTCGTTCATGGTCGCCAGGTCGCCGGTGTGCATCCAGCCCGCCTGATCGATGGATTCACGGGTGCCCTGGGGATTGTTCCAGTAGCCGAGCATGACGCTGTAACCGCGGGTGCAGAGTTCACCAATAGTGCCCCGCGGCACCACATTGCCGGCCTCGTCGATGATCTTGCTCTCCAGATGGGGCTGGGTACGCCCCACAGTGGTGACCCGCAACTCCAGGTCGTCGGCGGGACCGGTCTGCAACGACACCGGGCTGGTCTCGGTCATGCCATAGGCAATCTGCACTTCGCTCATGTGCATTTCACTGATGACCCGACGCATTACCTCGATCGGGCAAGTGGCGCCGGCCATGATCCCGGTACGCAGGCTCGACAGATCGAACTCGCCACGCCGGGGCTGATCGAGCAGGGCAATGAACATGGTGGGCACCCCGTACAGACCGGTCGCCCGCTCCTCGGCCACGGCGCTCAGGGTCAGCAAAGGGTCGAAGGCGTCGTTGGGGTAGATCATGGTGGTGCCATGGGTGATACAGCCCAGGTTGCCCATGACCATGCCGAAGCAGTGGTACAGCGGCACCGGGATCACCAGGCGATCCGCCGCCGTCAGGCCCAGGCTCTCCCCCACCATGTAACCGTTGTTGAGGATGTTGTAGTGACTCAGGGTCGCGCCCTTGGGAAAGCCCGTGGTACCCGAGGTGTACTGGATATTCACCGGCTGGTCGAAATCCAGGCTGTCCTGGCGTGCCTGCAGTTGCTCGGCAGTGGTTCCGGCGGCCAGGGCGGTCAACTGCGACCAGGGCAGAAAGCCGGAGGGTGGCTGGGCGTGCAGGCTGATCACCCCACGCAACTCGGGCAGGCGCTCACAGTGCAATTGGCCGATGGATTGCTCCGCCAGTTCGGGGATCAGCCCCTGCAGCATGCCGTGGTAATCGGAAGTCTTGAACGCCCCGGCACAGATCAGCCACTGGCAGCCGGACTGCTTGAGCACATACTCCAGCTCGGAACTGCGATAGGCCGGGTTGATGTTCACCAGGATCGCGCCGATCTTGGCGCTGGCCAGTTGCGCGATGCACCATTGGGCGCAGTTGGGCGCCCAGATTCCCAGGCGATCCCCGGTATCCAGCCCCAAGGCCAGCAGCGCACGAGCATGCAGATCCACTGCCTCGCGCAACTGCTGCCAGGTGTAACGCAGCTGCTGATGACGCACCACCAGCGCCTCGCCCTGAGGATAGGCGGCGACAGTGTTGTCGAAAGCCTGGCCAATGGTCAGCGCGAGTAACGGCTTGTCTTGCGTACCACGGGTGTAACTGCGATCCGGCTGGAAACCCGAGTGTTCCATGACGACCCCTATTGTCTTTATTAGTGGGTGTTCAGGAGCCAGGCGAAAGGTGCAAAAAAGCCCGGCTCCAATCGAAAGCCCTGCTACTCTGGCGCAAGTTGACGTTTACGTAAAGGGCGATTGACAGCCTTCGGTCGCAGGTTTACGTTAACGTAAAGGTGAGAGCCCAACAGCGCCGCTCTCCACGTCCCTCCTCTCAATAAAAACAAGTGTGAAGGTGCCCACGCCATGAGTTATCCGACCCTGAACTTCGCCCTCGGTGAAACCATCGACATGCTGCGCCAACAGGTCCAGGCCTTCGTCAAGGCCGAGCTGGCACCGCGGGCGGCACAGATCGATGTCGACAACCTGTTTCCCGCCGACATGTGGCGCAAGTTCGGTGACATGGGCCTCTTGGGCATCACCGTGGCGGAAGAGTACGGCGGCGCCGGCCTGGGCTACCTGGCGCACGTGGTGGCCATGGAAGAGATCAGCCGAGGCTCGGCCTCGGTGGCGCTGTCCTACGGTGCCCATTCCAACCTCTGCGTGAACCAGATCAACCGTAACGGCAACCACGAGCAGAAGAGCAAGTACCTGCCCAAGCTGATCAGCGGCGAACACATTGGTGCCCTGGCCATGAGCGAGCCCAACGCCGGCTCCGACGTGGTGTCGATGAAGCTGCGGGCCGACAAGCGCGGCGACCGCTTCGTGCTCAACGGCAGCAAGACCTGGATCACCAACGGCCCCGACGCCAACACCTATGTGATCTACGCCAAGACCGATCTGGAAAAAGGCCCCCACGGCATCACCGCCTTCATCGTCGAGCGCGACTGGAAAGGCTTCAGCCGCAGCAACAAGTTCGACAAGCTGGGCATGCGCGGCTCCAACACCTGCGAGCTGTTCTTCGATGACGTGGAAGTACCAGAGGAAAACATCCTCGGCGTGCTCAATGGCGGCGTCAAAGTGCTGATGAGCGGCCTGGACTACGAGCGCGTGGTGCTCTCCGGCGGCCCGACCGGGATCATGCAGGCCTGCATGGACCTGGTGGTGCCCTACATCCACGATCGCAAGCAGTTCGGCCAGAGCATCGGCGAATTCCAGCTGATCCAAGGCAAGATCGCCGACATGTACACCCAGCTCAACGCCAGCCGCGCCTACCTGTACGCGGTGGCCCAGGCCTGCGAACGCGGCGAAACCACCCGCAAGGACGCCGCCGGGGTGATTCTCTACAGCGCCGAACGTGCCACCCAGATGGCCCTGGATGCGATCCAGATTCTCGGCGGCAACGGCTACATCAACGAATTCCCGGCCGGCCGCCTGCTGCGCGACGCCAAGCTCTACGAAATCGGTGCCGGCACCAGTGAGATCCGACGCATGCTGATCGGTCGCGAACTGTTCAACGAAACCAGGTAAGAGCAGCCGCAAGTGGCGAGCTACCAGCGGCAAGCCAACGCTGCCGTGATACCGACTCACTTTTGCAGCTTGAAGCGTGTCGCTTGAAGCTGCCGTAGGCCCTCCGATGATTCTGAAGTCTCAGCTCAACCCGAAATCCCCCGAGTTCGCGCAGAACGCGGCCAGCATGCTGGCCCAGGTCGATGCCCTGCACACCCTGCTCGCCCAGGTCCAGCAAGGCGGTGGCGCCAAGGCCCAGGAGCGTCACACTTCCCGGGGTAAACTGCTACCGCGCGAGCGGATCAACCGCCTGCTCGATCCCGGCTCGCCCTTCCTGGAACTCAGCCCCCTGGCCGCCTACGAGGTCTATGGCGAAGACGTGCCGGCTGCCGGGCTGATTGCCGGCATCGGCCGAGTGGAAGGCATCGAGTGCATGATCGTGGCCAACGACGCCACGGTGAAAGGCGGCTCCTACTATCCGCTGACGGTGAAAAAGCACCTGCGGGCCCAGACCATCGCCCAGCAAAACCGCCTGCCGTGCATCTACCTGGTGGACTCCGGCGGCGCCAACCTGCCACGCCAGGATGAAGTGTTCCCTGACCGCGAGCACTTCGGACGCATCTTTTTCAACCAGGCCAACATGAGCGCCCAGGGCATCCCGCAGATCGCCGTGGTCATGGGCTCCTGCACCGCCGGTGGCGCCTACGTACCGGCCATGGCCGACGAAGCCATCATGGTTCGTGAACAGGCGACCATCTTCCTTGCCGGCCCGCCCCTGGTGAAGGCCGCCACCGGTGAAGTGGTGAGTGCCGAAGACCTGGGCGGTGCCGATGTGCACTGCAAGGTTTCCGGGGTCGCCGACCACTACGCCGACAGCGACGAACACGCCCTGGCCCTGGCACGGCGCAGCGTGGCCAACCTCAACTGGCACAAGCAGGGGCAATTGCAGCAACGTACCCCGATCGCCCCGCTGTATGCCGGCGACGAGCTCTATGGTGTGGTGCCGGCCGATGCCAAGCAGCCATTCGATGTCCGCGAGGTCATTGCGCGGCTGGTGGACGGCTCGCTGTTCGATGAATTCAAGGCCCTGTTCGGCACCACCCTGGTCTGCGGTTTCGCCCATCTGCACGGCTACCCAGTGGCCATTCTCGCCAACAACGGCATCCTGTTCGCCGAAGCCGCGCAAAAAGGCGCGCACTTCATCGAACTGGCCTGCCAGCGCGGCATTCCCCTGCTGTTCCTGCAGAACATCACAGGTTTCATGGTGGGGCAGAAATACGAAGCCGGCGGTATCGCCAAGCACGGCGCCAAGTTGGTGACCGCGGTGGCCTGCGCCAAGGTGCCGAAACTCACCGTGATCATCGGCGGCAGCTTCGGCGCCGGTAACTACGGCATGTGCGGCCGCGCCTACGACCCGCGCTTTTTGTGGATGTGGCCCAATGCGCGAATTGGCGTAATGGGTGCCGAACAGGCGGCCGGGGTGCTGGTGCAGGTCAAGCGCGAGCAGGCGGAACGCGGCGGACAGCCGTTCGACGCGGCCCAGGAAGCCGAGATCAAGCAGCCGATCCTCGATCAGTACGAACACCAGGGGCACCCCTATTACTCCAGTGCACGACTGTGGGACGACGGCGTCATCGACCCGGCGCAAACCCGTGACGTACTGGCCCTGGCCCTGTCCGCGGCCCTCAATGCCCCCATCGAACAGAGCCGCTTCGGCGTGTTCCGCATGTAATCCTGCGCGAGAAGAACATGAGCGACTTCAATACCCTGGAACTGCTGCGCGACCCCCGTGGCTTCGCCACCCTGTGGCTCAGCCGCGAAACCAAGAACAACGCCTTCAACGCCGAAATGATCCGCGAGCTGATCCTCGCCCTGGATCAGGTCCAGGCCGACCCGAGCCTGCGTTTCCTGTTGCTGCGCGGACGCGGCAAGCACTTCAGCGCCGGCGCCGACCTGGCCTGGATGCAGCAGTCGGCGGAACTCGACTACCAGACCAACCTCGACGACGCCCGGGAACTGGCGGAGCTGATGTACAACCTGGCCAAACTGAAAATCCCCACCCTGGCCGTGGTGCAAGGCGCAGCCTTCGGCGGAGCCCTGGGCCTGATCAGTTGCTGCGACATGGCCATCGGCACCGACGATGCCCAGTTCTGCCTGTCGGAAGTGCGTATCGGCCTGGCGCCGGCGGTTATCAGCCCGTTCGTGGTCCAGGCCATCGGTGAACGCGCTGCCCGGCGCTATGCCCTCACCGCCGAGCGCTTTGGCGGGCAGCGCGCGCGGGACATCGGCTTGCTGGCGGAAAGCTACCCGGCTGACACGCTGGAACAGCAAGTGAGCCAATGGATCGACAACCTGCTGCTCAACAGTCCCCAGGCCATGCGCGCCAGCAAGGACCTGTTGCGGGAAGTCGGCAACGGCGCTCTGACCACAGCTCTGCGCCGCTATTGTGAGAACGCCATCGCGCGCATCCGGGTCAGCGCCGAAGGCCAGGAAGGCCTGCGGGCGTTCCTCGACAAACGCCCGCCCAGCTGGCAGTCCGCGACCACCACCAAGGAGCCCCGCTCATGAGCGCCCCTGTTCTAGACACCCTGCTGGTGGCCAACCGCGGCGAAATCGCCTGCCGGGTGATGCGCACCGCCAAGGCCCTGGGCCTGACCACCGTGGCCGTGCACAGTGCCACCGACCGTGACGCCCGGCACAGCCGCGAGGCGGATATCCGTGTCGATCTGGGCGGCAGCAAGGCCGCCGACAGCTACCTGCAGATCGATAAGCTCATCGCCGCCGCCAAAGCCAGCGGCGCCCAGGCCATTCACCCTGGCTACGGCTTTCTCTCGGAGAACGCCGGCTTTGCCCGAGCCATTGAAGCGGCGGGCCTGATCTTTCTCGGGCCGCCCGCCTCGGCCATCGACGCCATGGGCAGTAAATCGGCGGCCAAGGCGCTGATGGAAACCGCCGGGGTGCCGTTGGTGCCGGGTTATCACGGCGAAGCCCAGGACCTGGATACCTTCCGTAGCGCCGCCGAACGCATCGGCTACCCGGTGCTGCTCAAGGCCACCGCGGGCGGTGGCGGCAAGGGCATGAAGGTGGTCGAGGACGTCAGCCAGCTGGCTGAAGCCCTGGCCTCGGCGCAGCGTGAAGCCCAGTCGTCCTTCGGCGATTCGCGGATGCTGGTGGAAAAGTACCTGCTCAAGCCGCGGCACGTGGAGATCCAGGTATTTGCCGACCAACACGGCAACTGCCTGTACCTCAACGAGCGCGACTGTTCGATTCAGCGCCGCCACCAGAAAGTGGTCGAGGAAGCCCCCGCTCCGGGCCTGAGCCCCGAGCTGCGCAAGGCCATGGGCGAGGCGGCGGTACGTGCCGCTCAGGCCATCGGCTATGTCGGCGCCGGCACCGTGGAGTTTCTTCTGGACGCCCGCGGCGAATTCTTCTTCATGGAGATGAATACCCGGCTGCAGGTGGAACACCCGGTTACCGAAGCCATTACCGGGCTCGATCTGGTGGCCTGGCAAATACGCGTGGCCCAGGGTGAAGCCCTGCCCATCAGCCAGGAACAGGTCCCGCTGCTGGGGCATGCCATTGAAGTACGCCTCTACGCTGAAGATCCGGGCAATGATTTTCTGCCGGCCACCGGCCGCCTCGATTTGTATCAGGAGTCCGCTGCCGGACCGGGACGCCGGGTGGACAGTGGGGTCGAGGAAGGCGACAGCGTGTCGCCCTTCTACGATCCGATGCTGGGCAAACTGATCGCCTGGGGCGAGAACCGCGAACAGGCCCGCCTCCGTCTATTGAGCATGCTCGACGAGTTCGCCATCGGCGGCCTGAAAACCAACCTCGCGTTCCTGCGGCGCATCATTGCCCATCCGGCATTTGCTCAAGCGCAACTGGATACCGGATTTATCCCACGCTATCAGGAGCAACTCCTGCCAGCGCCTAGCGAATTGACTACGGACTTCTGGCAGGCGGCAGCCCAGGCCTTTGCGCAAAGTCAGCCGCAGCGCACGCGCGCTGACGATCCCCAATCGCCCTGGTCGACGCTCAACGGCTGGCGCAGTGGCCTGCCGGCCCAGACTAGCCTGCACCTGAGCTGTGCCGGCAAGGACCGGGCCATCAGCCTTGGGGCCCATTCGCCCGCCTATCAGTTGCAGAACGAGCGCCTGTGGGTCGAGCAACAGGGACTGCGTCGTGAACATCGCGCCATTCGCCGTGGCGACACCCTGTACCTGCACTGGCAGGGCGACATGCACGCCATCACCGCCTACGACCCGATCGCCGCGGCCGATGCCAGCCACAGTCAGCATGGCGGGCTCACGGCACCGATGAATGGCAGCATCGTGCGGGTGCTGGTCAGCGTCGGACAAAGCGTCGAGGCCGGTGCGCAACTGGTGGTACTGGAAGCAATGAAGATGGAGCACAGCATCCGCGCGCCCCAGGCCGGAGTCGTCAAGGCCCTGTACTGCCAGGAAGGTGAAATGGTCAGCGAAGGCAGTGCGTTGGTGGAGTTGGAGTAACTTTATCAATAAGAAAGCCCCTTCCTATTTGTAGGAAGGGGCTCTTCAAAGAAGTTAAAACTTCGCAGTTGCTTGTACGACTACACCAATAACCCGGCACTCGTCGCTGTAGAGCATCTTCGGATAAGTGGGATTGAGTGGTACCAGATAACGCTGGCCGCCCTCTTGTACCAACTTGCGGAAGATCGCCTCGTCATTCCCGGGACACTGCACGACCAGCAACTTCCCAGGCTCGGCAGCAACGGCCGGGTCCACCAGGATCAGCATGCCCTGGCTGATGCTCAGGCCGCTGGGGGCGATCATCGCGTCACCGACCACCACCAACCAGAAGGCCGCCCCCTGCGCCTGATAATCGGAAAGCTCATAACGCTCGGGGACATAGGCCGACTGGCCACTTTCCCGGACTTCTCCGACCTCCCGCCAATCACTGACCGGATACCGGAAATACGGGTTGTACTTGTGCTGCAAGGAAGGCTCCTCCACCAGGGGTTCGCCATCATCGCCGAGCATGGGTTTCTCGCGGACCACCAGGGCAACTTCAAGAAAGCCCATGCCGATCTCTTCGAGCACCCGGTTCATGTCTTCGATCTTCGGCTGGCGACGCTTGCTCAACCAATGACCGATGCCACCTTGAGACATGCCCAGACGCTCGGCGAGTTTTTCCTGTGTGACCTTGCGGCCTTTCATGTTGGCTTTAACCAACTCGATCCATTTGTCCATGGGCCGAACAATACGTTGTGTATTCCCCGCCTCAACACACAAGTTGTAGTATTTGAAATCTCGTCACAATTACAATACGTATTAACATCGTTCCTACCCCTCTCTCCTTATCACCATCAGGGCAGAACACTTCATGAACACAAGCAGCAAGGATGTGCAGGAATTCGATACAGAGGCCACATTGAACGCACTCAAGGATAGCGATGCGGCACGGCGAGCGATGGACTACTACTTGAACCCCGCCATTACCGAGCCAAGCAAGGATGAAAAGTTTTTCGAGATCAGACGCAGCCTGAGCAGTGAGGAAGCCATGATCCATGCATCCGATCTATTGCGCTGTGCAGCGGCCACCGCCTATGACGCCGCCAACAATCTGCGGGGTGCCAATCGTGACCTGGCATTTTCGGTGGTGCACATGATCGACCTGGCCAAGGCCCTGGTGGACAAGTGCCTGGAATGCCAGCGTTGTGGATCAAGCTAGGAGGCCTGCGCCCTTCCCAACAGGAGGGTGGACAAGAGGGCAAGGCAAGAAGGACGGATTATTTACCGGGACACGAGGAAAATCATTTGACTTGCAAATGATAATGATTATTATTGCATCCAGCTGATCGCGAGATCGGTCGATAACCCAAAGGACCTTAGGTCGGACCTTTGGATTATCTCCTCATCAGGCTAATCACGGTTTTCGACCCGGCTTTTTGCCGGGTCTTTTTTTTGCCAGTTTTTCTGGCTTGGCTTCAGGCTAATGAAGACGTGGGTGCCGCTAAAAATAATGGCGGCGATGATAGCAAAAGAATGTCCTTTTGCAAGTCAGCGCCTGACGCCACGCTCCGGGCAAAGAAAAAAGTAGCGCTTGAGAATCAATCGCATAGCCACTAAGCTGCTTCGGCGTCAAGGACGACGCCCCCCCTTCTATTACCTTCTCCAGTGTGTAGAGTGACGGTCATAACAATCCTGTACAGGAACCGAACATGACCGTGGGCAATCACACTTCGTTTCAAATCACTGCCGATTTCGACAGTGGCAACATCAAAGTGCTGGACATCAGCAACCCACTGCAAGCCCTGCTGGCCATCCGCCCGGATACCCAGAGCCCGCATTTCCAGTGGTTTCACTTCAAGGTCAGCGGCCTGCATGTCGGCCAGGAACACTGGTTCCGCCTGACCAATGCCAGCCAGTCCTCCTACAACAAGGCCTGGACCGGCTACCAGGCTGTTGCTTCCTATGACCATGTGAACTGGTTTCGCGTACCGACGATCTTCGAAGGCGACGCCCTGCGCTTCAATCTGGAAGCCACCCAGACCCACGCCTGGTTCGCCTACTTCGAGCCCTACAGCCGCGGACGCCACGACTGGCTGATCGACCAGGCCTTGAGCAAGGCCGGGACCCAATTGCTGGCCGTGGGCAAAAGCGTCGAAGGCCGGGACATCCAGCTGCTACGCAAAGGCAGCGGCGAGCAAGGCCGGCGCAAGCTGTGGATCATCGCCCAGCAGCACCCCGGCGAGCATATGGCCGAGTGGTTCATGGAAGGCGTGATCGAGCGCCTGCAGCATCGGGACGACCCGGAACTCAATGCACTGCTGGCCAAGGCCGATCTGTACCTGGTACCGAACATGAACCCGGATGGCGCATTCCATGGCCATCTGCGGACCAACGCCAAGGGCCAGGACCTGAACCGCGCCTGGCAGAACGCCAGCCAGGAGCTCAGCCCCGAAGTGCTGTTCGTCCAGCAGCAGATGGAAAAGTACGGTGTCGACCTGTTCCTCGATGTGCACGGCGATGAAGAGATCCCCTACGTGTTCACCGCCGGCTGCGAAGGCAACCTGGGCTACACGCCACGGCTGGCGGCACTCGAGGAGCATTTCCGCAGCCACCTGAAGCACCAGACCCGGGATTTCCAGACCACCCACGGTTATGCCCGGGACAATCCCGGAGAGGCCAACATGACCCTGGCCTGCAACGCCGTCGGGGAAAAATACGACTGCCTGGCATTGACCCTGGAGATGCCCTTCAAGGATCACGACGATGCACCCAACCCGCTGACCGGCTGGTCCGGCAAGCGCTCCATGCAACTGGGCAAGGATGTGCTGAGTACCCTCGCCGATCTGGTGGACAGCCTGCGCTAAGCCATGCCGACGACTGCGGGAAGCGCTCCCGCAGTCGTCATGTGCTCACGACGCCGGCACCCGCAGGCAATCGTCCGGCCCCAGCAAGCGCCCATCCGCCGTACGCAGTTCCAGTGCCGGCAGCGGTTGCCCGGTTTCCCGGTCGACCATCCGCGAATGCGCCTCACCCTCCTTGTAGAAAAACGCCTCGCCCCATTGGCGCAGACCAATGATCAGAGGAAACAGCCCCCTGCCCTTCTCCGTCAGCACGTACTCCTGATAGGCACTGCCATCGGAGGCTGGCACAACCGCCAACACCCCGTGTTCCACCAAGGTGCGCAGGCGCGCGGCGAGGATGTTCTTGGCCATGCCCAGATTGCGCTGGAATTCGCCAAAGCGGCGGATGCCGTCGAAGGCATCACGCACGATCAGTAACGACCACCAGTCACCAATGGCGTCCAAGGAGCGAGCCACCGGGCACTCGGCATCTTGCAGGCTAGTGCGTTTGACCATGTTGGGATTCTCCAGACTGGCAGCGGAAAAGTGGTTGCAATATAAAACCGCGATCACTACCGTACAACTGGTTTTATAACAAAACCAGATACGGAGTCCGCCATGTCATCAGAATCCTCAACCCCCTCGCCACTTTCAGCCAAGGTGGTGCTGCTGTTCGCCGCGGCCTGCGGGCTGGCGGTGGGCAACGTGTACTACGCCCAACCGCTGCTGGACGCCATGGCCCAGGCCTTCGACCTGGCGCCGGCCACGGTAGGCATCGTCATCACCCTGACCCAGGTGGGATACGGTCTCGGCCTGCTGTTGCTGGTGCCCCTGGGCGACCTGCTCAATCGCCGGCGCTTGATCGTCAGCCAGACCCTGCTGTCGGTCCTGGCCCTGTTGACCGTGGCTTTGGCCCCCAGCAGCGCCTGGCTGTTACTGGGCATGGCCTGCACCGGCCTGCTGGCGGTCGTGACCCAGGTGCTGGTGGCCTACGCAGCCCACCTGACGCCGGTCGCCCAGCGCGGACGGGTGGTGGGCATGGTCACCAGCGGCATCGTCGTGGGCATCCTCCTGGCCCGTACCGTGGCCGGCACCATGGCCGATCTGGCGGGCTGGCGCTCGGTGTACCTGCTGTCGGCCGGGCTGACCCTGCTGGTGGCCCTGGCCCTGTGGAAGGTGCTGCCGACTGCTGAACAGCCGCCAGCGGTGCAGCGCTACGGGCAACTGCTCGGCTCGCTGCTGCTGTTGTTCAAGGAGGAAAAGGTCCTGCGCGACCGGGCGGTCCTGGCCATGCTGATCTTCGCTGCCGGCACGGTCTTATGGACCCCGCTGGTGCTGCCCCTAAGCGCCCCACCGTTGTCGCTGTCACACACCGAGATCGGGCTGTTTGGCCTGGCCGGCGCCGCAGGCGCACTGGGCGCGGCACAGGCCGGGCACCTGGCGGATCGCGGGCTGGCGCAATGGACCAGTGGCCTGGCCTTGGCGCTGATGCTGCTGTCCTGGTTGCCCCTGGCCTTTACCCAATCCTCCCTGTGGGCCCTGCTCGTGGGAGTGATCACCTTCGATTTGGGCCTGCAGGCGGTCCACGTTACCAGCCAGAGCCTGATCTACAGCGTGCGCCCGCAAGCCCAGAGCCGTCTGGCGGCCGGATACATGCTGTTCTACTCGGCAGGCAGCGCCGGCGGCTCCATTGCCGCCACCGCCACCTACGCCTGGGCCGGCTGGACCGGGGTGTGCCTGCTGGGCGCCGCCATCAACGGCGTGGCCCTGGCCTACTGGCTGTGGAGCCTGAACCCCGGAAAACACCCGGCCACCGCGCACGGCGCCAGCTCGGCACGCCCATAGCGGGCTCGCCCGAGAGTGCTTCAACCCCAGCCCCGCGGCCTGCCTTGCAGCAGCTCGTCGCCCTGGAACGGCCAGCCAGGGAATGACTGAGCAAAAGCGCCTCGGGCGGAAGACGAAATCAATGGCGCGGTGGCTCCTAGAACCCCACATCCAGCACCACGTTGTCGACATAGGTACCGGCCGGCGGGGTGCTCTGGTCGGTATAGATCCGGGCGTTGTAGTTGAAGATCTGGCTGCCGGTGCCCAGGCCGTTACCCGGGTTGACTTCGGCATCGGTACTGGAGCGCCGGGCACTGCCGACACTGCCCCAACGGGTATTGCCGGCACTCTTGAAGATGTCATAGGCCAGGTAGTTGCCACTGGAAATCATCCGCCGCCGACCACCCGCGCTCACCGGCTGCTGGCCATCGCTCAAACCCACGGTATAGGCGCTGCCCTTGGTGCAGGCCAGGTTGATGGTCTGCCCGGTCACCGTGGCAAAGGCGCTGACCACCGGCGCACTGCCGAAACTGATGTTGGGCGCGGTGATCACGCAATCGTTGGACACCGTCATGTTGACCGTCAGGGCCTGGGTGCCGCTGCCGATATCACGGCCCAGGCAGGCTCCCAGGGCGCCGATCCCGGCGCAGTAGTTCCAGCTCCAGAAGATGCTCAGGTTCTCGGTATAGACCCCGGCCGCCACGTTGCTGCCGGTGATGGTCCCCATGTAGATCGGCACAGTCTTGGCCACGGTGGGGCTGCCCAGCAAACCAAGCACATCGATGATCGAGTTGCGGGCGAAGTCGAACTGCACCCCCCGAGTGATCGGGTAGCTGGTGCTGTTGTTGGCGTACAGGGTGTAGCCGATGACATCGCCGGTGGGGCCGACCATGCCGCTGGTGGCGGATGTGATGGTGGCGTAGAAATGGTCGTTGCTGGCCAGCACGCTCAGCAGCGAGCCGGTGCAGCTCAGGCCGGCATTGGTGGTGGAGGCCGGCTGCGAAGTGGTGCGCACCAGGATCGAGCTGAGCGTGCCGAACCCCGCCGGCGTGGTGCTGACCGTGTTGCACAGCGCCTGGGCCGACAGCGCCAGCACGCTGGCCAAGAGTCCCGCCATTGCCTGTCGCCAGCCCATGAATCTGCCCATGCCTCGCCCTCCCTTGCGCCTTGACCCTGTCGCTACTGACAGACCAGCGGGCCAATCAGCGGCACCTGCTGCTGTTGCAGATCCATATCGAACTGCGCATGACAGCGCTGGCCATCGGCCAGGCCGACTTCCAGGCGGTTGTGTTGCGCAAGGTTCTCCAGATACACCAGCCCATCCCAGCCGACCACCGCCCGAGCCCCACTCGGCTGATGGGTCACGCTGCTCCCCAGAGGCAACTCCCGTTGCTGGGCATCCACCAGCACCACGCTGGCGGCGATCACCCGGGCCAGGGGAAACTCCAGCAGATAGCCGCTGCCCCGGCGAACCGCCACCCGTTGCTCGACACTCGGACTCTGCACGTTGGCCGGCAGGTTCAGCGGATCGATCTCGTACTTGCCCCGGTAGTAGGCGCTGCTCCAGGGCACCAGCAGGTGACCGCTGGCGTCGGTCCGGCCCACCAGCTGGTTCTCATAGCGCACCGGTATGTCCGGGTAGCCGCCGGTGCTGACCACCACGAAGGCGTCGTCGATCTGGTTGGCGGCGAACAACTGGCGGTCCATCCACACCAGCGAACCACTGGCATCGGCCCAGCGCGTCTCGGCTTCGCGAGTGCCATAGACCCCGGCCTGCAGGCGCACCGACTGCAGGCGCCAGGTGGCATCCGCCTGGCGATAGTCGGCGCCGGCGCCGGTGGCATAACCCAGGTTGTAACCGACACCGCCCTCAAGCGGCACCGAGCGACTGAAATTGACCCGCTGGCGGTTTTCCCCGGTCTTGCTGCGCTCGTTGCTCAGGCTCAGGCTGCCGTGCAGATCGAAGGGAATCACCAGTTGTGCCTGCATGGCCCACTGGCTATCGCCGATTTCCCGGTTGGCCGACAGGTAGAAACTGCTGTTGTGCCACAGCGGCTTGCTCCAGGTCAGATTGAGCAAGCGGGTACGGCTCGAATCGGCGGCCAGCACATCGAAATAACCGGCTCCCAGGCTGCCATAACGGTCCAGATTGAGGCTCAGGGTCAGTTGTTCGCTGCGCTGGCTGAGTCGGGTGTAGGGGCTGTCGAGCAGACTCAGGTCGGCGTACTGGTCGCGACGCTGCATGCGCTGGTAGGCCAGGCTGAAGCGCTGGTTGTTGTACTGGTAGCCGAAGCTGAACTGCTGGCCGCCACTGCCGTCGAAGCGGCTCTGGGTGAGCGCGGTGTTGAGCACGCCGAAGTGGCCCAGGCGCAGGTTGCCGCCCATTCCGCCCAGCGTCAGGGAGTCCGCGGCTTCGGCATGGGCTTCCAGGGTCAGGCTATCGCTCAGGCCATGGCGCAGGCTGCCGGAAGTAACGCCCGGGCCATAGCCGAAATCACGCAAGCCGTAGTCACGACGCAGGTTGCCTGCGGCCACCGAGAAGTCCGTCAGGCCCTTCTGCAGCAAGGTGCTGGTGACATAGAACGGCACCGTGGTCGATACCTGCCGCCCCAGGGCATCGGTGGTCACCACCACCGCCTCTCCCGCGCCGTTGATGAAGGGAATGTTGGTCAGGGTATAGGGGCCGGGCTGCAACTCGCTGCTGCTGGCCTTGTAGCCGTTGATGAACAGGTCCAGGGAGGACGGCACCGCCGCTTCACCGGCAAACTGCGGCAAGGGATAGGTCACCAGGTCTGGACGCACGGCGAAGTCCCGTGACAGCTGGACCCCGCCCAGGCGCACCGAACTGCTCCAGGGCAAGGCGCTGCTCACCACGTCACCCGCCTCATAGGTCAGCAGGCGTTCCTCATCGGAAAAGCGCCAGGTGGTGTCGTAGCGCCGATAGCCATTGTTCAGCGAAGCGCTTTCAACCCCGGACAGGGTCCGCCGGTACTGCCCGGTATTGGACAAGGTGCCCCAGCTGTCGAACAGCCGCACTTCGTTCCAGGCCGCCAGGTAAGTGCCGCCGTCGTCGGTGTCATTGAGGTACAGGTCATAGTTGAGCAGCGCGCCGAAACTGCTCAGCGCCGGGGTCCGTGGGTAGGCCTGGCGACTGCCGATGAACTGCTCCGGCAGCCAGTCCGCCGGCACATCCAGCAGCAAGCGCTGGCCCTGGCTGTCGTAATCGCTGTGCAGCTGCGGCAGGCTCTCCAGATCCACCTCGCTTCCCACCCCCTGCGGCAGCTTGATCCCGGCGTCCTGCAGCGTCTGCAGCGGCATGAACAGTCGCCCGGCGCGCTGCTCCACCGCCACCACCTTGCCCGTGTTCATCCGATTGATCACCAACTCCAGAAACAACTGCGCATCGGCCATCGACTCCAGGCTGCTGGGCGGCGGCGGTAATTCGCCGGCCTGGAGCGGACCACTCAGCATCACGCCCCACAGACCGGCCAGCAGCCCTTGCAAGCGCCAGTAACGACGAGCCGGGTCCCGGCTCATGGCGGATTCAAGTCCATCTGTGGACATCTCCATCCCAAGGCAAATGCGCCATCGCGCTCACATCCGTGCGTAGCTGTGCCCGATCGCCCTTTTGCCGAGCGCCTCACCGCGCCTGTGGATCAGCGTGCAGGCGCCAGGGTCTGTACCTGCGACGCACCGTTGATCCGCAGCTGCAGGGTCGCGTCGGCCGCCAGAGGCTCGGTCAGCGGCCAGCGCATCACCGCACCGGGCAAGACATACCCCAGCAGGCCCGGCGCCAGCGGCCGGGTCTGTGTCCCCTGACTGAACCCGACATCGGTCAGGCGCGCATGCACCGCGCCCTGATTGCGCAATTCGAGGAACGTCTTGCCGTCCTGCGCCACCTTGCGCCAGCTCAGGTCGGGGACGCCGGCGCCCTTGGGATCGCGCTGGCGAGTGGTGTCCTCCTTGCTCCAGAGTCCTGCGCCATAGGCAAACAGCGGCACCGAGTAGCGCATCTGGAAGCGAATCGCCGCAGCGCTCTTGGCACCGTCCTGCGGGGTGATGGGTTGGGCCGAGGGAATCTCGTCGATGATGATCCGGTACGCCAGCTCCTGCCCCGGCGGTACTTCACGGGTACGGGTCAGGCGCACCAGTTGTTTCTGCCCGGGTTCGATCTTCGCCACCGGCGGGCTGCCGATGACCTCGCGCTGGTTCTGGTACTGATCGGCAAAGCCGCTCTGACTCCAGGCAAATACCCGGATCTGCAGATTGGCAGTCTCGGTGCCGCGGTTTTCCAGCCACAGGGCACTGGCCTGCTGATCCGCCTCCAGCACCGGATCAATCGGCCAGATCAGCACCGAACTGGCGGCCTGTACCGCGGGCACACCGGACAACAGCCCGGCCAGTATCAAGTGACGGGTGGCCTGCAGGCCCCGCAAAAGTAAATACATACTGCTACTCCTTGTCCGCCTGCCGGCTGATGGTCGATTCGCCCCTTCACCACGACAGCTGCACCTGCAGCACGTCGCTGTACGTCCCCCCAGGCTGATTGCCCGGCAACTGCACCTGCCCGTAGATCGGCAGGCTGATGTTATTGGCATCGCTGTAAGCCACGGCCACGCTCTGGCCGATCCCCAGGCTCTGGCTGTACCCCGCATCGCGAAACAGCTGATAGGCGACCTGGGCACTGCCGCTGTTGATCTGCATGTGCCGCCCGCTGCTGTTGTACTGGCCTCCGTCCACCGTCATGTTCAGGGTCACCCCCGGGGTGCACTGCAACTGCACGCCACCGGTCAGAGCCACGCTGACCGTGCTGGTGGACAGCGCCGACTGGCTGCCGAACGCCAGACTCCCGTAGTTGCTGACACCGCCCACCACCAGGCAGCCGGCGGTGATGGTGGCGCTGACCTGGAAGCTCTGGCTGGTGGCGGCACTGATCCACACCGGCCAGGCACCAGCACAGATCAGGGCCAGCAGCGCACATCCGGGGCGGGCCATGGCATCAGAAGGTCAGTTGTACGGACACCGTATCGGTGTAGGTGCCGGCCGGTAGCCCGGCCTTGCCCACTGCCTGGCCATAGAGATTGACGGTCTGCGCCACCCCGGTGCTCGGTGCCAGGTTGATCACCCCATTGATCGCCACGATCTGCGAATGCCCGGAGTCGGTGTACAGGTCGTAGGGCACGTAGTTGGCCACACCGTCGTACAGCGCCCGGGTGCCGCCGCTGGACTTGCCGTCATTGCTGCCGCCCTGGATGGTCAGGCTCGGGGTGGTGCCGCTGGAGCAAAGGATCGACAGCGCTCCGCCGCCACCGCCCAGCACCTGGCCGCTGGCGGTAGTGAACAGGCTGTTGGTGGTGCCGAAGTTCAAGGCACCGAAGTTCAGGCCGGTGCTGCCACCGACGCCATTGACCTGACAGCTGCTGGTCAGAATCAGGGTCGAGCTGATCTGCCCGGTGACCGTGGTCGCGGCGTTGGCCGTTGAGACCATGACCAGTCCCAGCAAGGGCCAGCCGATTCTCGATACAAGCGGGTGCATGATGTGCGTCCTCTCATGAGTTACCAATCCAGCGTGATGGTCAGGGTGTCGGTGTAGACCCCTGCCGGAACCGCGCGGGTATTCGCGACCACCGAGCCAAACACCGGAATGGGAATCCGCCTGCCGCTGCTCACTGCGAAATTGCGCTGCTGGTCGATGCTGTAGCTGTCGCTACCGGATGCATCGACGAACAATCGATAGGGAATGGTCTGGCGCCCGTTGCTCAGGCGCCGGGTCGTGCCGTCGCCATTGAGGCCGCCATTGATGGTCACGGTGAACCCGGTGACCGAGGGGTTGCAGGCCACCTGCAAGCGGCCTTCGGCACTGTCGCTAAGGCTGGCCTTGATCGGGTTGACCCAGGTCGGACCTTGCCGGCCGAAATCGAGCAGGCCCGAGTCGCTGACGGGACCTGCGGCAGGATCGTTGCCGGCGCTGCTCACCTGGCAACTGGCCTGGATCACCAGGCGCGCCTGAATCTGTCCGCTGATCGCCGCCTGGGCATCGTCGACCAGCAGGCACAACGAACCCAAGGCGATGATCGTCCAGTTCCTGCCCTTCATTGCTGCCATCCCGGTTCCATCAGGACTCCCACCTGAGCCGTCCATCGTCGACGGCTTTCCCTGTTCTGCCCGGGATCCCCCGCAGCAGGTGTCATGGCCCTGCCTTCACCAGCTCAGGGTCACCTTCAATAGATCGGAATAGCCTCCGGCTCGGGGAATCTCGGCCAGGGGCTCGATACGTCCGTACAGAGGCAGATCCACGCTGCCGGAATCCGGCACGCGTCCGCTGACCGGGACATTCACCGGCAACGGTATGCGCCGGGCCGGGTCCTGGTACAGACGATAAGGAATGGGTTTGCCCAGCGAGCGGTTGCTGGCCAGATAGCGCACGTCGCCGACGCCGCCATGCAGGCCGCCATCGACGCGCAGTTGATAGGGCGTATCGGGATTGCACTCCAGCCGCGGCCGGCGGCCACTGGGCAGCGCAGCGGTCAAAGGCCCCGCGACGTCATCCAGGCGCGCGCTGCTGCCGAAATCCAGAGTGCCGAGCTGCTCGATACCAGCCTCGCGCTGTTGCCCCAGCAACTGGCAGCCATGCAACACATCGACCCGGACCTGTACCTGCAGATCCGCGGCCCCTGCCGTCGCACAGAGCAACGCGCTCATGACAGCCATCCCCTGGTATCCATTCAAGGCCTCAATCCTTGTGAGAAGCATTCGCTGCCATCAGGTTAGCAAGCAGCAGGGAAACCGCCAGTTTGTGTATTAATTGGCCAGATTCCGGCCCATCCGCCCCCCACCTCCGAGCCATGCTCTTTAGAGATCACTGGTCGACAGGTTTCCTATTGGTTAAATTGTCGCGCCGCTTCTAAGGTGAGCGGCCCGGAATCATCGAGGTAACCGCTCTTGGCCGCTCTACCGCCAAAACCTGCACCGACCCGCTCTCCCTGGCGTCGCCTGTTCGCCAGGCCCGCGCAACGTCAGAGCGCTGCCGGTGCGGTCATCCGCGACTACTTTCGCCACAGGGCCCAGGACCTGGGCTACACCCTGAGCCACAGCCAGTTGCGGGTGATCGACTGCATGGCCCAGCAGGCCGAGGGCCTGGCGCACTCACCCGGCAAGGCCCAGAGCCTGTACTTGTACGGTGCCGTCGGCCGAGGCAAGAGCTGGCTGCTGGACGGCTTCTTCCGCGCCCTGCCTCTCGCGGAAAAACAGCGCCTGCACTTCCATGACTTCTTCACCCAATTGCACCAGGGCATGTTCCGTCACCAGCAACAGGACGACGCCCTGGAAACCACCCTGGACGAACTGCTCAACCAGTGCCGGGTGCTGTGTTTCGACGAGTTCCATGTCCACGACATCGGCGATGCCATGCTCATCACCCGGCTTTTCAAGGCCTTGTTCAAACGCGGCATCACCCTGCTGGTCACCTCCAACTACGCTCCCGAAGGCTTGCTGCCCAATCCGCTGTACCACGCCCGTTTCAAGCCGGTGATCGAGCTGATCAAGCAGCGCATGCAGGTCATGGAAGTCGGCGGCCCCCACGACTACCGCAGCCAGGCCAGGACCCACGAGCAGCAGGTCTTCACCCAGGGATGCTATGTGTGGCCCGGCACCCCGGCCCAGCGCCAGGCCCTGGAACTGCCGGAACGCCATGCCCCGGCGCAGCCACTGAGCGTGGGCGCGCGACAGCTGACCGTGCGCCAGATCCAGCAGCGCAGCATCCGTTTTGAATTCAACGACCTGTGCGAACAGCCCACGGCCGTCATGGACTACCTGGAACTGAGCCGCCGCTTCGATACCTGGATCATCGACGAACTGCCCGAACTGGGAGAATGCTCGATCGCCGCCCAGCAGCGCTTCATCAACCTGATCGACGTGCTCTACGACCAGGACAAACGCCTGCTGCTGATCGGCCAGCGCCCGCTGGCTGAAAGCCTGGGCGGCCATGCCATTGACCTGGCACGCACCCGCAGCCGTCTCGGACAACTGCGGAAAATCGGTCCCGAGCTGGACCATGACTGAACCAGCGCACACCGGCATGCACAGGTTGCCGCTGACCTTTTTCCAACTGCTTGACCTGCACCTGAGCAACCTGACGCTCGAACACCCACGCCGGTTTGGCCTGCTGGCGTTCTCCCCCGCCGAATTCACGGCAAAGGGCTACGAACTGATCGGCGAGCCTACGGACTTTCACTTCTATGAAAAGAGCCACTCAACGGGTTACCACCAGCGAACGCTGGAAGTGGTTTTCAAGTGCTACTTCTACCGCCAGCAACAGGTTGGCAGTGGCTTCAACCTGATACGCGGCGTGCGCCTTACAACCTTGCTCAAGTACCTAAAAGGGTCGTCCGGGGCGGGCCACAGCCCGGCCTTCTACTTCTCGCACGACAAGACAGAAGGCGCGGTGATTCTGGATGACCGGCAGGTGCTGCGTTTCAACCAATGGAGTGCCAAAGGCGCTTATCTGATTGTCACCCTGGAAAGCGACTTTGACTCAAGCAACCCCTTGAGCAGGATGGCTACCGAGGCGGTCAAAAAGACCTTTGAACACCACAGCCTAGAGTCGATGCGCAAAGAGGCCCGCAACCTCAGGTCCCCCGCCGCATTCCGCAGGTTGGCCAGAGCCATGCACGATGAAATGTCATTGCCATACATGCCATCGAACGGCCGCCAGCCTTTTGCGAGTCCTCCTGGATGACGGGCCGGCCGGGTTATCGGCGTTTGGCGTCAGCCCGACCATCCATGGGGAGTTCATCGAGGAGCTGGAGGCGTTCGGGGAAGAGCAGATGGATGTCGATTGGGTTGGCGTCTGGCAGGAACGGCGCGCCGTTCCTGCCTAGACGATACGACAAGCGCTATTTGGCGGCCCAGGCATTGAAGCGCTGGTGCAGTTGCTCACCATGGTCGGCCCAAAAGGTCGGATCCATTGCCACCTGCTGTTTCAGATCGGGTAGTACGCTGAGCCGTTGCTTGCTGAGCAAGGCATTGGCGCGCTGGTTTACCGGTGCATAGGCAATGTGCTGCGCGTAATTTTTTTGTTGCTCGGCTTCAAGGGTGTAGTTGATGAACTTGAGACTTTGCTCACGATTCTTCGCACCACGGGGTATCACCCAGGCGTCCATGTCATAAAGACCGCCGTTCCAGACGATTCGCAGGTTGCTCTGCTCCTGTACGGCGCTGATCCGGCCACTGTAGGCGGAGCTCATGACCACATCGCCAGAGGCCAGGTATTGAGGCGGCTGGGCGCCAGCCTCCCACCACTGGATGCTGGATTTGATTTCATCGAGTTTGCGGAATGCACGATCCTGTCCCGCCTCGGTGGACAGCACCTTGTAGACCTCCTCTGGAGCTACGCCATCAGCCAGGAGCGCGAACTCCAGGGTGTACATAGGGCCCTTGCGCAGGCCGCGTTTGCCGGGAAATTTCTGCAGGTCCCAAAAATCTTTCCAACTGCTGGGGGAGCTGGTGAGCTTGTCGGCGTTGTAGGCCAGCACCGTCGACCAGACGAAGAAGCCCGCGCCGCAGTTTTGCAGCGCACCGGGAAGCAGTTCTTCAGCCAGCTTCGGATCGACGCTGAACTCTTCCAGCAAACCATCGTCACAGGCGCGAGCCAGCTCGGGCAGCTCCATTTCAACGACGTCCCAGGAGACACTGCCGGTGTCCACCATGACTTTGATCTTGGCCAGTTCGCCGTTGAACTCACCGGCGATGATCCTTGTGCCGTGCTCAGCCTGATAGGGCTTGTAGAACGCTGCAACCTGAGCGTCCTTGTTCGCTCCTCCGTGGGATACCACTGTGAGGTCGGCAAAGGCTGAAGTGGTCGCGAGGGACAGCGCCAGCAGCATCAATGGCAGAGTCGGTTTCTTAGTCATTATTTGCGTCTCCAGGTGATTGAGGCTCAGGTCCCAAAAAAGGATCTGCTGCTACCTGGAAGAGTCTTGGTGTCGCCTGCCGCGCCTGCAATCGTACCAAGTTAGGATTCCACGATCGGCCTTGGTACGTTCGTATGAGCGGGCTTTGCTGGTGGGTATCGGGGTGGCATGCTGTGGGCCCTCCATGTTCCAGGCCTGATCGAATACGCCATGTCATTGACCGTCAGCGACATCATCCAGATTCCAGCATTGCGCACGCGCCTCATCGGCGGAGCTCAGGGGTTGAACCAACCGGTTCGATGGGCGCACGTCTGCGAGCTGGATGACCCGGCGCAGTGGTTGGGGCCCGGGGAACTGTTGATGAGTACCGGAATGGGTATTCCCTTGGGGCCAGAGGAACAGTGGCGTTATATCAAGCGCCTGCAGGCGGCCGGCCTCGCGGGACTGATGATTGGCGAGGGCATGCAGGCACCGGAGGATCTGCAAGGCCTGCAGGACGCCGCCGACGCCTTGGGTTTCGCATTGCTGCTGACCGAGTACGGCGTGCCGTTTTCCTCGGTGACCCGGGCAGTTGTCGAAGCCGCTCAACAACAAGAGGTCGAGCGTCGGCAGGCCATTGCCCGGCTCTACGAAAGTGCACGCATGGGCATTCAGGGGTTGGGGCTCGAAGCGCTTTTGAAGCGTCTGGAAAAAGACGTGAAAGCCAGCCTCAGGCTGCTTGATCCGCAAACCCTGGAGCCCTATCTGGCCGGTCTTCCAGAGGTCGTTGCCGCACAACGCACAGCGCTGCAACAGCGCTTGAAGCCTTCGGGCAATGTGCCTGTGGTGCAACGCTGGCGTTCAGATGACAACGATGTGTTGCTGATGTTGATGCCCAGTCGACGTCCTTGTGTCCTGGTGGCACAGGGCGAGGATCTGCCGGACTACGGTCTGCTGCATCACATGGCGGCGGTCTTGGGCATCGAGCTGGAGCGACTGCAGGTCGAGCGGGAACGACATCTGCGACTGACCTCGGAACTGCTCGATGATCTGTTCCAGCAACGCTTGTCTGCAGGCCAATTGGCCGAGCGCCTGCGAGGGTTTGGCGCATCGCCGGAGCATCTGCGGGTTGCGGTGATGCACAACGCCGGTCGGGAGCTGGCCGAGCTGGATGACCTGTTGTCACGGACCGATGCCAAGGTGTTGATGCGCGTGCAGGGTGACGAGCTGATACTGCTGCTGTGGGGGGAGCACAGCCCCCCTATGGTTCAAGCGCGCTTGCACCAGTGCCTGGGCCTGAGTAATCCACTGGGGCATGCCGAACGCGGCCTTGAGGCATTGCGAGAGGCACGCTTGGCCTTGGCGCATGCCAGCACCGAGCAGCCCTTGGCCTGCTACGAGCAGACAGAAACGATGGCCCCATGGCTCGCGCAGAGCCTGGAGGGTGCGCAACAGACGTTTCAACGGGTACTGGGTAGCCTGCTGGAGTATGACCAACTGCAAGGCACGCAATTGCTGCGCACCTTGCAGGTATTCCTGCAGCAGAATCGCTCCTGGTTGATCGCCGCGAAGGCGCTGCATGTGCACAAGCAGACGCTGGTCTATCGCATCCGGCGGATCGAAGAGATTACCGGCCGCTCCCTGGATCACACCGAGGACGTGGCGATTCTCTGGTTTGCCCTGCGCAGCGCAGAGGTCGCCGGGCTACACGAGCGTATCGCTGGCTTCAAGGAATGATCACGAAGCTTTTTCTCACGGTTTCGCGGATGTCCCACTCGCCTTGGCAATTGGCGGGAAAAAATAGCGCATCGCCAGCATTAATCTCTATCGCCGGGCCGTGATCGGGTACGAAGAAGCCGTATCCGGCTATGAAGTGACTGAACTCACGTTCCAGTACCTGACGGCGCCAGCGTCCGGGCGAACACTCCCAGACTCCGGTCAGTAAGGATGCGCCAGCATCCTCCATGCTTACCCGAGTCCTTGCCACCAACTCGCCGATGGGTTGCTTGACGTCAACCGGACCTCCCAACGCCAATCCTGAAGTGTTACTGAAGATAATCGGGGCACTCATGGCGACTCCTTTGATTCACGGTTTTTTGTCTTCAAGACCGGCGGGTGCCAGCTTGCTTAGCGAATGGGCCAACCAGGATGGCGCGCGACCCAAGGCTTGCGCACGCTCCTTGCGTTTGACGGCATCGCGCACTAGCAGGCCGCCGCAGTAGCGCAAGGGCTCTGGCGGGAAGCGGCGCAAGGATCGATTGACCAGCCCGCAGCGGCTCCACTGGTTGTCCAGATCCAGAGCCAGACTGGCGAGAATCTTCCCCCCCAGACGACTGGGCCCGACGCCATTGCCACTCCAGCCCACGCCGTAGATGACTTGTGGTGCATCCTGCAGATGGCCGAACACGGGCAAGCTGTCATAGGTCCTGTCGATGGGCCCCGACCAGCGGTGTTCTATAGCCACATCGGCAAGCTGCGGGTAGAGGCGCCGAAAGTCCTCTTCGACCTCGGCATGCAACTGCGGCAACTGGTCATAGCGAGTGCCGACCCGGCTGGCAAACGACATCAGGCCGGTGCCCTTGCCAAAGATGATTCTTCCGTCCCGGGTAGTGCGGTAATAGTCGACCATTTGCTGGGAGTCGGTAATGGCTTCGCCACCGGTCCAGCCGATGGCCTGCAGGCGCTCGGGGATCGGCGCGGTGGCGATGATGGTGCTACTGACCGGCAACACACTGCGCCGCAGTTGCGGTAGCTCGGCAGACCAGGCGTTGGTGGCCAGGACGACGCGTTGAGCACGGAGCTGACCGTGATCGGTGTACAACCGCGTGGGTTGGCCGTACTCCATTTGCCGAACCCGACTGTTTTCGAAGATGCGCACCCCCTGTTCCAGAGCCACCCGACGCAGGCCGCGTACCAGGCGAGCGGGGTGCACTGTGGCATTGCCCGCCTCAAATACCCCTTCCAAATGCACGGGGGAGCCGCAGCGACGAGCGATCTCAGCGTCGCTCGGACTGCTGAACACCTCCTCGCCCAATTTTGCACAGGTGTGCAGCACACTTTGCCAGGCGCCACGTTGGGCCTCGGTCGTGGCGGTCCATAGCCAGCCTGAACGCACGAAGTGCGCGTCAATCGCGTGTTGCTCGCAGAAGACTTCAATTTCTTCGATGGCTTGCGCGGAAGCTCGAGCCAGCCTCAGTGCTTCCGTTGCACCGCACAGCGCAGTCAGGGAACTGATTTTTGGCCACCAGGACATGACAAAGCCACCATTGCGCCCCGAGGCACCTGCGCCACAGATGTCCTGTTCAAGGATGGCTACGGTTTTTTCGGGCGCCAGTTCACGAATGCTCAACGCTGTCCATAATCCGACAAAGCCGCCGCCGATGATGGCGACATCCACATTGCAGTGGCCTTCCAGCGCAGGCGCTGGATTGAGCTCGTCCGCCAATTCTTGTAGCCAGAGAGATCGTTGCATCGTTGATCCTGCCGATGTTTATCGAGCATTCACAATGAGAGCAATCAGGGCTGTCGGACAATTGAGCGAAGTACAGAAAATCCGTGCAGGGCTTGTTCGAAGGTATGAAGCAGCACCATCACACGCTGAAGCGGGCCACCTCGGTTCTTTAGGCTGCCGGTACTCGGGACCGATTTTCTGCAGTTGCGCAAGGGCAAACAGCCACTCAGGCAGCAAAACCGACCGATCTGCTTTATCCTCCCCGCCCCTGTCCTTCATTCGAGTGTTGACGCTGTTCATGGATACCCTTGCTCAACTGCGGGCCGGCCAGCTGGCCGGAATCAAGCGCCTGGATCTGTCCTGTGGACTGACCGAGTTCCCCCGGGAGATCTTCGATCTCGCCGACTCCCTGGAAATCCTCAACCTCAGCGGCAACGCCCTGGACAGCCTGCCCGATGACCTGCATCGCCTGACCCGCCTGCGCATTCTGTTCTGCTCGGACAACCGGTTTCGCGAAGTGCCGGCCTGTGTCGGCCAATGCGCGCAACTGAGCATGATCGGCTTCAAGGCCAACCGTATCGAACGGGTGTCGGCCGCCGCGCTGCCGCCGCAGTTGCGCTGGCTGATCCTCACCGACAACTGCATCAGTGAATTGCCGCAAGAGCTGGGTAACCGCCCGCTGCTGCAAAAGCTCATGCTCTCCGGCAACCGCCTGACCCGACTGCCCGAAAGCCTGAGCCAGTGCCATCGCCTGGAGCTGCTGCGGATCGCCGCCAACCAACTGAGCGAACTGCCACCCTTCCTCCTGGCCCTGCCGCGCCTGACCTGGCTGGCCTACGCCGGCAACCCGCTGGAATCGGAAGCCGACGCCACGGCGCTGGCCTCCACGCCGAGCATTCCCTGGAGCGAACTGAGCTTGCAACAGCGCCTGGGGGAAGGCGCCTCGGGGGTGATTCACCAGGCCCAATGGCAACCCGCCGGGCAACCGCCGCGGGCGGTGGCGGTGAAGCTGTACAAGGGCGAGATGACCAGCGACGGCTCGCCGCTGCATGAAATGAACGCCTGCATCAGTGCCGGGCTGCACCCGAACCTGATTCGCGTCGAGGGTCGCATTGTCGATCACCCCCAAGGCCAGAACGGGCTGGTGATGCAACTGATCGACTCCAGCTACCGCAACCTAGCGGCGCTGCCGAGCCTGGACTCCTGCTCCCGGGATATCTACCCGGATAACGCGCACTACAGCGCCAGCGTGATGCTGCGTATCGCCCGCGGCATCGCTTCGGTGGGCGCCCATCTGCACGCCCAGGGCATTACCCACGGTGACCTCTACGGCCACAACACCCTGTGGGATGAAACAGGCGACTGCCTGCTGGGGGATTTTGGCGCGGCCTCCTTCCATGCCAAGGACGACACCCCGCAAAGCCGCGCACTGCAACGCCTGGAAGTGCGGGCCTTCGGCATCTTGCTGGAAGAATTGCTGGAGCGTGGAGATGGTTCGCTGAGCCTGGGGCAACAGCAGAAACTGACGGCGCTGGTGCAGCGCTGCTGTCAGCCAGAAGTACTGGCACGACCGGATTTTGCCCAGGTTTGCGAGGAATTGGCGGGGCTTTAAAACAGCTTCGCCGGCCAGCCGGCTCCTACAGGGGTATGCAGGAGCCGGCTGGCCGGCGAATCGCGGTCTTAGCCCGCCAGGCCGACGAACATGTCTTGCACGTCGTCATGGTTGTCCAGGCCTTCGAGGAAGGCTTCGACTTCGGCCATCTGCTCATCGCTCAGGCCGCTGACCGGGTTCTTCGGCTGGTAGCCGAGCTTGGCCGACAGCACGGTGAAGCCGTGCTCAGGCAGGGCCTTCTGCACCGCATCCAGGTCCGCAGGCTCGGTGAGGAACAGGGTCGCGCCCTCTTCGCCCGGCTCGAAATCCTGGGCACCGGCTTCGATGGCCGCCAGTTCCGGATCGGCGTCCGGAGTGTCCGGCGAGGCCTCGATCATGCCCACGTGGTTGAAATCCCAGGACACCGAACCCGAAGCGCCCAGCTGGCCCTTGCGGAACGCCACGCGGATTTCCGCCACGGTGCGGTTGATGTTGTCGGTCACGCATTCAACGATCAGCGGCACCTGGTGCGGGGCAAAACCTTCGTAGGTCACGCGGTGGTACTGCACGGTTTCGCCGAGCTGGCCCGAGCCTTTCTTGATGGCACGCTCAAGGGTTTCACGGGGCATCGAAGCCTTTTTCGCCTGTTCCACCACCAGCCGCAGGTGGGCGTTGGTGGCGACGTCAGCGCCGTTACGTGCGGCGATGGTGATCTCTTTCACCAGCTTGCCGAAAATCTTGCCCTTGGCGTTGGCTGCCGCTTCTTTGTGTTTAACCTTCCACTGTGCGCCCATTACTCACTCTCTTGATCTATGGCGTCGAGTTGGATTTGGCCGACGCGATGGGCAAGTTTATACGTCCTCAAGGCCCTGATCGACCAAAAAGTCAGTATCCGGCCGCCGGTCGGCCTGGCCGGCGCAGGTGATCACTTGGGTCTGTGTCATGGCGAGCCGGTGCCGACCCGCGGGGGACGGGTCAGGCGGGGGCCAGGGCAAAAAAGGCCTGGATCAGGCGCAGGTCACGACGTCGCTCGATGCAGCCGAGCATGTGCCGGTTGACCAGGCCCGCGCCGCGAATCGGCACGGTTCGCACCCGCGGGTCGTGACCGACTTCCGCCGAGCTGACGACGCCCACCCCCAATTGCGCCGCCACCGCCTCGGTCACCGCTTCGCGGCTATCCAGCTCCAGCAGCACCCGTGGCTGGACCTGGGCCAGCGTGCAGGCTTCATCAAAGGTACGGCGGGTAATCGAACCGGGTTCGCGCAACACCATGATCACCTGGTCCAGTTGTTCGATGGCAATGCCTTCGGCCAGCGCCAGCCATGGGTGCCCTGCCGGCACCAGGGCACAGACTCGCGACTCGCCCAGGCTTTGCAGGTGCAGGCCCTTGCGCGGCTCGACCTCGGTCAGCACCGCCACGTCGGCGTGCTCGGACAGCAAGGCGGCCAGGGTTTCCTGGGCATTGCCCAGGCGCAGGTTGACCGTCACCCCCGGATATTGCTTGCGCAGGCTGGCGAGCATCGGCATCACCAGGTGCGGGCCATCCGCCGCTACTTCCAGGCGCCCGGTCAGCAATTGCCGGTTGGCCTCGAGCATGGCCTGGGCCTCTTCGGCCAGGCCGAACAGGGCGCGGGTGATGGCCGCCAGCTTGATGCCTTCCTCGGTCAGTTCCACCCGGCGCGCGGTGCGCCGCAGCAAGGTGATCTGGTAATGCTCCTCCAGGGCCTTGATATGCCCGGTGACCGCCGGCTGGCTGATGAACAGCCGTCCGGCGGCCCGGGTAAAGCTGCCTTCACGGGCCACGGCGTCGAATGCGCGGAGTTGAAACAGGTTCATAGCTATCGGCCTCACTGATGGCTGGCATAACAACAAACAATTTGATTGATGACAAGGCAAACTGCAATTTAGTCCCCGTAGCGTCAGCCCCATCTTTTCGAGGACACCGCATGAGCGTCGCCGAGCCCATCCTGCTTACCCCCGGCCCCCTGACCACCTCCGCCCGCACCCGCCAGGCGATGCTGGTGGACTGGGGCTCATGGGATGAGCGCTTCAACCAACTGACGGCCAGCCTGTGCCGGCAACTGCTGGCCATCGTCAACGGCGCCGACAGCCACTGCTGCGTGCCCCTGCAAGGCAGTGGCACCTTCGCCGTGGAGGCGGCCATCGGCACCCTGGTGCCCCGGACCGGCAAGGTCCTGGTGCTGATCAACGGTGCCTACGGCAAGCGCCTGGCGAAGATCTGCGAAGTGCTGGGCCGGGATTTCAGCACCTTTGAAACCGCCGAAGACCAGCCCACCACCGCCGCCGACGTCGAGCGCCTGCTCCAGGCCGACCGCGCCATCAGCCACGTGGCGCTGATCCACTGCGAAACCAGCACCGGCATCCTCAACCCGCTGCCGGAGATCGCCCGGGTGGTGGCCGACCACGGCAAGCGCCTGATCATCGACGCCATGAGCTCTTTTGGCGCGCTGCCCATCGATGCCCGGGAAATCCCCTTCGAGGCGCTGATCGCCGCCTCTGGCAAATGCCTGGAAGGCGTGCCCGGCATGGGCTTTGTCCTGGCCGACAAACACTCCCTGGCCCAGGCTGCGGGCAACGCCCATTCCCTGGCCATGGACTTGCACGACCAGCACAACTACATGGCCGGCACCGGCCAGTGGCGCTTCACCCCGCCGACCCACGTAGTCGCTGCGTTACATGAAGCCCTGCTGCAATACAACGAGCAAGGCGGCCTGCCGGCGCGCCATGCACGCTATGCCGACAACTGTCGGGCGCTGCTGCAGGGCATGGGCGAACTGGGCCTGCAGAGCTTCCTGCCAGAGGCGATCCAGGCGCCGATCATCGTCACCTTCCATGCCCCGAAAGACCCGCGCTACCAGTTCCAGGACTTCTACGAGCGGGTCAAGACCAAGGGCTACATCCTCTACCCGGGCAAGCTGACCCAGGTCGACACCTTCCGCGTGGGCTGCATCGGCCACGTCGACCGCCGCGACATGCAGGCCGCGGTGAGCGCCATAGGCGAAGCCCTGCGGGAACTCTGACTCCCCGTGCCCCTGCAGGAGCGAGCTTGCTCGCGAATCAGGCGCTGCGATCCCCGAACCTTTTTTCGCGAGCAAGCTCGCTCCTACAACAGGCACTGCAAGCATGAACTACAGCAACCCCACCCAGCTGCAAGCGGCGATCCTCGACTGGGCCGGCACCGTGGTCGACTTCGGCTCCTTCGCTCCGACGCAGATCTTTGTCGAAGCCTTTGCCGAATTCGATGTGCAGGTGTCCATTGAAGAAGCCCGCGGCCCCATGGGCATGGGCAAGTGGGACCATATCCGCACCCTGTGCGACCTGCCGGAGGTGGCCGAGCGCTACCGCAAAGTCTTCGGTCGTACGCCCACCGATGCTGACGTCACCGCCATCTACGAGCGCTTCATGCCCTTGCAGATCGAGAAAATCGCCGAGCATTCGGCACTGATTCCCGGCGCCCTGGAAGTGATTGCCCAGTTGCGCGAGCAAGGCATCAAGATCGGCTCCTGCTCCGGTTACCCCAAGCAAGTGATGGACAGGGTGGTGGCCCTGGCCGCCAGCAACGGCTACGTCGCCGACCATGTAGTGGCCACCGACGAAGTGCCCAACGGTCGCCCCTGGCCGGCCCAGGCCCTGGCTAACGTGATCGCCTTGGGGATCGACGACGTCGGCGCCTGCGTGAAGATCGACGACACCGTGCCAGGCATTCTCGAAGGTCGCCGCGCCGGCATGTGGACCGTGGCCCTGATCTGCTCGGGCAACGCCCTGGGCCTGAGCTACGAAGCCTACCGGGCCCTGGCCAGCGATACCCTGGCCAGCGAGCGCCGGCGCATCCACGCGCTGTTCGAAAGCTCGCGCCCGCACTACATGATCGACAGCATCGCCGACCTGCCCGAGGTCATCACCGATATCAACCGGCGCCTGGCCCGGGGGGAAATGCCCCAGAACCATTGATCAAGAGCTGGGTGGGGCAAAGACGGCGCTGCCAGGAAGCATCGCCGTTTTTTTTCGGTCATATCCGCGCCAAAGCTCTGGCACGGGCGATAAAAGCCACAAGCGGCTCAGGCAAACCCGGGGAAAGCGGATTACAGTTAAACCACTCCGTCATTCAAGAACGGAGGCTTCAGACCTGATGACCGAGGATGTCCCGTATGCCCTGGAAGAACACTGAGTCTCGCTACAGCACCATGACAATCACCTTGCACTGGCTGATGCTGGTGCTCTTGGCGGTGGTTTACGCCTGTATCGAATTTCGCGGCATCTTTCCCAAAGGCAGCGGTGGTCGCACGCTGATTGTCGAAGCTCACTTCATGCTCGGCCTGACCGTGTTTGCGCTGGTCTGGCTGCGTCTGTTCGCCCGCGCCCAGGGCGTGGCGCCGAAGATCCTGCCCACCCCGCCGCAGTGGCAACGCGTCTTGTCGACCCTGATGCACTGGGCGCTGTACCTGTTCATGATCACCATGCCGATCCTCGGCTGGCTGACCACCAGCGCCAAAGGCCATCAAGTGATGTTCTACGGTTTCGACCTGCCGCTGCTGGTGCAAGAGGACAAGGCCCTGGCCAAGCAGTTCCAGGGCTGGCACGAGCTGCTGGGCAGCATCGGTTACTGGCTGATCGGCCTGCATGCCCTGGCTGGGCTCTATCACCACTACGTGATGCGCGACAACACCCTGCAACGCATGTGGCGCCAGCGCGGTCAGGCCTGAGCCAGCAGCGCGCGGCGGCCCTGCAAGCCGCCGGTGTGCACGAAGACCAATCGGTAACCCGGAGCAAAGCTCCCGGCCATTACCTGCTCCTGCAAGGCCAGCAAGGCCTTGCCGGTGTACAACGGCTCCAAGGGCAGCGCGCACTGCTGCTCGGTGAGCCGGATGAACCCGCGTAACACATCGTCAACCCTGGCAAAACCGCCACGGCTGCTGTCCAGCAGCTGGTAACCGCCGTGCCCCTGTCCGGCCTGCTGCAAAATGCTCTCGACCTGCTGCGTCACACCGTGATCCTCGGGCACCGCCAGCGCGCCGTACACCGGGCGTGCCCCGGCCTCCGCCAGCACCAGCCCGGCCAAGGTAGTGCCGGTGCCGGCAGCCAGCCACCAGGCGTGATAGTCATTCCAGCCCAGGCTCGGCAACTGCCGCTGTACCTGATCGCGCAAGGTCATGCAGCCCGCTGCACCGGCCAGCCCACCGCCGCCTTCTGGCACCGGGTACAACTCCGGGTACTGGGCCTGCCATGGCGCCCAGAAGCCGGGCGCGTGGCGTTCGCGGTAACCGGCGTAGCCCAGCCAATGCAGGTGCATGCCAAAGGCTTGCAAGTCGAGGACCGTCGGGGTGTCTTGAGGATGGCCGCGCAACAGCCCGACCGTGGGAAAGGCAAAACGCCGGCCGGCTGCGGCCAGCGCATGCAAGTGATTGGAATGGGCGCCGCCGAGGCTGATGACGCCTTGGGCGCCCAGGCTGCGGGCCGCCGCCAGGTGCTCGGTGAGCTTGAACCACTTGTTGCCGCTGATCAGCGGATCGATCAGGTCCAGGCGCAATACTGCCACCTCGACCCCGGCCCGGGTCAGCCAGTCCAGCTCCAGGCGTTGCAACGGAGCCAGGGGTAACCAGTCGAAGGATTCAGGGAAGGACATCGGCAGCGGGTTCGGCAAGCAAGGGCGCGCAGTCTACCAGCTCGACACGCTGGCAGACTGCGCCGCAGGGGGTTACAGCTCGGCCGCCAGGCGCGATCCCTGGTTGATGGCGCGCTTGGCGTCCAACTCGGCAGCCACATCGGCACCGCCAATCAGGTGCACGTTCTGCCCCGCCGCCACCAGGCCGTCCTGCAGCTCGCGCAGCGGGTCTTGGCCGGCACAGATGACGATGTTGTCCACCGCCAGCACCTGGGGCTCACCCGCTTCGCCGATACGAATGTGCAGGCCAGCATCGTCGATCTTCAGGTACTCGACACTGTTGAGCATCTGCACCTGCTTGTTCTTCAGCCCGGTGCGGTGGATCCAGCCGGTGGTCTTGCCCAGGCCGTCGCCGACCTTGGATTTCTTGCGCTGCAACAGAAACACCTGACGCGCCGGCGCATGGGGCTCGGCCTTGATTCCGGCCACGCCGCCCCGGGCCTGGAGCTGGGTGTCGATGCCCCACTCCTTCCAGAACGCCTCGCGGTCCTGGCTGGTGGCCACGCCCTGGTGCACCAGGAACTCGGAAACGTCGAAGCCGATGCCACCGGCACCGATCACCGCCACGCTGTTGCCCACCGGCTTGCGCTGCAGCAGCACGTCCAGGTAGCTCAGGACCTTGGGGTGCTCAACCCCGGGGATCGCCGGTACGCGGGGGGCAATGCCGGTGGCGAGGATGATTTCATCAAAACCGCCAGCCACCAGTTGCGCCACATCCACCCGGGTGTCGAGGCACAGCTCGACATGGCTGGTCTGCAGCTTGCGCTTGAAGTAGCGCAGGGTTTCGTAGAACTCTTCCTTGCCCGGCACCCGCTTGGCGATATTGAACTGGCCGCCGATCTCACTGGCGGAGTCGAACAGGGTCACCTGATGCCCACGTTCGGCGGCCACGGTGGCGGCGGACAGGCCCGCCGGGCCGGCACCGACCACGGCAATCTTCTTGATCTGCTTGACCGGCAGGTAGTTGAGCTCGGTTTCATGGCAGGCCCGAGGGTTGACCAGGCAACTGGTGAGCTTGCCGCCGAAGGTGTGGTCCAGGCAGGCCTGGTTGCAGCCGATGCAGGTATTTATCTCGTCGGCGCGGCCTTCAGCGGCCTTGTTGACGAAATCCGGATCAGCCAGGAACGGCCGGGCCATGGACACTATGTCGGCATCGCCCTCGGCGAGGATCTGCTCGGCGACTTCCGGAGTATTGATGCGGTTGGTGGTGATCAGCGGAATGCTCACCGAACCCCGCAGCTTGGCCGTAACCTTGCTGAACGCGGCCCGCGGCACCTTGGTGGCGATGGTCGGGATCCGCGCTTCGTGCCAGCCGATCCCGGTATTGATGAGGGTCGCACCAGCCCGCTCGATGGCCTGGGCCAGTTGCACGATCTCTTCCCAGGTGCTGCCGCCTTCCACCAGGTCGAGCATCGACAGGCGGAAGATGATGATGAAGTTCGGACCAACCGCTTCACGCACCCGGCGGACGATTTCCACCGGCAGGCGCATGCGGTTCTCATAGCTGCCGCCCCAGCGGTCGGTGCGATGGTTGGTGTGGGCGGCCAGGAACTGGTTAATGAAATAGCCTTCCGACCCCATGATCTCGACACCGTCGTACTCGGCCTTCTGGGCCAGGGTCGAACAGGTGACGAAGTCGCGGATCTGCTTCTCGATGCCTTCCTCGTCCAGCTCCTTGGGCTTGAACGGGTTGATCGGCGCCTGGATCGCGCTGGGCGCCACCTGCTTGGGGCTGTAGGCATAGCGCCCGGCGTGGAGGATCTGCATGCAGATCTTGCCGCCGGCCTCGTGCACCGCGCGGGTGACGATCTGGTGCTTGAGGGCCTCTTCCTCGGTGGTCAGCTTGGCCGCGCCGGAATACACCCCGCCCTCATCATTGGGGCCGATGCCGCCGGTGACCATCAGGCCCACGCCGCCCCTGGCGCGCTCGGCAAAATATGCCGCCATGCGCTCGAAGCCGCCGGGCTTCTCTTCCAAGCCGGTGTGCATGGACCCCATCAGGGTGCGGTTGCGCAGGGTGGTGAAACCCAGGTCGAGGGGGGCCAGCAAATGCGGGTAAGGTGCTCCAGCCATGGTGTCACTCCAGATCGGGCAATCACGGGAAAATGCGGAAGCTCTGCGGCTTCCATCAGTAGTGCTGCACAGCCTAAGAGCAGGGCACCCGCGGCTCAATGACCGTAACTGACAACTTATTGATCCAAACGAGCAGCGCCCCTTGGCAAGTACCTGCACGGGCCCTACCCTAGTCGACGAATCCCGCACTCGGCCGCCGACTGTTTTCCCCATGCGCAAACTCCTTTACCTCACCTTGTCCCTGGCCCTGCTTGCCGTCATCACCCGTTATGCACTCTGGACCCAGGAACGTCCGGGGGCGCATTACCTGTCGGACCTGCGCATCGAGCTGGCAGTGGACCAGGGCGTACCTGCCGATCACGGCAACCTGCTGGCGATCCAGACGGAGCTGTTCCCCACCGATTACCAGAGCCCCGAGCGACTGCACCGCAAGCTCGCGGCCTACCTGCAACAGGCCCGGGACAAGGGCCTGGTGAACGCCAAGACCATCGTCGTGATGCCCGAACACATCGGCACCTGGCTGATGGTCAGCGGCGAAAAGAACGAGCTGTACCAGGCCGTGTCCTTGAAAGAAGCAATGAACTGGCTGGCGGTGAGCAATCCGCTGCCATTCCTCAAGGCATTGATCAGCGCCAGGGGAACAAGCCGCCTGGCCGATGCGCACCTGCGCATGAAGGCGAAGAAGATGGCCAAGGAATACCAACTGCTGTTCGGCAGCCTGGCCAGGGAGTTCCAGGTGACCCTGGTGGCCGGCTCGATCATTCTGCCCGAGCCCAGCGTCAGCCAGGGCCGCCTGCAGATTGGTAGCGGCGCCCTGTACAACAGCAGCCTGGTGTTCGGCAGCGACGGCCTGCCTATCGGTCAACCCCAGCGCCAGCTCTACCCCACCCATGCCGAAAGCGGCTATGTGCGGGGCGATGCCGGACAAGGGGTGCAGGTCGTCGACACTCCCGCCGGGCGCCTCGGGGTGCTGATCGGCAGCGACAGCTGGTATCCGGACAACTATCGCCAGCTCAATGACCAGGGCGCCCAACTGGTCGCGGTCCCGGCCTTTGTCATGGGCCGCGATGGCTGGGAGCGCCCCTGGCGCGGCTTCAAGAGCACCACCACACCCAGCGAGGTCAGCCTCAAGCCGGAAGAAACCAGCGAGGGCGAAGCCTGGCATCGCCTGACCCTGACCGCGCGCCCACCCAGCAGCCTGGCCAGCGCCGGCGCCAGCGTATTCCTGCGTGGACAGTTCTGGGACCAGCGCAGCAGCGGCCAGAGCTTCATCAACAGCCACGGCCAGACATTTGCCGATCAGGGCACAACAGGCGCCCGCTTGCTGAACCTCTGGCTGTAACCCATGAAGACCACGCCAATGCGCCTCGGGGACCTGTCGGTGGGTTTTGTCCACAGCCTGGCGGACGCGGTCCGCAGCCACGGCCAGGACCCAACCCCCTTGCTCGAGCAATATGCCCTGGATCCTGCCCGACTGGCCGAAGCCGGAGCACGCCTGTCGATCCCCCGCTACATGCGCCTGGGCCATGGCGCGATCCAGCTCACCGGCGACCCGGCCCTGGGCCTGCGCATGGGCCGCCTGAGCAGGCTGAGCCAGCTCGGTCTGGCCGGCGTCACAGCCGCCCAAGCCCCTACCGTTCGTGAAGCGGCTCGTTGCCTGACTCGCTTCGAAGCGCTGTACGGCTCCAACTATCGCGGTCAGTCGAGCTTTCACGAGGATCCCGGCGGCGCCTGGCTGCGCTTCTATTCCATCAGCCCATACAACGCCTACAACCGCTTCGTGGTGGACTCGATCGTCTCCGGCTGGCTGCAACAGCTGTCCAGCCTCTGCGGTCAGACCTTACTGGCCGAGCAGATCGACATCGAGTTCGAACGCCCGGACTACTGCGACGCCTACGCCATCCTCGGCCCCACGCCCATCCAGTTCGCCGCCGAACAGAACCAGCTGCGCCTGAGCCAGGCCAGCCTCGGCTTGCGTAACCCGGAGCATTGCCCGAGTACCTGGCGGCATCTGCTGCAGTTGTGCGAAAGAGAGCTGGAACAACTGACCCGCACTCGCAGCCTGCGCGAACGCATCATTCAATTGCTGGGACCTTTGCTCAATGGGGGCCGTGAGCCCGACCTGGAAGAAGTGGCGATGCGCCTGAAGCTGCCGACCTGGACCTTGCGGCGCAAGCTGGCGGAAGAAGGGACGCAATTCCGGGCGATTCTCAATGACACCCGGCGCGACCTGGCCATGACCTACATCCGCGATACCGAACTGGCGTTCGGCGAGATTGCCTATCTGTTGGGCTTTGCCTCAGCCGAGGCGTTTCAACGAGCGTTCAAACGCTGGAACGGCCAGACTCCGGGAGAGTTCCGCCGCAGCCACCGGCAATTCGGCTAAAAAAAACGCCACCGGCGTTACAGCTCGGTGGCGTCTTCTGCTGGTTCCAGAGGATCGAGCTCGAAAGCTTGATACTCCAGCAGTTCCTCTTGGTATTCGTCCATCGCGGACTCCTTTCTCGGTTGATTGAATAACTCTGTGTCCATTGACCGTCGGCACCAGCATAAAGTGCCGGGATGACAGAAAAAATACTACCCCCTCGGTCAGGATTTCTGCAATGGAAACGTAACAGCACATGAGCAATTCAGCTTGCGCCTGATACCGACGTTTTCGGCCCATCCACTAACCGGGAAAACCTGCAGGCATTGCTCGGCATTGCCGCCAACACTTCATTGCCTTAGCAGCGTTGAAAGCTCTGGTCGATGACGGGGAGTTTCCTTACAGGCAGATCAGCGACGCCTTGAAACGTTATCGGATCGACACTGAAAAAGCCGATCCGAGTTCGGTGTAGGCGTCTTAGTAACCGCTGCCCGGCAAGGCCGGAATCGGCTCGCTCGGCGGTGGCAAGTGGCTGGCCGGCGGCGGCGTGATGGTTTCACTGACGGGCGCTGGTTCACTGCTGGCGGCCGGCACGATCGGCGCGGCCTCGGCTGGCGGCGCCAGCGGTTGCGAAACAGCAGGCTCCGGTTCAGCGACGGCAGCCGGCGCGGCCAGCGCGGCAGGCTCGACCACTGGCTGCGAAGCCTTGGGCTCGGGCTTGGTTTCCGGCTTGGCTTGCGGCTCGGACTTGCTCTCGGGAACTCCGAGGTCGGCCTTGGGTTTCTCTTCGATATGCGCGGCCTTCTTGGCCTCAGGCGGCAGGAACAGCTCGACCAGCGCGAAGTAGCGCTCATAGAACTTGGCCGAAGACACCGTCTCGCTGGCCACCTTGACCATGGAGTCGTCGGTGGAACCGATCGGCATCGATACCGAGCCCAACACGCCAACGCCGAGGCTGGCCGAGTTGTTGACCTTCTTCAATGCATAGCGGTCCTGCAGGGCGTTGGCGAATACCGTCGAGCGCTGGTCGCCGCTGCCATCCCGGGCGCAGACCACGTTGAAGCTGATTTCCATGTGGGTCTCGCCAGTCTGCTGGAAACTCTTGTGCCCGCTGACCAGTTTCGGATCGTTGCTGGTGATGATGTAGCCCTGGCTCAGCAACGCGCGGCGCGCGGCTTCACAGGAGGCCGCATCGCTGACCGGATAATTGCGCGAAAAAGTGCCGGAATCATCGAAGCTTTCATGCTCGTAGATGGCGGTCTTGTGCGACGAACAGCCGGCCACCGCAGTCAGCAGCAACACCCCGGCCATGGTGCGCAGATGAAATGATTTATACATCGAGAATCCTGAGGAAAACGCTCCGGCGCGTATTGTGCAACAGATCAATGCCCCGCAGCGCAGGTAATTGGTGTCTTAAATTTCACATAAGTCTACTGACCGCTGTTTGCCGGAAAAAGTCGCTCGCTCAAATGCTCGATCAGCACCCGCAGCTTGGCCGCCGTGTGCCGGCTTGATGGCCACAGCACCCAGAATGCCCCGTTGTGCAACAGAAAATCATCGAGCACGACCTGCAACTCTCCCCGGCCTACCGCGGCCTGAACCATGAAGTCCGGCAGGCAGGCGATACCCAGCCCACTGCGGGCCGCATGCTCCACGGCTTCGATGGAACTGCTGGTAAAGCGCGTAGGCAACAACGGCTCCGGCTGCGGGGCCTGGGGCTTGAAAGGCCAAGGCTCGAGTTTGCCGGTGTGGTGAAAGGTGTGTCGCAGGCAGGCGTGCTCCCGCAGGTCCTGGGGGCTGCGGGGCAAGCCGCGCCGCTCGAAATACCCGGGGCTGCCTACCAACTGCATGCGAAAGCGCCCCAGTTGCCGGGCCAGGAGCCGGGAATCCTTGGGTTGACCGGTACGCACCACCAGATCGAAGCCTTCCTCCACCACATCCACCATGCGATCGGAAAGGTCCACATCCAGTTCGATCTGCGGATAGCGCTGCATGAACTCGGCCAGCACGGGCATCAGCAGGCCATGGACCTGCGGCGCACTGATGCGCAATTTGCCCACCGGCGCACTGGAGGAATCGCACAGCTGGAACTCGGCGGCCTCGACCTCGGCAGCAATCCGCCGGCAACGCTCAAGCAAGCCCGCGCCTTCGGCGGTGAGGCTGATACTGCGGGTCGTTCGATGGAACAGCCGAGTCTTCAGGCGCTCCTCAAGGCGGGCGATGCTTTTGCCCACCGCCGAGGACGACACCCCCAAGAGCCGCCCTGCCTCGGTGAAGCTGCGGGTTTCCGCCACCTGCACAAACACCGGGATACTGCCTAGCCAGTCCATTCTGCACTCCCGAATTAAGGACATCTGCGTCCGATAAGTTCGGAACCTTAGCCCATTTTTCCGCCATGCACAGCGCCCTACCCTAGGCCCCTCACCTTTGAGCCAACCCAACGGGACCTGCCCATGAACAATTCCGTCAATGCCTGCGAGCTGTTGCAAGCGCCTGGCGAAACCCGCGAGCGACTGCCTGTCGGCGGCCTATTGGCCCTGGCGACTGCCGGGTTCATCACCCTGATGACCGAGACGCTGCCCGCCGGCCTGCTGCCGCTGATGAGCGTCGACCTGGGCGTTTCACCCGCCCTGATCGGCCAGCTGGTGACCTTCTACGCCCTGGGATCGCTGCTGGCCGCCATCCCCCTGATCCTCCTGACCCAAGGCTGGCGGCGGCGACCGCTGTTGTTGATCGCCATCGGCGGCTTCGCCGTGGTTAACAGCGTTACCGCCCTTTCCACCAACTACAGCCTGATTCTTGTGGCGCGCTGGTGTGCCGGGGTCTTCGCCGGCCTGCTCTGGGCCCTGCTGGCCGGGTACGCCAGCCGAATGGCGGCGCCGCACCAGCAGGGACGGGCGATAACCCTGGCCATGCTCGGCGCGCCGCTGGCGTTGTCCGTGGGGATGCCCGCCGGAACCTGGCTGGGCGGCTTGCTGGGCTGGCGCATGAGCTTCGCCTGCATGACGCTGCTGACCCTGGGACTGATCGGCTGGGTGCTGGTTCAGGTACCGGACTTCCCTGGAGTTCGGATGCACAAGCGCCTGTCGCTGACTCGGGTCCTGGCCTTGCCAGGAGTCCGCTCGGTGCTGTTCGTGACTTTCGCCTATGTGCTGGGACACAACATTCTCTACACCTACATCGCGCCCTTTCTTGAGTCGGCCGGGCTTGGCACGCAGATTGAGCGGGTGCTGCTGGTGTTCGGCCTGGCAGCCTTGCTGAGCATCTGGCTGGTAGGTCTTTTGATTGACCGCTGGTTGCGTAAGCTGGTGCTCCTTGGTTGCCTGCTGTTTATCGGCGCCACCCTGGTATTGGGGCTGCTGGGCGATCAACCACTGGCGATCTATGGGGCCACCGCAACTTGGGGGTTGTCCTTTGGTGGCATGGCCACCCTGCTGCAAACCGCACTGGCCAAGACAGCAGGCGAGCACGCCGACACCGCGCAGTCGATGCTGGTCACCCTGTGGAACCTGGCGATGGCCGGCGGCGGCGTGGGGGGCGCCTTGCTGCTGCAGGGACCGGGGGTGGCGACGTTCCCCTGGGTGATCGCCGCCCTTTTGTTGCTGACCCTGTGGGTGGTGGTGAACGCCCGGCGCCACGGATTTCCAGCCAGCTCTTGAAAGGGGTTATCGCGCTCACGACCGCCAGCTCTACTAGGAGTGGCCGCTGGTGGTAACCGGCATACGCGCAACTGCTGGAAAACCGTCGTCACCCAAGATTGATCCGCCCAAAAAAAAGACCCCGGCCTTGCGGACGGGGTCTTTTTCAACACAGCAGATCAGGCATCAGTAACGCTTGATGTCCGCCTGGTTTTCCAACTGCTTGCGATAAGCAGAGAAGTCCTGCTGGCCGATACGCGAGGCCAGGAAGCGACGGTATTGAACCTTCTCTTCCTCGGTCGGCGCGGCCGCTTCGTTGACGCTGTTGAGTTGCAGCACCAGCAAGTTGCCGTTGGGCAGAGTCACGCTGGTGAAGGTCGGCTTGTCTTTGGACTCGGGCTTGCTCATGCGGAACAGCGCCTGCAGTACGGTCGGATCGACACCGTCCTGGCCACGAGTCACGGCTTGCATGACTTTCCAGCTCTGACCGTCCACCGGCTTGTTCAGCGCGGTCTTGCCATCACGCAAGCTGGCGATCAGTTCTTCGGCCTTGGTCTTGGCCGCAGCACTGGCGTGCTCCTTGGCCAATTGCGCGCGAATGGCAGTGGCAACACCTTCCAGCGGCAGTTGCTCGGGCTTGTGGTGCTCTTTGACACGCAGCACCACGACGGTTTCCGGATCCAGTTCGATAGCGGTGCTGTTGGCACCCTCATCGAGAACCTCGGTACTGAAAGCAGCCTGCACCACGTTACGGTTGGCGGCGATGCCATCACCGCCCTCGCGGCCGAACGGCGCGGAGGTGTGAACAGTCAGTTTCAGATCCTGAGCCGGCTGAGCCAGATCGGATGCCTCGAACGACGAATCCTCAAGCTGCTTGGTGGCCTCGACAAAACGCTGCTCGACCTGCTGAGTTTTCAGATCGCGGGTCAGCTTGTCCTTGAGGCTGGCGAAGCTCGGCACTTGCGGTGCCTCGATGCCCAGCAACTTGATCAGGTGGAAACCGAAGTCGGTACGTACTGGCGCCGAAACCTGATCCTTGTTCAGCGCATACAGCGCTTTTTCGAAGATCGGGTCATAAACACCTGGGCCGGCGTAGCCCAGGTCACCGCCGTTATTGGCCGAACCTGGATCCTGGGAGAACTCCTTGGCCAGTGCTTCGAAGCTTTCACCCTTGGCCAGACGAGCCTGGATCTCTTCGATCTTGGCCTTGGCCTGAGCCTCGTTCACCTTGTCGTTGACTTCGATCAGGATGTGCGCGGCACGACGTTGCTCGGACAGGTTGGCGACTTCCTTCTGATACAGCGCTTGCAGGTCTTCGTCCTTGACGCTGACCTGGTCGAAGAATGCGGCCTTCTTCAACTCGATGTAATCGATGACCACCTGGTCAGGAGTCATGAACTCCTTGGCGTGCTGATCGTAGTAGGCCTTGACCTCTTCGTCGGTCAGCTTGACTGCCGCCGGATCGGCCTTGATGGTCAGGGAGGCGAAATCACGGGTCTGTTTTTCCAGACGTGCGAAGGCCAGCACCTGGGCGTCGGTCACAAAACCGCTGCCGGCAAGACCGGCACGTACCTGGCCGATCAGCATTTCCTGAGCCAGCATCTGGCGGAATTGCAGACGGGTGTAACCCAGTTGACGGATGACCTGGTCGAAACGCTCGGGGCTGAATTTGCCGTCCACCTGGAACTCAGGTGTCTGCAGGATCACTTGATCCAGTGCGCCTTCGGAAAACGCGAACTTGGAATCCTTCGCCCCTTGCAGCAACAGCTTGCGATCGATCAGCCCTTTCAGAGCGGCTTCACGCAGCATCTTCTCATCCAGCAGGGAGGCATCGAAGTCTTTGCCCAACTGTTGCATCAACTGACGGCGTTGCATGTCGACGGCCTGGCTCAACTCGTTCTGAGTGATTTCCTCGCCGTTGACCTTGGCCGCGTCCTGGTTATGGGTAGTGGCCTTGAAAATGGCATCGAAACCGGTCAACGCCAAAAGCGCGACGATGACCCCGATGATGGTTTTGGCAATCCAGCCTTGTGAATTGTCCCTGATATTCTGCAGCATACGTCCCCCAAAAACGGCCGTAATTCAATTTGAGCAGCCGTGGAGCGTGGGTAGAATCCGGATAGAAGAAAGGCGCATCCGAGGATGCGCCTTCTCGTAACTGGCGGAGCGGACGAGAGTCGAATCTGCAACCCTCTGCGTAAACCGATGGTGCATCGGTCAACTGGCGCCCCGCTGCCAGATCAGGCATGACCCCGACCCGGATGGGCAAAGACCCTGAAGAAACTTAGTTAACGGCTTCTTTCAGTGCTTTACCGGCTTTGAAACCTGGCTTTTTAGCAGCGGCGATTTCCAGAGTCTTACCGGTCTGTGGGTTACGGCCGATACGAGCTGGACGATCAGTTACGGAGAAGGTACCGAAACCAACCAGAACAACAGAGTCACCGGCCTTCAGAGCGCCGGTAACGGATTCGATTACTGCGTCCAGCGCACGGCCAGCAGCAGCTTTCGGGAGATCAGCAGATGCAGCGATAGCATCAATCAGTTCCGACTTGTTCACTCTAAGTCCCCTTATATATCTATGAGTATGATTCTAAGTTTTTTGGTGAAAGCAAAAACGAGTGCTGAATGGCCTACAGACACTTAAGAGCCGCTTTATAACAAGGGCTCTAAAAAGCTGTCAAGGAAGCCCCCCAGGCTAATGCGTACTAATGCGTGCTAATTCTTTCCTTAGAGTCAGACTCGCGTTTTTCGTCCTTTGCAACTATCTCGGGAGCCACATCCGGCAAGGGCTCCGGCGCGTATTGCAGCGCAATTTGCAGGACTTCGTCAATCCATTTAACCGGTTTAATCTGCAGATCCTGCTTGATATTGTCAGGAATTTCTTTCAAATCGCGAACATTCTCTTCAGGAATGATCACTGTCTTGATTCCACCCCGATGAGCTGCGAGTAGTTTCTCTTTCAGACCACCGATGGCCAACACCTGACCACGCAGAGTGATTTCACCAGTCATCGCCACATCAGCCCGTACCGGGATCCCGGTCAATGCGGAAACCAGCGCCGTGCACATGCCTATGCCTGCGCTAGGGCCGTCTTTGGGGGTTGCCCCTTCAGGCATATGGATATGGGTATCGCGCTTCTCGTGGAAGTCCAGGGGAATACCCAAACTCTTCGCCCGGCTGCGTACCACGGTCAATGCTGCGGTGATCGACTCGACCATGACATCGCCCAGGGAACCAGTCTTGATCAACTGGCCCTTGCCCGGCACCACAGCAGCTTCGATGGTCAGCAGTTCGCCGCCGACCTGAGTCCAGGCCAGCCCCGTTACCTGGCCGATCTGATCTTGCTGCTCTGCCAAGCCGTAGCGGAATTTACGCACACCAAGGAAGTGTTCCAGCAACTCGGAAGTCACTTTCACCGAGAAGCGTTTTTCCATTGCATGCTCTTTCACCGCCTTGCGGCAGACCTTGGCAATCTGGCGCTCCAGCCCACGCACACCGGCTTCGCGGGTGTAGTAACGAATGATGTCGCGGATCGCATCCGGATCGAATTCCAGCTCGCCCTTCTTCAGACCGTTGGCCTGGATTTGCTTGGGCGACAGGTACTTGATCGCAATGTTGATCTTCTCGTCCTCGGTATAGCCCGGCAGACGAATCACCTCCATCCGGTCCAGCAACGCCGGAGGGATATTCATCGAGTTGGAGGTGCACAGGAACATCACATCGGACAGGTCGTAATCGACTTCCAGATAGTGGTCGTTGAAATTATGGTTCTGCTCGGGATCCAGAACCTCAAGCAAGGCAGAGGCTGGATCACCGCGCATATCACTGCCCATCTTGTCGATTTCATCAAGCAGGAACAGTGGGTTGCGCACACCCACCTTTGTCATTTTTTGAATCAATCTTCCCGGCATCGAACCGATGTAAGTCCGACGGTGTCCACGGATTTCCGCTTCATCCCGAACACCACCCAGGGCCATGCGCACAAACTTGCGATTGGTTGCGTTGGCGATCGATTCGGCCAGGGAGGTTTTGCCCACCCCTGGAGGCCCGACGAGGCACAACACCGGACCACGGATCTTCTTAACCCGCTTTTGTACGGCGAGGTATTCGAGAATCCGCTCTTTGACTTCTTCCAGACCATAGTGGTCGGCATCGAGGATATCTTCGGCACGTGCCAGGTCCAGACGCACCTTGCTCTGAGCCTTCCACGGCACCTGCACCAACCAGTCGATGTAGGAGCGAACCACAGTGGCTTCGGCAGACATCGGTGACATCTGCTTGAGCTTGTTCAGCTCGGCCTGAGCCTTGGTCATGGCATCTTTGGGTAGGCCGGCGGCATCGATGCGCTTCTTCAGCTCTTCGATTTCATTGTGGCCTTCGTCACCATCACCCAACTCTTTCTGAATGGCCTTCATTTGCTCATTCAGGTAGTACTCACGCTGGCTGCGCTCCATTTGCTTCTTGACGCGGCCGCGAATGCGCTTTTCCACTTGCAGCAAATCAATCTCGGCGTCCAGCAATGCCAGGACATGCTCGACTCGGGCTGACAGATCAATGATCTCGAGGATTTCCTGCTTCTGCTCGATCTTCAAAGCCATGTGCGCCGCCATGGTATCTACCAGGCGACTTGGCTCGTCGATGCTGTTGAGAGAAGACAACACCTCGGCCGGGACTTTCTTGCCCAGTTGCACATACTGCTCGAACTGGGACAGCAAACTGCGGACGAACACTTCTGACTCACGATCAGGAGCGTCGACCTCGTCAATCAGAGAGACTTCAGCACGGCAGTGACCATCAACTTCACTGAAGCGTTCCACAGCGCCGCGCTGTTCGCCTTCGACCAGCACCTTGACGGTGCCATCAGGCAATTTGAGCAACTGCAAGACAGTCGCAATGGTACCTACGCGATAGAGTGCATCTTCACCGGGATCATCATCAGCAGGGTTTCTCTGTGCCAGCAGAAGAATCTGCTTGTCGCCCGTCATCGCTGCCTCGAGGGCTTCGATCGACTTCTCGCGCCCCACGAACAGCGGGATAACCATGTGCGGATAAACCACGACATCACGCAATGGCAGGAGAGGCAATTCGATGGTTGTCTTCATGATTTCGCCTCTACGGCGGCCGTACGGCCGTAAACAGATGGAAGTAAGCTTGAAACCAAGATGGGGGCTGCCTGCAAAAAAAACAAGCTTAAAGACAGCACTTTAAAGACGCTAAAAGGAAAGGGGCCCGAAGGCCCCTTCTTTTAAGCAACACCACGACACTTACGCGTCTGGAGCAGCCTTGGCCGCCGGCTCACTGTTCTCATAGATGTACAGTGGCTGGGACTTGCCTTCAATAACGCTTTCATCGATCACTACTTTACTCACCTCGGATTGCGAGGGGATCTCATACATAGTATCGAGTAGAACACCTTCGAGAATCGAGCGCAGACCACGCGCACCAGTCTTGCGCTCAAGCGCTCGCTTGGCGACCGACTTCAATGCGTCAGTACGGAACTCCAGGTCCACACCTTCCATCTCGAACAACTTTGCATACTGCTTGGTCAGGGCGTTCTTCGGTTCAGTAAGAATCTGAATCAAGGCAGCCTCGTCCAGCTCATCCAGCGTCGCAAGAACCGGCAGACGACCGACGAACTCCGGGATCAGACCGAACTTGACCAGATCGTCAGGCTCAACTTCACGCAGGGACTCACCGACCTTCTTGCCCTCTTCCTTACTGCGAACTTCGGCGTTGAAGCCGATGCCGCCACGGGTGGAGCGGTTTTGGATAACCTTCTCCAGACCCGAGAAAGCGCCGCCACAGATAAACAGGATGTTGCGAGTGTCGACTTGCAGGAACTCCTGCTGCGGGTGCTTGCGACCACCTTGAGGAGGAACGGAAGCGACCGTACCCTCGATCAACTTCAACAGAGCCTGCTGAACGCCCTCGCCGGAAACATCCCGAGTAATCGAAGGGTTATCAGACTTGCGCGAAATCTTGTCGATTTCATCGATGTAAACAATGCCCATCTGAGCTTTTTCTACGTCGTAATCGCACTTCTGCAGCAATTTCTGAATGATGTTCTCAACGTCCTCACCCACATAACCGGCTTCGGTCAGGGTGGTTGCGTCGGCAATGGTGAACGGCACATTCAACAGACGAGCCAGGGTTTCCGCCAAAAGCGTCTTACCCGAACCTGTAGGCCCGATCAGCAAGATATTGCTCTTGCCGAGTTCGACATCGTCGTTCTTTTTGTCACGCTGATTCAGACGCTTGTAGTGGTTGTATACCGCTACCGCCAGAACCTTTTTCGCACGCTCCTGACCAATCACATACTGATCAAGGATGCCGCTGATTTCTTTAGGCGAAGGCAATTTATGCGCGCTGCTTTCGGCCTGTGCCTCCTGCACCTCCTCACGGATGATGTCATTGCACAAGTCGACGCACTCGTCGCAGATAAAGACCGAGGGGCCGGCAATCAATTTGCGTACTTCATGCTGGCTTTTGCCACAGAAGGAGCAATAAAGCAGTTTGCCGTTGTCCTCGCCGTTGCGGGTGTCAGTCATTCGATCGATCCAAATCCGATAGGCTTGCAACACAAGATGAAGGCAATTGCGGGCTTTTTCAAGTCCGCAGGCGGCCAGTTAGATAAGCCGCCTACATTTGAGTTGCTTAGGCAGGCATTTGACGCTTGTTGATCACGGAGTCGATCAGACCGTACTCCGCGGCGCGCTCGGCGCTCATGAAGTTGTCACGCTCAGTGTCACGCTCAATGGTTTCAAGGCTCTGACCAGTATGGTGAGCCAGCAGCGAGTTCAGGCGCGAACGAATGTGCAGGATTTCCTTGGCATGAATGTCAATATCCGACGCCTGGCCTTGGAAACCGCCGAGCGGTTGGTGAATCATCATCCGCGAGTTAGGCAGGCAATGACGCTTGCCCGCGGCACCGCCAGCGAGCAGGAACGCCCCCATGCTACATGCCTGACCGATGCAGATCGTCGAAACGTCAGGCTTGATGAATTGCATGGTGTCGTAGATCGACATGCCAGCAGTCACCGAGCCACCTGGCGAGTTGATGTAGAGATGGATGTCCTTGTCCGGGTTTTCCGCTTCAAGGAACAGCAGTTGCGCCGCAACCAAGTTGGCCATGTAGTCCTCTACCGGGCCAATCAGGAAGATCACTCGCTCCTTCAGGAGGCGCGAATAAATGTCATAGGCGCGTTCGCCACGGGCGGACTGCTCGATAACCATCGGGACCAGGCCGCCTGCGGCCTGGATGTCAGAGCTCTGCTGATAATAAGAATTGCGGGACATGTCCTGCAGTCACTCCCAAATAGTCATGTCTTGAATACGCATAAGCCAGCACGAAGGCTGGCTTATGGTGTGTGCTTCGAACGAAAAAAGGATCAGTCGGCTTGAGGTGCTTCTACCGGCTTGACCGCTTCTTCGTAAGAGACCGATTTGTCGGTCACGCTAGCTTTCTGCAGAACAGTATCCACAACTTGCTCTTCCAGCACAACAGAACGGACTTCGTTCAACTGCTGCTCGTTCTTGTAGTACCAGGACACGACTTGCTCAGGCTCCTGGTAAGCCGAAGCCATTTCCTGGATCAGCTCGCGAACGCGGGCTTCATCAGGCTTGAGGTCGAATTGCTTAACCACTTCGGCGACGATCAGACCCAGCACTACACGGCGCTTAGCCTGCTCTTCGAACAGCTCAGCCGGCAATTGGTCAGGCTTGATGTTGCCGCCGAACTGCTGAACAGCTTGAACGCGCAGACGATTAACTTCGTTGTCCAGCAGCGCTTTCGGCACTTCGATCGGGTTGGAGGCCAACAGACCGTCCATAACCTGATTCTTCACTTTGGACTTGATAGCCTGACGCAGTTCGCGCTCCATGTTCTTGCGAACTTCGGCACGGAAACCATCCAGACCCGCTTCCTTGATCCCGAATTGAGCGAAGAACTCTTCGGTCAGCTCAGGCAGCTTAGGCTCGGAAACGCTGTTGACAGTAACAGTGAACTCGGCGGCTTTGTTGGCCAGATCCAGGTTCTGGTAGTTCTCAGGGAAGGTCAGGTTCAGAACACGCTCTTCGCCAGCTTTAGCGCCAACCAGACCGTCTTCGAAACCAGGAATCATGCGACCGGAACCCAACACCAGCTGAGTGCCCTTAGCTGAGCCACCTGCGAAAGCTTCGCCGTCGACCTTGCCAACGAAATCGATGTTCAGTTGATCATCGTTCTGCGCAGCGCGATCAACCACTTCAAAGCGAACATTCTGCTTGCGCAGGATTTCCAGCATGTTGTCCAGGTCGGCATCAGCCACTTCAGCGCTCAGGCGCTCAACAGCGATGCTTTCGAAACCGGCAACGGTGAACTCTGGGAAAACTTCGAAAGTGGCAACGTATTCCAGATCCTTGCCCTTCTCCAGCACTTTAGGCTCGACCGAAGGAGCGCCGGCTGGGTTCAGCTTCTGCTCAACAACAGCTTCATAGAAAGAAGCCTGGATCACGTCACCTACTGCTTCTTGACGCGCGTCAGCCTCATAACGCTGACGAATCACGCTCATTGGAACCTTGCCAGGACGGAAGCCTGGGATTTTGGCCTTTTGGGCAGTCTGCTGCAGACGCTTGTTGACCTGGCTCTCGATGCGCTCAGCCGGCACGGTGATGCTCATGCGGCGCTCAAGAGCAGAAGTATTTTCAACAGAAACTTGCATGGATATTCCTCGTTGCACAGACGTTAGCCGGCCGTTTTCCGACCCCAGAATCAAGGGCATGCATTCTAGTGGGTCAAACTCAAGAAGTCACCATACTGAAAAAGGGTGAAATACGACCGACAATGTGAAGGCGGGGACAAAAGGTTGAGCCTCGCCATGAGAGCAATTACTACAAATCCAGCCAGGGGCTCTAAACCAATCCTTCTATATATAGAAGGGATCGACCAGACCACCACTGACAGACACCAGCCAACAGCCGAATTCAAACACCTGACGACCAAGAGCGGATCTGGCACCACCGGCCAGCCCACTACAATGCGACAAAACAGCATCGAATCCAGAAACGAAAACGGCGCAGCCCCTTTCAGGTGCTGCGCCGTGATCTGCTATTAACTAGCTACTTTAATGGTGCGGACGAAGAGACTCGAACTCTTACACCTTGCGGCGCTGGAACCTAAATCCAGTGTGTCTACCAATTCCACCACGTCCGCTTAACAAGCTTCTAAAGCAAAGGCGCCAGACTATTAATCTGGCGCCTTTTTCGAATATGGGGTGGACGATGGGGATCGAACCCACGACAACAGGAGTCACAATCCTGTGCTCTACCAACTGAGCTACGCCCACCATATTGCGTTACTTGTGCCAAAGCTGCCTAATGGCGCACCCGGCAGGACTCGAACCTGCGACCATCCGCTTAGAAGGCGGATGCTCTATCCAGCTGAGCTACGGGCGCCTTATTAATCTGTATTCTCTAATGACTACAAACTAATTGCTTTCAGTCGTTATGAGTTAAACATCAACTCTGCCCGACCTTCTTAACCAGTGCTAGGCTGTGCCCGACAAGTGCGACGAATGTTATAGACGGGCCGTTAGGTCGTCAACTCTTTTTTAAAAAAAATTCATTTAATTAAAGGAGTTAGGGGAATTTGCAGACCAAGCGCCTTTGCCCTCACGTCCCGACATGCGAGAATGCGTTCTCTTTTTCTCTCCCTCTCGATGGTTAATCACGCGTCATGACTGCACAACTAATCGACGGCAAAGCGATCGCCGCTAGCCTGCGCCAGCAGATCGCCAAACGTGTCGCCGAGCGTCGCCAGCAAGGCCTGCGTACTCCGGGCCTCGCGGTGATTCTGGTCGGCAGCGACCCGGCCTCTCAGGTTTATGTCTCGCACAAGCGTAAAGACTGCGAAGAGGTCGGCTTCCTTTCACAAGCCTATGACTTGCCTGCCAACACGACTCAAGAAGATCTGGCCGGCCTGATCGACAAGCTCAACGATGACCCGAACATCGACGGCGTCCTGTTGCAATTGCCACTGCCCGAGCACCTGGATGCCTCCTTGTTGCTTGAGCGCATTCGCCCGGACAAAGACGTAGATGGCTTCCATCCTTATAACGTCGGTCGCCTGGCCCAGCGCATCCCCCTGCTGCGCCCCTGCACTCCCAAGGGCATCATGACCCTGCTACAAAGCACCGGTGCCGATCTGTACGGCATGGACGCAGTCGTCGTGGGCGCTTCCAATATCGTCGGTCGTCCGATGGCCATGGAGTTGCTGCTGGCGGGCTGCACCGTGACCGTGACCCACCGCTTCACCAAAGACCTAGCCGGCCACGTTGGCCGTGCCGATCTGGTCGTGGTTGCCGCTGGCAAGCCTGGCCTGGTCAAGGGCGAATGGATCAAGGAAGGCGCCATCGTCATCGACGTGGGCATCAATCGTCAGGAAGACGGCAAACTGGTGGGCGACGTCGTGTATGAGACCGCCCTGCCCCGCGCCGGCTGGATCACCCCCGTACCTGGCGGCGTCGGCCCCATGACCCGCGCCTGCCTGCTGGAAAACACCCTGTACGCCGCTGAAACGCTGCACAGCTGAGTTTTTGCCAGCGCGCTTCAATCAGCCCGCCATTGGCGGGCTTTTTTATGCCACCGCCTCACACTCCCAACTCCCGGCATATAGCTCCTGAATCTTAGCGCCCCAGGCCAAGCCGAGCCTATCCTGACGAACACCTGCCACTCAGGGAAAAACTGGTGTTTTTTCTTGGTTTTTAAGGGTTTTCGACTGACCGCTGAAGAACAATCGACAGTTCCTCAGCTATATTCATAAAATGTAACGTTTTCCCGAAAAAACCCGTTGCCAGACGGCATATCCATCTTTATCGAGTCCGCCCGCGTGAAAATTCGTCTCTCCATCCTCAGCTTGTTGTTTGCTGTGTCCGGCACCTTGATCGCGCACAGCGTCGACGCCAGCGAAACCACCGCGGCGCCAAGAGACACTTCACAGTTGCATATCGCCTCCGGCAGCGCCCTGCTGCTGGATCTGCAGACCAACAAAGTCATCTACTCCAGCAACCCGGACGTTGTGGTGCCCATCGCCTCGGTCACCAAGCTGATGACTGCCATGATCGTGCTCGACGCCAAGCTGCCACTGGATGAACACATTTCCATGAACATCAGCGACACCCCGGAGATGAAGGGCGTGTTTTCCCGGGTCAAGCTCAACAGTGAGCTGAGCCGTCGCGACACCTTGCTGATTGCCCTGATGTCCTCGGAAAACCGCGCAGCCGCCAGCCTCGCCCATCACTATCCAGGCGGCTACTCGGCGTTCATCGCCGCCATGAACGCCAAGGCCAAGTCCCTGGGCATGACCCATACCCGCTATGTCGAGCCCACCGGACTGTCGATCCACAACGTCTCCACCGCTCGCGACCTGAGCAAGCTGTTGGTGGCCGCTCGCAAATACCCGCTGCTGAGCGAACTGAGCACCACCAAGGAAAAGACCGTGGCGTTCCGCAAACCCAACTACACCCTGGGCTTTCGCAACACCGACCACCTGGTCAACAAGGAAAAATGGGACATCAAGATCACCAAGACCGGCTTCACCAACCAGGCCGGCCACTGCCTGGTGCTGGTCACCAGCATGGGCAATCGCCCGGTAGCCCTGGTGATTCTCGACGCCTTCGGCAAGTACACCCACTTTGCCGACGCCAGCCGCATCCGCAACTGGGTCGAAACCGGCAAAAGCGGTTCGGTGCCGGACGTAGCCCTGCGCTACAAGGCCGACAAGAACCTCAAGAACCACCAGAACGCAGCCCCGCAAGCCTCACATTGATCTCCAGCAACAACAACGGCGCCCCAAGGCGCCGTTGTTGTCTGTAGAGCGTTCAATAACCGTCGAGCGCCTTGCCGGCCCGAGCCGCCGCCTGCTCCTGGCCGGCCCGGGCCAGCTCATTGGCCGCGTTCAACCAGCGCTGGCGATCGACCTTGGCCGGTAGCTGATTGGGCGCCTGAATCAATACCGCGAAACTGCCGGCGTCTTTCCAGGACGACTCGAAGGCACTGAAGCTCATCAGCTGCCGACGGTCTTTCGCCCCCCGCAACAGCACTGTCTGCTTTTCCCGGTTATAACCGGCAAGCACCGCATAGCGCGGCTGCGCCCACAAGCTCGAACCCTCGGTAAAACGCACCAGCACCGGATAGCCCGCAGCCACCTGGGTCAGCAAGGCCGACAGCTGATCATCCAGGGGATAGACCACCATGCCGTATTGCCGGGCCAGGCCCTGCAGGTTCTGCTGCAACTGCGCCTCGGCTCCCGGCAGGTGCAAAGGCTTGTCCAGCAGTCCGGGGGTAATCACGACGCCCTGTTGCGACAACATACTGGCTAGCGCTCCGGGAGCGCTCTGGTACATCTCGCCACGGAAGAACGGCACGCTGTTGAGCTCCACCCGCTCCGGCAGTCGCTGAATCTCCGGTGCCACGCTGCCAGCACAACCGGCCAGGCCCAGAACACAGGCGCTGACCAGCAGCGCCGCTCGAAATCGAGGAAATACCCGCACCATCATTGCTCTCTAATAGACAGACGCCGGACGACCCTGCTCCGGCTGGGGGCTTGATCATAGGGCCCTCACGGGCGAGGGTATAGCGTTAGGCAACAGTTAATTGAAAACCATAGAGCGAAGTGTTCGAAGACTCGCGACTATTGGTCAATAGCCTGAAACACAGGGGCTACTAGACTGTCCATTGGTAAGTGTGTGTGCCCTGGACAGGGCATGTAAGGAGGCACTGATGAGCCTGACAACGACAATCCTGATGCTGATCCTGGGCTGGCTGGCCGTCGCCGGCGCCATGCTCTGGGGCGTGCTGCGTATCACCCGCCGCCACCATCCCCAGCCCCGCAAGCCAGGCATCGAAAGCGAAAAGAGCGCCCGGCGCCCCGCCACTGTGCACTGACCCACCTTCCCTCCCGTAAAACGACACGGCCGCCTGACTCCAGCGAGTGCAGACGGCCGTTTGCCTTGGCTACGAATCAGACCTCGGTCTGCTGCGCCTGGCGCTTTTGCCGAGCCCGGCGGGCCAGCATGTTCAAGCTCTCAATGGCCGCCGAGAACGCCATCGCCGCGTACACATAGCCCTTGGGCACATGGGCGCCGAAACCTTCGGCGATCAGGGTCATGCCGATCATGATCAGGAAGCCCAGGGCCAGCATGACCACGGTCGGGTTGTCATGGATGAACTTGGCCAGCGGTTCGGCGGCCAGCAACATCACCAGCACCGAGATCACCACGGCAATGATCATGATCGGCAGGTGCTCGGTCATGCCCACCGCGGTAATGATGCTGTCGATGGAGAACACCAGGTCCAGCATCAGAATCTGCCCGATCGCCGCGGCAAACCCGATGCTCACCTTGGAAGTGGCAGTCGCGGGCTTCTCGGGCTCAGGATCCATGCTCTGATGGATCTCGGTGGTGGCTTTCCATACCAGGAACAGGCCACCGGCAATCAGGATCATGTCCTTCCAGGAGAAACTCTGCCCCAGCACGTCGATCACCGGCTCGGTGAGCTGGACGATGAAAGCAATGGTGCTGAGCAGCGCCAGACGCAGGAACAACGCCATGCTGATCCCGATGCGCCGCGCCTTGGCCCGGTGCTTTTCCGGCAGCTTGTTGGTGAGGATGGAAATAAAGATCAGGTTATCGATGCCAAGCACGATCTCCATCACCACCAGAGTGGCCAGAGCTACCCAGGCGGTGGGGCTGGCAGCGAGCTGTAAAAGGTAATCCATGGGTCAATCCTGCATCGGTGAAATGAAAAGTCAGATTTCCTGGGAAGAGTCGGGCTTCTTGGCCGCGTCATCCTCTGGTTTTTCCTTGCCGGTCACGCTTTGCGTGGCCTCGCTCAAGGCCTGTTCGGCAGCCTTGTGGGTGTCATCGATGGCTTGCTTGGCCGTCTCGGCGGCCTTGTCCAGCACTTGTTGGGCGCTTTTTTCCGCCTGATCACACCCCGCCAGGGTCAGCATAGACAGGGCCAGCAACGAGGCCGCGCCCAGGGTTTTGAATGACATGCCGTATTCCTCGATAGAACGGACAGGGCCATGCGGGCCCCGTCGATAGCGGGGCATTCTAGGGAGACGAATACTTCAGGAAAATTCGTATTTTTTGCAGTTATACTTCGGTTTTTACGAACTGATAATCACCATGCTCAACTACCGCCAACTGCATTACTTCTGGGTTGTGGCCAAGACCGGCAGCATCGTGCGCGCCTGCGAGCAGCTCAACCTGACCCCACAAACCATCAGCGGCCAGATCAGCCTGCTGGAACAGACCTACGGTATCGAACTGTTTCGCCGGGTCGGGCGCCAGCTGGAACTGAGCGAAGCCGGACGCCAGGCACTGCCCTACGCCGAACAGATGTTCCAGCTCGGCGGCGAACTGGAAGCCATGCTCCGCGCCCGCCCCGACGAGCAGCAGATCCAGTTCCGGGTCGGCGTGGCGGATGTGGTGCCCAAGTCCATCGTCTATCGCCTGATCGCCCCGACCATGGAGCTCAGCGAGCCGATTCGCCTGACCTGCCGCGAAGACAAACTCGAACGGCTACTGGCGGATCTGGCCATCCAGCGCCTGGACCTGGTGATCTCCGACAGCCCGATGCCCTCGCACCTGGACATCAAGGGCTACAGCCAGAAGCTTGGGGAATGCGGCATCAGCTTCTTCGCCACCACCGAACTGGCCCAGCAGCACGGCGCCGACTTCCCTCGCGGCCTGCACGGTGCGCCGCTGCTGATTCCCGGGCAGGAAACCGTGGTGCGCAGCCGCCTACTACGCTGGTTCGCCGAACAGCAACTGCAGCCGCGGATCATCGGCGAATTCGACGACAGCGCCCTGATGCAGGCCTTCGGCCAATCCGGCAGCGGGATCTTCATCGCCCCCAGCGTGATTGCCGAGGAAGTCCGGCAGCAGTACGGCGTCCAGCTGATTGGCCAGACCGACGCCGTGACCGAATCGTTCTATGCCATCTCGGTGGAGCGCAAGGTCAAGCACCCCGGCATCCTGGCCATCACCGAGGGTGCGCGCCGCGAACTGTTCACGCCCCTGGCGCATTGACAGAGGCGCAGGCCTGGGGCGTCTTGAGGTTCATCAGCAGCAAGGCCAGGGCAATCGACAGCAGAATGAACGCCGACGCCGCCATCCCCAGGCTGCCCAGGCCCAGGGTATCGATCACCCGCCCGCCCCCCATCGCCCCCAGGCCGATCC